>NZ_DBHKYV010000084.1:0-1651 GCF_057315035.1 Cupriavidus sp. | reverse complement strand
CCGCCGATCCGTCCGCATGTCTGCCTTGCCCCTGATCTCGCGCCTCATCGCCGCCGATTTGGGCAGTTACTTACTGCCGCGGCGTCTGTACGGGCGACGATCTGGCGTTCATTGTTCGGGCGTTGCCGCCGTATCGATCCGGATCTCCGCATGCAGTGTGCGGTGAACCGGGCATTTCTCCGCGATATCCATTAAGCTCTGGCGCTGCTCCGGGGTGAGTGCTCCCCTGATTAGGATTCGGCGTTCGATGCGATCGATCATCCCGGTTTTGCTTTCGCACGCCGCGCAGTCCTCGGCATGGACCTTCGCATGACTGAGCTCCACTGCGACATGGTCGAGCAGTAAACCCTTGCGCTCCGCATACATTCGCATTGTCATCGACGTGCATGCGCCGAGCCCGGCCAAGAGCAGATCGTAGGGATTGGGACCCGCATCGTCGCCACCCATCGCCGCAGGTTCGTCAGCGACAAGCACATGCCGGCCCACGCGGACATCCTGCTGATAGCGCCCCTGATGGGACTCGGCCACTTGGACACCCCCTTCGGCCAGCGACGCCTCGTCGGATGCCACATCGGCGATCGGCAGATAGCGCTGCGACCAGGCCGCGATCATGCTGGCCGCGTAGGCCGCCGCCTCGCGGTTCTGCAACAGATGATCGGCGCCATCGAGCGCGACATAGCTTTTCGGCTGCGCCGCCGCCGCGAAAATATCGAGACCGTTCGTTACATCCACTGTGTCGTCGGTGGGCGATTGCAGCACAAGCAATGGCCGTCCAAGACTGGCTACGTCGGCAAGCAGCGCGTGATTCGAGACATCTTCCACGAATTGTCGTGTCATACGGAACGGCCGGCCAGCAAGCTTCACGTCCAGTTCACCTTCTGCCTGGATGCTCTCCACCTTGTCGCCTAGCAATCCCAGCACATGGCGAGGATCGCTCGGTGCGGCGACGGTGACGACTGCCCGCACCTCCGGCAGCCGTTGCGTCACACCCAGCACCGCCGCGCCCCCGAGACTATGGCCGATCAGCAGTAAGGGGGCCATTGCTCGCGCCCGCATATAGGTCGCGACGGCTTCGATGTCGTCGAGATTCGACGAAAAGTTCGTGCTGGAAAAATCACCGTCGCTGGCGCCGATTCCGGTGAAGTCGAAGCGCAGCACCGCAATACCCTGCTGCATCAATGCCCTGGCGATGCGCGACGCGGCTAGGCTGTCCTTGCCACAGGTAAAACAGTGCGCAAACAGCGCATGACCGCGCACCGGCCCGTCAGGCGTCTCCAGCCGGCCGGCCAACGTGCCGCCGCGGCTGCCTGGGATCTCGATTCTCTCGACGCTCATCGCTTCATGCCTCCTGCAAGTTGTCGTCCGGACCGCCGGAAAACCGACTGTCGCATCACGGCATCACCGTATTCGAGACGCCCTCGGCTGTGCATTCATCTCATGCGTGGACTCCGTTGACCTGAGCGGGCCCGAAGCGACTGAAGTCATTATTCCGCATGAACGCCCCAAGTACTAGCGCAGCTTCCGGAACACCGCGCGAAGCTCCCCGGCAAAGAGCTGCGACTGTTCCCGGGCGGCGAAATGACCACCTTTGTCGGCTTCGTGGAAGTAGATCAGGTTGCGATAGGCGCGCCGGGTCCAGGTCTCCGGCGAT
>NZ_DBHKYV010000083.1:0-2555 GCF_057315035.1 Cupriavidus sp. | reverse complement strand
CACGATGCTCCTTGCTCTCCTGCTTCCCTTCAAGACGGGTTCACCGGGCGCTTACGCTCCGGTGTACCTTTTGGCGCCAGCACCGCAAACCACGTCGATGACAGCAGGGAGGGGTGTCCCAGTTCCGTCGTCGTGGGAACGTCCGGCAATGCTGGAGACCGCTTGGTCGACATGATTGCCAAGGCTTTGACCTTGTTGGCCTTCACTTGGCCGACAATGCCCGGCACAAGCTGGAACATCGCCTGAATGTCATTGGCAAGAAGATTTGTCGTGGCGGTTCCCGGCGCGCTGTAAGGAACGTGGGTCATTTGCACGCCAGTCTCCCGGTCGAATAGTTCGCCTGCCAGGCGCATGGAGCTTCCATTTCCCGAGCTGCCGTAGTTCAGTTCCCCGTTGTGCGATTTGGCGTAGGCGATGAACTCGGCCAGCGAGTTAACGGGCAGGGTGTTGTTGACCACCAGAACGTTCGGGACTTCCGCGACCATTGAGACTGGCGCGAAGCTTGACTGAGGATCGAATGGGAGTTTGCGGTACAAGCTCGGGTTGACGGCCAATGTGCCGGCCCATGACAGGAGGAATGTATAACCATTTGGTTTGGCCGACGCAGCCAGTGCTGCCCCAATGTTACCGTTGGCGCCTCCGCGATTGTCGACGACTACGGTTGCATTGAGTTCCCGCTTGAGTCGCTGTGCCAACACGCGGGCAATCGTGTCACCCGTACCGCCACCGCCTGGGGCGGGCACTATCAGGCTGATTGGCTTCGAGGGTTCGGGCCATGGTTCCGCATGTCCTGATTGCCCGATGGCCACCAACAACGCAGAAACCTGGATTTTCAGAAGCAGCTTCCACATGGCGTGTCTCCTCATGGTGTTCTCTTATTTGTCTCGAATTCTACTTACACGGAAACGGTACGGCCGTTGCGCGCTGCTTCCATAACGGCCTGAATGGAAGTCTCTGTCGTCGCGACGGGCAGAACGCATCCCGGTCCTATGATCAGGCGGCGGCCTTCAGTCTGCTCGATTGCATCTTCCACCTCGCGCATGATCTCTTCGCGGTTGCCGTGTACCAGCGTCTGGTGCTCATTCAGTCCACCCACGAGAACCTGAGACAGTTTGGCTTGGGCGCGGCGCAGATCGGGGTCGGTAAGGCGATCATGCCAGTTGAACAACTCCACAGGGTAGTCTGATAGCAGGTCAAACATGATGTCGTCGCCATGCGCATGGAGCATGTTGACTCGTGAATGTCCTTTCAGCGCTTGCAGCACTTCGAGGTCATACTTCCTTCCGAAGCGTTCATACTCCGCTGTCGTGAGGAGCCGATGGGAGGCCAGTTGTGTGGCGAAGAAAATGCCGTGAGCGCCGGCGCGAATTGCGTCGATGCAGAACTCAATGGTCACGTCCGTGATGACACGCAGCGCGGCCTCCAAAGCTTCGGGGTTGCATCGGATATCGGCAAACATCCGCTCGGTCGCGAGTTTGCGCGCCGTCGTCAAGGGGCTGAAAACGGTTTGGAGGAGGGGAGCCGTACCGTTGAGATGACGGGCGGCTTTAGCCAACGCAGTGTTTTGCTGGCCCCACGACCCCGATCGCGCGCTAATGTGCCGGATTTTGGCCCAGTCTTCGGTGTGTTTGACGGGTGGGTCAGATACGACTCGCGCGCCGTTCTTGGCGCCCGCATACTCCGTTGTCGCGCCCCAGTCTTCGACGCTGTATGTGCCAGGGGGCATGAATTTGACAAAATCGAATCCCCATTTTTCCTGCCACTCCACCGTGCGCCGGGCAAGCATACCGGCATCCATATCCTCTACGGGAAAGTGGCGCCACAGGGAGACCGGGACTGATTCGCTCGCGTCGCCACGCAGGGTGTTTTCGATGCGTTTCCAATGATCAAGCTTCATGACGAGGGCTCCCTTAGACGGTGGCAGGTTCAACCATGCGCAGGACGTTATTGACACCGCTGCTCAACTCCGTTGCAGGGACGCCATAAACATGCACTGACATGGCGGTCTCGCGCCGCGCGTTGCGAATGCGATGAATTTGATTCAAGCCTGCCGGCCCGTATGCGCCGTCTCCTTTCTCCCTTGGCGCGCCGCCACGGGCTACCGCGGCATGGGAGTCAAGGTCGTACGCGAATTGCTCTTCGAATAGCTCGCCGGACACCACCGAATAGGCGCACCAGGTGTGGTGTGCATGAACCGGACTCATCTGACCTTCGTTCCACACCAAGGCCAGAAGCGTGTAGCGGCGTCGCTGATCGCTGTGGAGGACGTGGCGCGCGTAGCTGTCGATATTGGGTTTGCGCATCTCGACGGGAATCCAGTTTTCCGTGCTGAAGGCGTGCTGGATGGCGTTCTTGATGGCCCGAATGTCGGGTTGTCCCGACCCATCAAGAATCCGGTCGATCGATCTGGTCAGGTCGGTGAGGGAGGAAGTGGTCTGCTGCGTTGAATTGAACATTTGCGTTTTCCAAAAGGTCGAGCACTCTGCCGGCAGACCAAGTCTGTAGGTGCAGACTCATTCCGACAAACGAGTAGTTCAAAGACCAGAGTTTGAGAA
>NZ_DBHKYV010000082.1:0-2854 GCF_057315035.1 Cupriavidus sp. | reverse complement strand
TGGAGCAGAACTTCCGCTTTGCCGCGCCGCTGGCCGACCGCTTCTACGTGATGGAGCACGGTGCCATTGTCGAGCGCTTCGCCGCCGACGAGTTGCAGGCCAAGATGCCGGTGCTCAACGAACTGCTTGGCGTGTAACGACATAGGGAATGCAATGACTTTTGATATCGGAATTCCCCTGCCGGCGCTGCTGTCCCAGCTGCTGCTGGGGCTGGTCAATGGCGCGTTCTACGCCATGCTGAGCCTTGGGCTGGCCGTGATCTTCGGTCTGCTCAACGTGATCAACTTCGCGCATGGTGCGCTCTTCATGCTGGGGGCGGTACTGGCATGGGCCGGCATGGAGTACGCGGGGCTCAACTACTGGGTGATGCTGGTGCTCTCGCCGCTCGCGGTGGCGGTGCTTGGCGTGGTCATCGAGAAGACGATGCTGCGCTGGATCTACAAGCTCGACCACATCTACGGCTTGCTGTTGACTCTTGGGATTACGCTCGTCATCGAAGGCGTGCTGCGTTCGGTCTATGGCGTTTCGGGTCTGCCATACTCCGCGCCCGAGGTGCTCCAAGGTGCCAGCGACGTCGGATTCATGATCCTGCCGAACTATCGCGCATGGGTCGTCGTGGCGTCGCTGAGCGTCTGCGTGGCCACCTGGTACACCATAGAGAAGACCAAGCTCGGTGCGTACCTGCGTGCGGGAACGGAGAACCCCAAGATCGTTGAAGCATTCGGCGTCAACGTGCCGCTGATGGTGACGCTGACCTACGGCTTCGGCGTGGCACTGGCCGCGTTCGCGGGCGTACTGGCCGCGCCGGTGATTCAGGTCTCGCCACTGATGGGCCAGAACCTGATCATCGTCGTGTTCGCCGTGGTGGTGATCGGCGGCATGGGTTCGATTCTGGGCGCCGTCGTGACCGGACTAGGCCTGGGGGTGATCGAAGGCTTGACCAAGGTGGTCTATCCGGAAGCGTCTTCGACCGTGGTGTTCGTGGTGATGGTCATAGTTCTCCTGCTGCGACCGGCGGGATTGTTTGGCAAGGAAAAGTGATGACTGAAGTTTCTCTCTCTTCGACCCTGACGCAATCTGGCAAGCCGTTCATCCGGACCCGCGCATCGACGTATGTGGGCATCGCCCTGGCGGCAGCATTGCTGGTGGCTCCTTATGCGGGGGTATATCCGGTCTTCGTCATGAAGATCCTGTGTTTCGCGCTATTCGCGGCGTCGTTCAATCTGCTGCTTGGCTACACCGGGTTGCTGTCCTTCGGGCATGCGGCGTTCTTTGGAGGTGCGGGTTATGTCGCGGGCTATGCAGCCAAGCATTGGCAATTCAGTACCGAAGCAAGTCTGCTTGCCGGCGTGCTGACGGCCGCCGGGATCGGGTTGGTAATGGGCTTGCTGGCCATTCGCCGGCAAGGCATCTACTTCGCGATGATCACGCTGGCCTTGGCGCAGATGTTCTTCTTCGTATGCCTGCAGACGCCGCAGACGGGTGGCGAGGACGGTTTGCAGGGGGTGCCGCGTGGCGCGCTGTTTGGCTGGATCGACATGTCTTCGGACTTGGCGCTTTACTATCTGGTGGTGGTGCTGTTCCTGGCGGCGATGGCGCTTGTCGCGCGCATCGTCAGTTCACCGTTCGGCCAGCTGCTGCGCGCTGTGAAAGAGAACGAGGGTCGCGCGATCTCGCTCGGCTACAGCACGGATCGCTTCAAACTGATGGCGTTCGTGCTGTCGGCGGTACTTGCAGGCCTGGCGGGATCGATGAAGGCGCTGGTGCTGGGCTTTGCGACGCTGTCGGACGTTCATTGGACGATGTCGGGCGCGGTCATCTTGATGACGCTAGTCGGCGGCATGGGGACGCTCAGTGGTCCGGTGGTTGGTGCCATAGTCATCGTCTTGCTGGAAAACAAGCTCGGTGAAATCGGCGCGGCGGTTGCAAACGTGACGGGTGTGGAATGGCTCGCGTCACTGGGCGAGTCGGTGACACTGGTGACCGGTGTCATCTTCATCCTGTGTGTCCTTGGATTCCGGCGTGGCGTTGTTGGCGCGCTCCATGACTGGCTGACGCATCGTCGCAATCGTTGTTGAAGAACGCGCGCTGTCCTGCAAGAAAGTCCTGTTGCCGATTTGGCAACAGGACTTTTTGCTTTCGGGAGAGATAGGACGGCAGCGTCAGGCTGCCCGGTCAATTCCCGCCGGTGGCTGAGTAAGCAAGTCAGGTACCAGGCGAAACCGGTCGAAGAGGGCGTTCTCCAGACGGCATCGATCTGGAAAGCCGTAGCGATGTGGGGCAAGCGAAAGGGGCTTGCCGTCGGCAAGATCGAACAGTACGCGCATCAGACGCTGAGTGACCACGATATCGCGCAGGCACTCGCCCTCCTTGAGCAGTCGACGAGACAACGATGCACTGCTCTTGAGGCCGAGCGTCAGCGTGGCCGCGCCGGCGTGCCACGCCGCATCGGGGCGCCCAAAGACGGCCAGGGACAGCGCGGCGGTAACCGGCTTGTCGCGTGAACGCGCCCACTGCGGCGCAGCGTGGGGATGCGGCGGAAGCAGTCGACGAAACGATACGCGAGAGTCCAACGCCACCCTCACATTGACCAGCTCTAGCGGAGGGATCCATTCCGGCGCAAGCGCGTCAGGGTCGCGCATTTCTCCGGGCAACCATACCGCGCATTCACCGCACTCGATTTCTGCCGCCACCGGGAATGGAAAGCGCAGCCCGCGAACCTGGAGGCGATTACTTCGTGAGCCGGAAAGAAGGAGTTGCAAGATCGTGCCCGTCCCGCGACGTCAGGCTTCTGTCGCGAGCAGCGACAGGCCAAGTCCGGCACGGCGCCACAGCCACGGGCTCGGACGGTAGC
>NZ_DBHKYV010000081.1:0-3651 GCF_057315035.1 Cupriavidus sp. | reverse complement strand
AGACAACCTTAGTACCTGTCTGAAAAAACTTGACCACCACACTCCCCTCTCCCGCGCGCGGGAGAGGGGTTGGGGGAGAGGGCCAGTGGTTCAATTGGCCGACATCGCGTCTTGAATCGCCCGCCCTCTCCCCCGCCCCTCTCCCGCCATGCGGGAGAGGGGAGTAAACCAACCTTCAGGTCACCGGGGCCGGGTTGAACAGTGCCAGCGAGTTGTACAGGCCGTGGTGCTCGGCCCAGGTCTTCTTGCGGCCGCTGGCCACGTCGATCATCAGGCGGAACAGTTCCCAGCCCACGTCCTCGATTGTGGCTTCGCCGGTGGCGATGCGACCCGCGTTGACATCCATCAGGTCATGCCAGCGGCGTGCCAGATCGCTGCGCGTGGCCACCTTGATCACCGGCACCTCGGCCAGCCCGTACGGCGTACCGCGGCCCGTGGTGAACACGTGCAGGTTCATGCCGGCCGCCAGTTGCAGCGTGCCGCAGATAAAGTCGCTGGCCGGCGTGGCGGCATAGATCAGGCCCTTCGACTTGACCTTTTCGCCCGGCGACACCACGCCAGTAATCGGCGCGCTGCCCGACTTGACGATCGAGCCCATCGCCTTTTCCACGATATTCGACAGGCCGCCCTTCTTGTTGCCCGGCGTGGTGTTGGCACTGCGGTCCACGCGGCCGCGGTCCAGGTATTTGTCGTACCAGTCCATCTCGCGAATCATGGCCTCGGCCACTTCCGGCGTGGCCGCGCGCGAGGTCAGCTGGTCGATGCCGTCGCGGACTTCGGTCACTTCCGAGAACATCACCGTGGCGCCGGCACGCACCAGCAGGTCCGTGGCAAACCCTACGGCCGGATTGGCCGTGACGCCAGAGAACGCGTCGCTGCCGCCGCACTGCACGCCCACCACCAGTTCCGATACCGGTACCGTTTCGCGCTTGCGGGCATTGAGCGTTTCCAGATGGACCGTGGCCATCTCCATGATCGAGTCGATCATCGAGCCGAAGCCCACGTGCTTGTCGTCCTGCAGGCAAACCACGCCCACCTGCACCTCGCCGGCGCCGGTCTGGATCGGGATCGTGCCCGGCGGCATCAGGCGCTCAGGCTGCAGCTTTTCGCAGCCCAGGCTGACCATCATGGCGGTGCCGCCAAAGTTCGGGTTCAGGGCAATATTGCGCAGCGTGCGGATCGGTACGATGGCATCGGGAGCATCGATGGCCACGCCGCAGCCATAGGTGTGCTCGAGCCCGATCACGTCATCGACATTCGGATACTTGGGCAGCAGTTCGGCCTTGATGCGGCGCACCGCGTGTTCGACCACGCCCGATACGCACTGCACCGTGGTGGTGATGGCCAGGATGTTGCGCGTGCCCACCGAGCCGTCCGGATTGCGGAAACCTTCGAACGTATAGCCTTCGAGCGGCGGCAGCGGTTCGGGCAGGCGCGTGCCGATCGGCAGGTCGGTCAGGCCCGGGGCCACCGGCATTTCGATCACGCGCTCGTTGACCCAGCTGCCGGCCGGCAGATCCTTCAGCGTATAGCCGATGGTCACGTTGTAGCGGGTTACCGCGTCGCCCTGCTTCAGGTCGACCAGCGCCACCTTGTGGCCCTGCGGCACGTGCTCCACCAGGGTCAGGCCGCACGGGAACACCGTGCCGGCCGGCAGGCCGCCGTCGTTGGCGACGATGGCCACGTTGTCATTGGCATGGATGCGAATGTACAGCGGCGCGGGAGCCGTCTTGGCATTCTGTACCGACAAGTCCGACATGATGGGGATTCCTTCTTTATTGGGGGTGCTTCAGTTCGACGCGGCGAATGTCCTTGACGATCACCAGGTAGCTCAGCACGCAGACCAGTGCGTTGACGCCCACGAACACCAGTGCGCCATTGAACGAGCCCGTGGTGCTCAGGATATAGCCGATCACGATCGGCGTCACGATGCCGGCGATGTTGCCAAACGTATTGAAAATGCTGCCGGCGAGGCCAATCACTTCCTTCGGCGCCGTATCGGCCACCACGGCCCAGCCCAGTGCGCCAATACCCTTGCCGAAGAAAGCCAGCGCCATGATTGCCACCACCAGCCACTCGGCATCCACGTAGTTGCAGGCCACCATCGTCACGGACAGCAGCATGCCGGCCACGATCGGCACCTTGCGGGCCACCGTCAGCGAGTGACCGCGACGCAGCAGCGCGTCGGAGATCACGCCGCCCAGCACGCCACCGAGGAAACCGCAGATCGCCGGCAGCGATGCCACGAAACCAGCCTTCAGGATCGACATGCCGCGTGCCTGTACCAGGTACACCGGGAACCACGTGAGGAAGAAGTACGTCAGCACGTTGATGCAGTACTGGCCCAGGTACACACCGGCCAGCATGCGGTTGGTCAACAACTGCTTCGCATAGAACCAGCCCGCGGGGTTCTTGCCCTTGCTGGCCTGGCCCTCGCCTTCGCCCATATGGATCAGCCCGCCGCCCTGCGTGATGTGGTCGAGTTCGGCCTGGTTCACGCCCGGATGGGTTGCCGGGCTGCGCATGACCTTGAGCCACACCATTGCCAGCAGCATGCCCATGATGCCCATCCACAGATAGACGTGGTGCCAGCCCCAGGCGTGGACGATCCATGCCATCAGCGGCGTGAACACCACGGCGGCAAAGTACTGCGCCGCATTGAAGATGGCCGATGCGGTGCCGCGCTCGTCGGTCGGGAACCAGCTGGCCACCACCTTGGCGTTGGCCGGAAAGGCCGGCGATTCGGCCAGGCCCACGGCAAAGCGCAGCGCGAACAGTACGCTGATGGCCTGCCCGATGCTGGCGAACACGCCAATCCAGCCCTGCAGCAGCGTGAAGAACGACCACAGGAAAATGCTGAACGCATAGATGCGGCGTGCGCCGAACCGGTCGAGCAGCCAGCCACCCGGCAGTTGCGCCATCACGTAGGCCCAGCTGAAGGCCGAGAAGATGTAGCCCATCTGGACCGCCGAGAAGCCGAACTCCTCGCGCATGGCCGGGCCGGTAATCGACAGCGTGGCACGATCCGCGTAGTTGATCGTGGTCACGATGAAAATCAATGCCAGGATCCAGTAGCGGACGTTGGTGCGGCGCGCGTCGGATGCAACGGCTGCGCCGGGTGTGGGTGTTGCGTTCATCTGGGTCTCCTCACAGCCGGATACCGCTGGATGCGGGAATGCGTGGGACCGGCTTGTGATATGTCGTCGTACGACTGGAATTATAGGGAAGCGGCTCCCCCCGTTGTAGTGCGCGTTTACCCTCATCGGTGCAATCTGCGCCGCCGCCGTGCATGCCGCTATACCCCTAGCTTTCAATTACCTTGCGGATTTCCGCGCGTTTAAGCATAG
Organism: Cupriavidus sp.; assembly: GCF_057315035.1. Classification (NCBI taxonomy): domain Bacteria; kingdom Pseudomonadati; phylum Pseudomonadota; class Betaproteobacteria; order Burkholderiales; family Burkholderiaceae; genus Cupriavidus; species Cupriavidus sp. The sequence goes on along the minus strand of NZ_DBHKYV010000081.1, from coordinate 304 downwards.
CGCCGTGGCCACTGCGGCCCGTTGGAGCGAACCCGTTTTCCGCCCTGCTGGCGCGACCGGCGACCGGGGGTTTTCCCTCAATTTTGCCCATATCGCTTGCATGGTCAAGTTGTTAGTTGTACGATGACTTATCTCGAAACATCCACAACGATGGAGCGAGGTACCAACCCCGTTCCACACCAATCCATCATTCGCCATGTGGCGATCAGGAAGAGCGACATGACTACACCGCAAGAACTGAAGCAGATTATCTCGGAAGGCCTGCTCTCGTTCCCCGTCACCGATTTCGACGCGCAAGGCAACT
>NZ_DBHKYV010000080.1:0-4599 GCF_057315035.1 Cupriavidus sp. | reverse complement strand
ATGCGCTGGCCAAGCCCGTGCGCATGCTCGACAAGTACAAGGACTTTGTCTGATCCACCGAAGCCAGGGTTTCCATCATGAAAGCGATTCATCGCATCATCGATCGTGCGCGTGCGGAACCCCGGCGCATCGTGCTGTGCGAAGCCGAGGACCCGCGGGTCCTGCAGGCGGCGCATCGCGCGATGCGCGACGGCATCGCACATATCGTGCTGGTGGGCAATGCCGATCGGATCCGTGAGGCGGCAAGTCACGTGGACGTCGACGTGGCGGGCATGCGGATCGTCGATCCGGACACCTCGCCATGGCATGACGCGTTTGCCGCCGAACTCGTGCGTCTGCGCGGCAAGAAAGGCATGACACTGGCCGATGCGCGGCTGGAGGTACGCAAGCCGCTATGTTTTGCCAACCTGATGGTGCGCATGGACCATGCCGACGGATGCGTGGCAGGCGCGGTGCACACCACCGCCGATGTGGTGCGGCACGCCATCCAGTTGATCGGGATCGATCCGGCGTTCCGGCTGGTGTCGAGCTTTTTCCTGATGATGCTGTGCGAGCCGTTCCACACGATCAAGGGTGGCGTGATCTTCTCCGACTGCGGACTGGTGGTGGACCCCGATGCGGCCCAACTGGCGGAGATTGCGCTGGCCGCCGCCGATAGCGCGGCGAACCTGCTGATGGAACCGCCACGGGTGGCCATGCTGTCGTTTTCCACCAGTGGCAGCGCCCGGCATCCCGCCGTCGACAAGGTAGTGGAGGCCACCCGGCAGGTTCGCGCGCGCCGGCCTGCACTGGCGATCGATGGTGACGTGCAACTCGACGCGGCCATCGTCGCCGAAATTGCCGCCAAGAAGATCGAACACTCGCAGGTCCAGGGGCACGCCAATGTGCTGGTCTTTCCCAGCCTGGAAGCCGGCAACATTGGCTACAAGCTGGCCGAGCGCGTGGGCGGTGCCAAGGCCATCGGCCCGCTGCTGCAGGGTCTGAACCATCCGGCCAACGATCTTTCGCGTGGCTGCAGCGCAGACGACATCTATCACGTCGTGGCGGTGACCGTGGTCCAGGCCCAGCAAGCCGCCGTGGCCAATCGGACTAACCGCGCCAACGCGATGGCCGCGCAGGGATAAGACGCTTACCCATTGTTTTATGCAGCTTTAGGCAGGACATTGATGTGGAGAAGTTGATGCTGATTCTGGCGGTGATGGGTGCCGCCAGCTATTTTGAAATCCTCCCCGCCCTAAACGACTAAACGACGGGAATTCCTACCGCGCCTAGGCCGCGAGGGCCTGAGTCGCCTCGGTGGGTTCCTGCTTCTTCGAGCGGCCCGACTGCACCGGCTCTCCACAGGCTAACAAGCGCTTTCCGCGCTCTAAAATACTGATCGCGCCGACGTGATCGGCGTTGTTCTTGTACCCCCATTGGACACAGACGAACAGCGCCTGCATCAGTTCCAATCTAAAGGCTTGGAGTCGTTGCATCGGCCACATGGTACAAGTGGTCGATGAGCAGAGACATTGACACTCGTCAACGGACGGCATTGTGGTGTCTTCGCCAGCGTGTGCACCGACTTCGAATCAGCGTTGGTTGAGTTTGACGCAGAAGACGACTCCTAAAAGGACGGCTTCGCCGTCCGCGCTATCCTCTGAGCGCTGACCACGGATCGTCCCCTTTGCGGTGCGACCCGTGTCTTGCACCACCAGCTACCGCCGTGCGCCAAGCCAGTTCACGACTTCCTGAAGCAGCGGCATACCCGGTGGTGTGCCAAGGTCCACCGCAAGACTATGACGATAGTACGGGCTCAGGTCGAGCCCGACACCGAGGCCCAGGATGCGTAGGTCACCGGCCGTCTCCTGTCTGGCCACCACTGCCTTTAGATGGTTGTCGAGGTAGAACGCATCATTGGCCTGCCCGGTTGCGCTGTCGATAGGACTGCCGTCGGAAATCACCACCAGCGTGCGCCGGGGTTGCGCCTGCTGGCGAAGCCGTACGCAGGCCCAGTCCACGGCTTCGCCGTCCACGCCTTCGCGAAACAGATCCAACTTCAGCAAGGCGGCGATGTCGGTCCGTGCCTTGCGCCAGGTGGTCCGTGCATCCTTGAAGACCATATGGCAGGTTTCATTGAGTCGCCCCGGGTGGGTCGGCCGGCCACGGGCCAGCCATTCCGCGCGCGGGCGTCCACCATTCCATGCACCGGTCGTAAACCCCAGGATTTCATTGGCCACGCCCGCACGATCGAGTGCGCGCGACAGGATATCGACCAGCATTGCCACATGCTCGACGTGCTGCTTCATGGAGCCGGAGCAATCGATCAGGAAACTGACCGCACTATCTGCGTGGGGTTGGAACTGCTCCTGCTGGAAGACCCGTCGCTCGGCCGGCGCGCAAACTACCTGCGCCAGGCGGCGGCCATCGATGCGGCCCTGTTCCTCGCCGGATAGCCAGCCGTCGCGCGTTGGCACTGCAAGGGCTAGCGACAGTTGGCGGGCCAGCCTGCCCACGTTGATGCCTTGCGCGGCAATGCGCTGGTCAAGCTGCCTGCGGTAGTCGTCCAGCAGCGCGCGGCGTACCAGCCGGCCCGGCAACACTTCACGGTCATGACGCCTCGTGAAAACGCGGTAGCCGTCGGCACAATTCTCCAGCACGCGGCTCTCGCCGGTAGCTGCAGTGTCGATGCCGTCGGCAGCATCGTCGTCATGGCCAAGTGCCAGCGAGAATGCCGCGCGCAGTGCTGACTTCTTCTGATCCGTATCGTCGTTATTGTCTGCATTGTCGGCCCCATCCGATGCAGCATCGATCATGTCACCGATCAGTGCGGCAAACGCCAGCGCATGAACCGCAAAGGCGCGCTGGTCGGCGCGATGGCGGCGCATGCCGGCCAGTGCCGTGCCCAATATTGGCACCACGGCCGCGCGGGTGGCTTCGATAAGATCCTCGGTGGCTTCCAGTACCGGCCATCCCGTCAGGCGCGACCACGCCACTTGCGTGGCGGTGTAGAGCAGGATGCCAAGATGACTGTCGACCCATCCCGAGCGGTGGAATGCGCTGGACCACGCCTCGAAACGATGCCGGATGTTTTGACGCACACCCGCCATACCCGCGGGCACCAGCGACTCACACCGCAGTTGCTCCAGCAGTTCAAACAGCAGACGCTGGACCGGGTCCGCGGGGCGCAGACTGCGATGCAGATCCAGGTCGCCATACCGCAGACGCAACGCGGCCGCATCGGCGCCGCCGCGTTGCGCATCGAGATCGTCGAAGGGTGTTTCCGGGCGCAAATGCGGCGCGTGGAGCGGCAACGGACGCAGGTTCCGGCACAGGCGTCCATCGCGATAATGCAAGCCTGCATCGCCGGTCAGCGCGCGCACGGCGGCTGCGCACAGTCTTTCCCGTCGCTGTAACTGTCGCGCGACTTGGCGGTCCGTAGTCATCCCATGCGCTCCGGCGTGACGGCATCGGGGTCCCGCCGTACACCGTCCAGGTCGCGTCCGAAGGCGCGCTGGAAGTACTCCGCGACGATGGGACGCTCGGTTTCATCGCACTTGTTGAGAAAGCTCAGGCGGAACGCCAGTGCCGGATCGCGAAATATCTGGCAGTTCTCGGCCCAACTAATCACCGTGCGCGGCGACATCAGCGCCGCGATATCGCCGCACGCAAAGCCCTTGCGCGTCAGTTCGGCCACGGCAACCATCGCGTCCACCAACTCGCGCCCCGCGGCATCATTCAGTTCGGGCACGCGCGCCGTGACGATATCCACCTCCTGGTCACGGCGCAGGTAGTCGAGGGTGGCAATCACATTCCAGCGATCGAGCTGCGCGTGGTTCAGTGTTTGCGTGCCGTGATACAGGCCGTTCAGGTTGCCCAGTCCCACCGTATTGCTGGTGGCAAACATCCTGAAACAGGGATGCGGCTGGATCACGCGATTCTGGTCGAGCAGCGTGAACTTGCCATCGCGCTCGAGCACGCGCTGGATCACGAACATCACGTCCGGACGGCCCGCATCGTATTCGTCGAAGATCAGCGCCACCGGGCGTTGCAGCGCCCACGGCACGATGCCTTCCTGGAATTCGGTCACCTGGAGCCCGTCGCGCACCACGATGGCATCCCTGCCCACCAGGTCCAGGCGACTGATATGCCCGTCCAGATTGACCCGCACACATGGCCAGTTCAGGCGCGCCGCCACCTGTTCGATATGCGTCGATTTACCAGTGCCATGCAGCCCCTGCACCATCACACGGCGGTTGTTGGTAAAGCCCGCCAGGATGGCCAGCGTCACATCGCGATCAAACTTGTAGGCCTCGTCCACCTCGGGTACGTGGTCATCGCGCTCACTGAACGCGGGCACCATCAGTCCCGTATCGATACCAAACACACTGCGCGCGGATACCTGCCGATCCGGTTTGCCGCTCGTCATCTCCATCACTTCTGATCTCCTCCATCGGGCCAATGCCGGGCATGGCCAGGCATGGAGTCATCATAGACCGGTTCCGTTTTTTTATACAAAACATTCCGTTTACTTATTTTCCCTATTGACCATCGGGGGATGTCGCCCTACATTTCGCTCACCAACACTTTTCGGAACGATTGGTTCCGTTTTGAGATAGA
>NZ_DBHKYV010000079.1:0-5510 GCF_057315035.1 Cupriavidus sp. | reverse complement strand
TCAACATCAATATCAACCAGAGCGTGCAGCAGCTTCAGCAAGTGAACGTTGCCGCCTTCAACAACAACAAGATCGTTGGCGTCGATCTGGGCAAGGTCGCACTCAACGTCCACCCGACCCAATGGGGCGGCAACCTGGCGGCGGTTTGAACTGCCGGCATTTACTCGCGGGATAGCTGCAGCACATTGGCGCCGATCAGCGGATCAATCGCGCGCTCAAGTTTCTGCCCGTGCACGGCGATGGTCACTTCGAGCGATCCCGTGCCTACCTCCATGGCCAGAATGTGCCCGCCGTAGGTATCGAACTTGCCATCGCCGGCCACGCCATGGATATGGATCGATGGCTTGCCTTCCTTCCAGGCCACGCTGCCGACCACGCTGGCCATTTCCACATCGCGATAGGTCTTGGGGTTGAATTGCTGCTTGCCAGCGTCCCAGAACCCGAACGTCACGTTGGCGAAGCCGATGGCCGAGAGGCTTGCGCTTGGAATCTTCTCGCACTCGGCGAAGGCCGCCAGCCGGTCCAGGACGTTGTCGCCCATGCGCAGCACCAGCAGGTAGCCTGTCGGCGTCTTGATATAGCGCGGCACGTTCGGGTAGTTCTTGTTCTCGGGCTCCACGCGCAGCATGCCATTGCAGCCGGCCGGGGTCGCGGTCTGTGCCTGGGCCGGGTGAAAAGCGGTCATGGCGGCCGTGACAAGCGCAGCGCTCGCCAGCCATAGCGGCAGGCGTACAGGGGCGCGTGCAGTGATAGTGTTCATCTCGATCTCCTCGTTGTGATGGTTTGTCAAAGGTCGGGGCTCAGTGCAGCCATGCGGCCGGCACCAGGATCAGTTGTGGGAACAGCACGAACAGGAACATCAGCGCGGTCAGGCTCAGCAGGAAGGGCCAGACACCGCCGATCACGCTGTCCAGGCTGCAATGCGAGGTGCCGGCCACCACGTTGAGGACTGTGCCGACCGGTGGCGTCAACAGGCCGATGGCGTTGTTGAGCACGAACATCACGCCGAAGTAGACCGGATCGATGCCCGCCTTGGTGATGACCGGCATCAGGATCGGCGTCATGATCAGCACGGTGGGCATCAAATCGAGCGCCGTGCCCACCACGATCACCAGCAACATGATGATGAACATCAGCAGGATCTTGTTGCCGATGAACGGCTCCAGCAGCGCGGTCACCTGCGCGGGAATGTTGGCGATCGTGATAAGCCATGCGGAAACCAGTGCGCATGCCACCAGGAACAGTACCGTGCCGGACGTCTTGGCAGCCGTGACGATCAGGTCGGGAACCTTGCGCATGGCGAGTTCGCCGTAGACCAGCCGCCCCACCGCCATCGCATACACCACGGCTACCACGGCGGCCTCGGTTGGGGTGAAGGCGCCGATCTTCATGCCCCCGATGATGACCACCGGCAGCACCAAGGCCCAGATGCCCTCGCGCAGCGCGCGCAGCAGCCGGATGGCCGAGAACGGTTCCACGGGCGCCAGGTCTTCCTTGCGGGCGCAGACGTACCACGTGGCGGCCAGCGTCAGGGCCATCATCGCGCCCGGTGCGATGCCAGCCAGGAACAGCTTGGTGATCGAGATCTGCGCGACGACCCCGAACACGACGATGGCGATCGACGGGGGAATCACCGGCGCTATGATGCCGCCCGCGGCGATCAGGCCCGCCGCGCGCGGAACGTTGTAGCCGGCGTTGCGCATCATCGGTATCAGCAGTGCGGCCACGGCGGCGGTATCGGCCACCGCAGACCCGGAAATGCTGGCGACCACTGTGGCCGCGATGATCGCGACGTAGCCCAGGCCGCCGCGCACGTGGCCGACCGCGGCATCGGCCACGCGTACGATGCGCCGCGACAAGCCGCCGGCATTCATCAACTCTCCCGCCAGCATGAAGAACGGCACGGCCATCAGCGGGTAGTTGTTGACGCCCTCGAGCATCGTCTGGGCCAGGATCTGCGTGTCGAAGTTACCCAGATGCAGCATCAACGCCACCCCCGAGGCCAGCAATGCAAATGCAATCGGCATGCCGAGCGCCATGGCGCCCAGCAGCGAGCCGACAAAGACAAAAATGGTCATGATCCGTGCTCCGTTCTGTTATTCGCCGCTGGTGCCCGATTGCGGCACCAGTTCGCCCAGCGCCATGCGGCCGCTGACGAGCCGCCAGAGCGACCACGCCAACATCGCCGCCATGCCCGCGGCGCAGAGCAGCAAACACGCGTAGACCAGGCCGAGCGGGATGCCGGTAACAGGCGCGCGGTCGTCCATGCCGATCTCCACGATCTGCCACGCGCCATGAGTCAGCAGCAGGCAGCAGGCCAGCGCACCGGCATCGGCCAGCAGGCGGCACAGGCGCTGGCTGCCCGGGCCAAGGCGTGCCACGACGGTATTCATGCCAAGGTGTGCGCGGTCGTACATGACCAGCAGCGCGCCCAGCAGCGTTAGCCACATGAACAGGAAGCGCGAGGCTTCTTCCGAGAAGGCGATGCCGGTGTTGAACACATAGCGCAGCACCACATTGCCGAAGACGAGCCCGATCATGGCGACCATCAGGACGACCATGGCGCCATGGGCGATACGAAGGGTGAGGCGGTTCATGCTTGCACTCCTGTTGAAGCTGCCGATGGCCGGCCGTCGCTTGCCGCGTGCGGCGCCGTGTCGTCGAGCGTGATGCGATAGAAAGCCATGGCGTTGTCGCGCCAGATGCCGCGCGCCTGTTCGGCATCGAGGTCTGCCATGGCCTGGCTCATGGTGGCGATGACTTCGTCAATGTCGGTGCGCAGCCCCGACACGGGCAGGTTGCTGGCGAACATGCAGCGCCCGGCGCCGAAGGTGTCGATGGCGAGGCGGATCACTCGCACGTTGTCGGCGCGGTGCCACGGCGCGTGGGGCAGGCCGAACTCCGACAACTTCACGTGAACGTCGGGCAAGCTGGCCAGCGCGCGCATCCCGCGCAGCCATTGCGACAGGCCGGATTCCGAGCGGTCCCACGGCAGTCCGGTGTGTTCCACCGCTACCTTCAGGCCAGGCACGGCGCCGATCAGGTCGGCGGCCTCCTCCAGGTGCCAGAACGGCACGCGCAGGTCCCACGCCAGTCCGTGCGCGGCCAGGGCTTCGAGACCGGCCCGCCAGCGTGGATCCCGCAGCGTGCCTGGTTCGTGCCGCACATCGGGCGTGGCATCGGCCGTGGCATTGGCGGCAATGCGCGGCTTGCAACGTACGCCGCGTACCAGCGGATAGCGCAATTGCGCCCGCAGATGGGCAGCGTGGTCGGTGTCCAGCAGATCGACATGGGCCACTACGGCGTTCGGAAAGCCGTGGCGGGCATGCTGTTCATGAAGCCAGACCGTTTCCGCCAGCGACTCCGCGCGATCACGCTCGGCTTCCACATGGACCGTGCCATCCACGCGCACCCCCTGCCAGTGCGCCAGGTAGTCCTGCGCGGCGAAGTCGCGACGCAGTGCCGCGTAGTCGCCAAGGAAGAAAGCCTGCGGGTCGTAGCGATCCTGCAGCCACGGATAGCGGCCGGCACCGAGGTGCCAGAGGTGATGATGGGCATCGACGATGGCGTCGGGGCGGTTGGTCATGGCGCCACTCCTTTGCGCTGTGATGCGCATCAACGCTGCGTCTCGATCGCGCGCAGGATGGCGCCGCCGGCGTCACCGTTCTTCTGCACGAACAGTTGGCGAGTTTCTTCGCGCACAACCTTGCGGATGCTGTCGTTGTCAGGGTGCTCGTTGACCTGCACACCCTTCGCACGCAATTGGGCAATGGCCGCGCGCTCGTTGTCGGCGTTGAGCTTGCGCTGGTAGGTGGCGGCCGCGGCGGCCTCCTCCAGCAGTACCTTCTGATATTCGGGCTTGAGCGAATCGAACTTCGCCTTGTTCATCAGCACCACCAGCGCCGTATAGGCATGCCGCGTCAGCGACATGTACTTCTGCACCTCGTAGAGCTTTGCCGACACCATCAGCGTGGGCGGATTCTCCTGGCCATCGACGGCGCCGGATTCCAGTGCGCCGAACACCTCGGCGAACGGCATTGGCTGGGGGCTGGCGCCCAGCAGCTGGAATGCCTTGATATGGGATGGGTTAGGCGTGGTGCGGATCTTCAGGCCACGAATGTCCTCGGCGCGCTGGACCGGCCGCTTGTTGTTGCCCAGGCTACGGAAGCCGATTTCCCAGAACGCGAGGCCCTTGATGCGGTGGGCGCTTAGTTCGTCGAGCAGCGAGCGGCCGACAGCGCCGTCCAGCACCCGGTAGGCGCCGGGGCCGTCCTCGAACTGGTAAGGCAGGTCCAGCACGTTGAGCCGGGGTGCCAGTCCGGTGACGAACGGGTTGCCCGTGGCGCCGATGTCGATGGTGCCGCTGCGCACACCGGTCACCAGCGAGGTGTCGTTGCCAAGCTGGCTATTGGCAAAGACCTGGATCTCGACCGCGCCGCCGGTGCGGGCCTTGACCTTCTCGCTGAACGAGAGCGCAGCAAGATGCTGGGAGTCGGACTCCGGCACCGTATGTGCGAAGCGTAGCTTGACGGTCTGGGCGCCCGCCGCGCTGGCGATAGACAAAAGCGCGGCCAGCACGATATGCGAGATAGCGTGTTTCATGGTGGTTGTCTCCTGGGGTGATGAATGGCGCCGCCACATCGATTGGATGTCTGGGGTGGCGGTCGCCGTCGGGGCCGTCGGGCCCCTGCTTGCAGCGTTGTCAGGGCGTAACCCCGACCAGCATCAACAGCGCGGTCAGAGCGATTCGGTCAGCATCGCCATGTAGTCACCTTCGCTGGCAATGCGCGGGTTGGTCTTGTGGCAGTGATCGGCCAGCGCATAGGCAATCACGCGCGGGAACAGCGCCGGGTCCACACCCATCTGCGCCAGCCCGTCAGGCAAGCCGAGCCGGCGGTTCTTCTCGACGATGGCCGTATCGACATCGTCGGCGCCGCCAATGCCCATCGCTTGCGCCATCCGTGCCAGGCGGTCTTCGTCACGCATCGAAGGCGCCTGGGCGTTGAAGCGGATGACAGCGGGCAGCAGCACGGCGTTGAGCGTGCCGTGATGCAGGTTTGGCATCAGGCCGCCGAGCGCATGGCTCAGGCTGTGCACGCACCCTAGCCCTTTCTGGAAGGCCAGCGCCCCCTGGGTCGAGGCGCTCATCATTGCCAGGCGCGCGGCGCGGTTCTGCGGCTCGCGTTGCGCGAGTTCGATGTGCTGCCAGCCGCGGCGCAGGCCGTCGAGGGCAATGCCGTCCGCCGGCGGATTGAAGGCGGGGGCCATGAAGGTTTCCATGCAATGTGCGATGGCATCCATGCCCGTGGCCGCGGTCAGACCGGGCGGCAGGCCCAGCGTCAGTTCGGGGTCGCAGATCGCCACGCGCGGCACGATGTGCGGAGACAGTACGCCTACCTTGCGGCCATCGTCGAGGATCAGCACGGCGCCGCGGCCCACCTCGCTGCCGGTGCCGGCCGTGGTGGGGATGGCGATGACCGGCGCCGTGGCGGCCGTGATGCGGGCCACGC
>NZ_DBHKYV010000078.1:0-6202 GCF_057315035.1 Cupriavidus sp. | reverse complement strand
TTGGCTACCGCTTTGCCTGGTCAACCCGAGCTTTTCAGTTGCCTTTCAAGCTCCGACTTTTAGGCCGGGGTAGTTGACGAGATGTCTCCGGGTTGGAGGGATCAACCCTCCACACTAGTGAACATCGCCATCGAGTACAAGCACGCCGCCCGCGTAGCACCCCCGGCTCAACGGTGCTGGTGCCGGAATTCCTGCGTCTTGCCGCCGTAACCATAGGCCGCCGCGCGCGCATCGATCACGTAGATGTACGACACCTCGTTGACATCGCCGATGACTTCGGACAGCGCGGCAAACGCCTGTTTCAGGTATTCCGCCTTCTCGGCCTTGGTGTTGGTTTCGTCGGTCACGCTGATATCGAGCTGGAACGCGTTGCGCCCCTTGTCGTATTCGGACAGCGGCTTGCCGCCAATGAACCATTGTTCGCGCGGGATGAACGTCACCGTGGTGGCGATCACCGGGGCTTCCTTGCCCAGTACGCGTTGGGTCAGTTCGCCAACGGTTGCCACGGCGCGGCGCATCAGTTCGGTATCGGGATGGCCGGAAATCTGCAGGGATACGTGGGGCATGACAGGCTCCTGTATGGATCGGTTTTCTCGTTTGCGGCGCGCGGTAGTGCGGCTGCGGTGATGCCATGGTAGGTGTAGTATGTCCATCGGAAAAGCGGGAATATTCGATACCATCCATCGGATAAACCGAAGGGAAAAGCAATATGCGCGGATTCGAGACAGACCAGCTCAAGACGTTTGTAACCGTGGCGGATAGCGGCAGCCTGTCGGCTGCGGCGCCGAGGTTGTTCCTGTCACAGTCGTCGGTCAGCGAGCAGCTGCGCAAACTGGAGGAGCGCGCCGGGGTGCCATTGCTGACGCGTGGCAAGAAGGGCGCCGCGGTGACGCCAGCGGGCGCACGCTTGCTGGACTATGCGCGGCGCATCCTGTCGCTGAACGAGCTGGCCCTGGCGGAGCTGCGCGGACAGTCACTCGACGGTGAGTTGCGGCTGGCGGTGACAGACTACTTTCGTCCCGGAGAAATCGCCGGCATGCTGCGGCGCCTGCGTGACCGCTATCCATACCTGAAGCTTCACGTCACGGTAATGAAGAGTGCGGCGATCGAAGCCGCCTCCGAACTGGATGCCTTCGATATCGGCCTGAGCATGCGGCTGATTGGCGCCCGCGCCGCGGACCGCGGCAAGGCCGGCGCACCAATTGGCACGCGGGGCGGCATCGTGCTGCGCCGCGAGGCGCTGGCCTGGGTAGCTGCGCCGGAAATTGCCGAGGATCCTCAGGTAACGTTGCCGCTCGTGCTGTTGCCCGATACGTGTTCGATGCATCAGTTCGTGGTGCAACTGCTGATGCGCCGCAAGCGCTTGTTCGAGATCGCCCATTCGGCTTCGGGCGTTGCGGGTTTGCATCTGGCGCTGGCTGCCGGGCTCGGGGTGTCTTGCCTCAATGCCTCGGCAATCGGTCCGGGTGTGATGCCGCTCGATGCGGCTGGTATCGCCGGCTGGAAACTGCCTGCGTTGCCGTCGGCCGAGTTCTATCTATTAGGTGCGCGGCGTGGCGAGGGGGAGTTCGTCAGCCAGGCCCGGCAGGCGCTGGCCGAGCAGTTCGGCTAGGCCAGCCTCGGGAGCGCTCAGGTCTCGCTCCACTGGCGCAGCAGGTTGTGATAGCAGCCGACCAGGCTGCGGCGCGCGCGTTCGTCGGCGTTGGTCTGGTTCAGTGTCTGGATGGCGTTGTCCATGTCGAACAGCAACGTGCGGTGGCCATCGTCGCGGATCAGGCTCTGGATCCAGAAGAAGCTCGCGATACGCGTGCCGCGCTTGATCGGCGTTACCTGGTGCAGGCTCGTGGCGGGATAGATCACCATGTCGCCGGCCGCCAGCTTCACCGAATGCACGCCGTAGGTGTCTTCGACCTGGAGTTCGCCGCCGTCATAGCTGGCCGGGTCGGACAGGAACAGCGTGGCCGAGACGTCGGTACGCAGCTTGCGCCCGTTGTGAGGATGGATCCGCACCCCGCCATCGACATGCGCGCCGAAGGTCATGCCCTCGCTGTAGCGGTTGAACATCGGCGGATAGACAATGTTCGGCAGCACCGCACTGATAAATAGCGGATGGCGCTCCAGCGCCGCAAGGATCAGGTGCTGGCATTGCGCCGCCACCTCGGACCGTTCGTCGATCTGCTGGTTGAACTTCACCGGCGCACCCGAGTAGCCGGCGGATACGCGGCCATCCACCCAGGCATCGCCTGCGTGTTCGAGTTGCTGGAGCACCATGGCCACCTGTTCGGCGCCGAGAACCTTTGGAATACGAACCAGCATCAATGCAATCCGGTTGGGGCCGCCGGGATGGCACGTCCCGCGTGCGGCCCCGGCTGCGCTTACATACGATAGGTGAACGACAGCATCGCGGTACGGCCCGTGCCCGGTACCGACCGGCCACCGTCCGACTGGATCAGCGCATCGTAATACTTCTTGTCGAAGATGTTGAACAGATTCAGGCGAACGTCGTACTTGGGCTGGTGGTACGCGATCATGCCGTCCCAGCGTACAAAGCCGCCAACCTGAACCGTATTGGTATTGTTGGCGTAGCGCTGTGACATATAGAACGCGCCGCCGCCAATTTCCCAGCTTGGCAGGATCGCATAGCTGGTCCATGCCGTGGCCGTGTGCTTCGGCGTGTTGGTCGGCACCTTGCCCTGGGTGCCGGCGGCGATGCCTTCCTTGATCTCGCCATCGAGGTAGGTATAGCCGGCAAAGACCTGCCACTTGGGCGTGATGCGTCCGGTAACGCCCGCACGGAAGCCGTCGACCTGGATCTTGCCGGTCAGTGCATAGGTGGTGGCGTCAACCTGGCTGCGCGCGTTGTCCTTGGTGATGCGGAAAATGGCCGAGGTCAGCGACAGGTTCCCGCTCATCAGGTCCCATTTGCCGCCTGCCTCATAGGCCTTGTTCTTCTCCGGGTCGAGCGACTGCTGGCCCACCGTGCCCACCAGTTGCTCCAGCGACGGGTTGAACGATGTGCCGTATGAAACGTAGTACGACTGCTGCTCGGTCGGTTGCCAGATGCCGCCCAGTCGTACGCTGGTGAAGTTGACGGTCTGGTCGGCGTTGGCCAGCGCGGTGTTGCCACGCGTGTTGGTCGAGTTGACCGAGTTGCTGATGCTGGCGATGTAGCGGTCGTAGCGCAAGCCGGCCACGGCCTTCCACTGCTTGCTGAACTCGATCGAATCGTTGGCGTAGACCGCAACGGTATTGGCCGATCCACCCTGCAGGTTGCCGGTGCTGGTCGGCACGTTGCCCGGCGAGTCGCGATAGACTGGATCCACCACTGGTGTACATGCGACGTAACCTGAGGTGCCGGCCGCCGCCGTAGCCGTTGCGGGTGGGTTCAGCGCCGTGCTGCCGCAACTGCCGTTGCGGTAGTAGTTCTGGTTGTTGTAGCCATCGTGGCCGAACTCGACGCCGGTCAGCAGCGTATGCTTGACCGGTCCGGTATCGAACTTGGCCGTCAGTTCGGTCTGGTTGTAGATCGAGTAATCGCGGATGTTGCGGTCATGGCTCTGCTGGCGCACGTAAAGCTGCGACAGCGGCAGGTTCGTGGTGGTCAGCGCAGTGAATGCGCCGGCCGCATTGATCGTCCCCACGGCGTTCGGCGCCGTTTCTCGCGCGTTGGTTTCCACATAGTTGAATGCGGTGTAGTTGCGCAGGCGCAGGTTCGGCGAGAACTTGTGGTCGACGCCACCTGACAGCGAGACGATGTTCTGGCGCGTGCGGTCATTGTTGAAGCCGTAGTAGGTGTTGCGATCGACGTTGACGGGATGTCCGTTGATGGCAGGCAGGCCATAGTCGGGCATGTCCTCGTTGTGCTGGAGCAACGCGGACAGCGTGACTTCGGTAGACGTGCCGATGCCCCAGCGCCACGACGGCGCAATGCCGAAATCCTGCACCGTCATCTCGTCGCGCGTGCTGGGCTTGCCATCCTGCGCCATTGCCGAGATGCGGAATGCCGAGGTGTCGCCGGTAGGCGTATTCACGTCGGCCGTGGCGCGCACCAGGCCGTTGGTGGTGACCGATCCCGAGACCTCGGTGGCAGCCTGCAGCTTTGGCTTCTTGGTGACCTGGTTGATCACGCCGCCGGTGGAGCCGCGACCGAACAGCATCGACGATGGCCCCATCAAAACTTCCACCTGGTCCAGTGCGAACGTGTCGCGGTAGTACTGGCCACGATCGCGGAAGCCATCGAGGTAGATGTCGGTACGCGCGGAGAAGCCGTTCAGGTTGATGTTGTTGCCGATCTGGCCACCTTCGGCGCCGCCAATGGTGATGCCGGGCACATTGCGCAACGCATCGGCCAGCGAACTGACACCCTGCGATTCCATCAGCGCGCGGTTCACGATCGTGACCGATTGCGGCACGTCGCGCAGTTCAGCGGGCAGCTTCGACAACTGGCTGCCTGACGGGTTGAAATCGTCGCGGGCGGCGGAGCCCTGGACCGTGACTTCGCGCAGCGTCTGGGGCACGGCTTCGGCCGTTTGCGTGGCCGCTGGCGCGGGAGTGGAGGGTGCCTGCTGGGCAAAGGCGGCAGGCGCCGCAAACAGGGCAACCAGGGCTGCGGCCAGGGGCGTGCGGCCAGGAGTCCGGCCGAGGGTACAGCGTTTCATTGTCAGGTCCAGTTCGCCCCCTTCAGCCGGGCCCTTTACCGGCAATTCATCCGGGGCATATGTGCGGGCGAACCGGAATATAAATACGAATTATTCGCGTTGCAATTTGCGTTGCTGGCTGATCACAGACAAGGACGATGGCTATTGATTGTTCTAAGGTAAGAACAACCTTATTGTAGAAACTGCATTGGTAGACACTTTGTATGCGTAATGCATCGCTTTTTACAAGTTGACCAGACAAATGAAACGGCCCGCATGTAGCGGGCCGCCTGCAGACATATGATCACCCGGACGGGTGATCTCATCCAAAATATTTTCTTACAGCTGCTTACTCGGCTGTCATGTTCGCGTTCTTGGCAATGCGGCCCAGGCGTTCGCGCTCGGACTTGATGAACGCCACGAAGCTCTCGACCGAGCCGCCGGCGGGTTCGATGCCGTTCTGGATCAGGCGTTCACGGATCTCCGCGTTCTGCATGCCTGAGGTCAGTTCCGCATTGAGCTTCTTGATGATCGCGGGGTCGGTGCCCTTCGGCGCGAAGATGCCGGCCCAGTGGCCAATGCGAACTTCGGGCAGACCCTGTTCGGCAGTGGTAGGGATGTTCTGTGCCGCGGGCATGCGCTTATCCCACGTTGCACCCAGCGCCTTGAGCTTGCCGGCCTTGATCTGCGGCAGCACGACGATCGATGCCTCCGAAGTTGCGGCAACCTGGTTGCCAATTACCGCAGTGATGCTTTCCGATCCGCTCTTGTAAGGCACCACGGTCAGGTTTGCACCTTTCTCCTTGAGCATCTCTTCAACGAAATGCGGCGTGCTGCCACTGCCTGCAGTGGCGAACGGCACGCCACCCTGTTTCTTCGAGTACTCGACCAGTTCCTTCACGTTGTTCACCGGCAGCGATGGCGATGCCACGATCACCGACGGGCTTACGGCGATCAGTCCAACCGGTACCAGATCGTCAGGCTGGTATGGCATCTTCTGGCGAATCAGGCTGTTGGTCACGGTACCCACGGCGCCTACCAGGAACGTATAGCCGTCGGGCTTGCTCTTGGCCACATAATCGGCGCCGACCACACCGCCCGCACCGGGCCGATTCTCGATCACCACGGGTTGGCCAATCCGCTTGCTGACCGCTTCGGCACCAGCGCGCGCAACGAGGTCATTGGCGCCGCCGGCGGTGAACGGCACGACGAACTTGATCACATGGTTAGGCCACGCATCGGCCGCGTGGGCCGTGGCGGCGAACAATGCAGTGGCGGCGAGTGAGAGGGCCAATGCGTGGCCGCGAGGGAAGCGATGCATGCTGGTGTCTCCGGTAGTTGTTTTGAACAGGGGCGGGGAATCGATCTTACCGAAGGAAGCTGTCATCTTGCTGAAGCGATTCGCGATAGGTCCAGGACTGGATTGGTGTTCTCCCCTCTCCCGCGCGCGGGAGAGGGGCGGGGGAGAGGGCCAGGGCATCAAGACGCGACATCGGCAATTTGAACCGCATTGCCCTCACCCCCAACCCCTTGTATGTCGCACAATTCGATCTGGATGCATTAGA
>NZ_DBHKYV010000077.1:0-7314 GCF_057315035.1 Cupriavidus sp. | reverse complement strand
CCCACCCGGAGAAAGTGGGCTATCGCTGTCATAGTTGTTCAAATTAATTGAATATGTGGTCAGGCATCGGGAATGCAAACCGAGATTCGATGCCTTTAAACCTCCATCGGCTTAGCCGAGCATCGAAATGATTGCGTCTCGCATCCATCGGTGCGAGAGCGATGAGTCCCAGCGAGAATGCCAGGCAATCGAGTAGGTTCGATTTTGAACTTCGGCCGGCAACTCCAGCACGCTCAGATCGAACTGGCTCGCCAGAATCGTCGCAACACGCATCGGCAAGGTTATTGCCGCGTCGCTCTTGTGCATGGCAAACGGTGCCAGGGACAGTGTCGAGACATACATCGGAAACCTGCGCTTGGACAATCCATGCTCCTTGAGCAGGTTGTCGACGTCATTGTCTCGCCCGAGCATATTGATCGTGCTGATAAACCGCATCTCGGCAAGATCGGCCAGCTCCAGCCGCTTTTCGCTGAGTGGATGATCGCGCCGCACCAGGCATACGCGCCGTTCCTCGAACAGCGGAAAGAACGTCACGTTGTGCGCGTGTCGATCGAAACGATCAAAACGACCGATCGCCAGGTCGATAACACCCGTTTCAAGCTCCTCGACAGGCGTGACATCGCCATATGCCGGGAAAAAGTAGGCGGCCGCATTGGGCGCCTCGGTTTCGAGGAATTCATGCAGCAGTGGGGCCAGCAAGAGTTCGATGGCACTGGTCGTGCCGATCTTGAATACCTGCGTCGATCTGGATGGGCAGAACCCCCCGCCCTCCTCCAACGCATGGTCAACAGCCTCAAGCGCGCGTCTGACCGTATCGCGGAGTGTCCGGGCCAACTCCGTGGCCTCCAGTTTCCCCCGAACCCGGACAAAAAGCGGGTCCGACAACTCCTCCCTCAACCGGGCAAGATCGCGGCTCACACCCGGCTGCGTGCGCGCGAGTTTCTCCGCAGTTTTGGTAACGCTACCCGTCTCCATCAGGGACTCGAATACCACCAGCAGATTCAAGTCGAAGCGTCTGAGCGACAGGAGGTTCATGTTTTCGGTCCGAGTAAGGCGGATGAATAAGGCGGCCGCACGCCGTATGTCTTTACCCGCCAATCACGGCATCGGCTGCACGAAAGCATACCAAATATGGTATGTCACCTCGTATAAATATGATGAAAAGTTGAGGCTACCTGGCGCCATACTTCTCGCACAAGCCGGTGTCGCAAGTCGCAACGCCGGTACTGCGGAGACTGAAGATGAAGGACGTTTTCAAGGTGCTGACGTGCTGTGGCGCTGCTGTCGCCACCTGCCTGGGAGGCAATGCGTTCGCGCAAGACACATTTCCGGCGAAGCCGATCCGACTGGTTGTGCCACTTCCGCCGGGCGGCGGCGCCGATGGCCTCGCACGCATCTGGGGCGATTACGTGGGCCGCCAGTTGGGTACGACCGTTGTGGTGGAGAACCGGGCCGGCGCCAACGGATCGATCGCTGCGGCATACGTAGCCACCCAACCGGCAGACGGCTACACGATCCTGCTTGGCACCCAGTCCAATCTCGCGCTCAACCGTTTCTCGTTTGGCAAGCTTAACTACGATCCCGACAATAGCTTCGCGGGTATCGGCATTCTCGCCACCACTCCGCAAGTCCTGCTTGCCAACAACGCCGTCCCGGCAAACAACATCGCGGATCTGATTCGTCTGGCAAAAGCGTCGCCGGGCAAGTATTCCTACAGCACTGCGGGAAAGGGAAACTCCACTCATTTGAATATGGAGATATTCGCCCGACACGCTGGCGTTAACCTCCTGAACGTTCCGTACAAGGGCAGCGCCGCTGCATTGCTGGCCGTTGTCGGCGGCGAAACCCAGTTGACCAGCGCAGTGGTCTTCTCCGCGATCCCATTTATCAAGGACAAGAAGGTCAAGCCACTGGTGGTATTTGCCGACAAACGGGTCCCAGACTTGCCCGATGTCCCCACACAGGCCGAGATCGGCATTCCCAAGTCACTTGGCGGTGGCTGGTATGGCCTGGTGGCTCCCAAGGGCACGCCCGACGCCATCATCCAGAAGCTCAATGCGGCTACCACAAAGATGTGGGCAGATCCTGAATCCAGACAAAAGCTGGACAGGATCTACATGACGGAACCTGCGGACAAGACGGTTTCCGCTGTTGCCAAATCCACGCGGCAGGACGCCGATCAGTGGGGTCCACTGGTCAAGTCCCTGAACCTGGCCGCGCAGTAATACTTCCGCCGGGCAGGCATCAACTGCATGGTCCCTGCCCCCTCTTGACTGCTGGATGATGGATATCCGAATGCGTGCAATGCAATGCTTTCCGCTCGTGGACGTGGCCGGCGGGCCATACGACCGCGGACTTCAACACGGGCGAGCGGTGCCCGAACGAATCGCCGCGGGTGCGGCGCTATACCGAGCCCAGCTTGGCCGTCGGGGCCTCGACGACGCCACCATCGACCGTCTCGCACGCGCGATGCTTCCGCAAATCGAAGCCTTCGAACCGGCCTATCTGGAAGAAATGCGCGGCATCGCCGATGGCGCAGGTACTTCGCTCGAAGACGTCATCGCCATCAATTGCCGGACGGAAATGCTGTACGGCTTCGCGACGATCGGTGGCAACGCCACACCGGAGGATGGCGGCGAAGATGGCGATTGCACAGGACTGGTGGTATTGCCAAAACGTTCCGCTACAGGCCGGTTGCTGCACGGCCACAACTGGGACTGGCGCGAAGAGTGCGTCGACACCTGCATCGTCCTGCGCATCCGCGCTGAAATTGGTCCCGATATCCTGGCGTTCACGGAAGCCGGAGCCCTGGCCCGGCACGGTTTCAACAGCAACGGCGTGTCGCTCACAGGGAATGCGCTGTCCTGCCATGAGGATTATCAGCATGGCCCCGGCGTCCCGGTCGTGCTCTTGCGCCGGCGACTGCTCGAGTCCGCCAACCTCGCGCACGCGATGCGAACCGTGTGGAACGCCCGGCGATACTGTTCGAGCAACATGATCCTTGCCCAGAGCAGCGCCACCGATGGCTGCTGCGCAAGCCTAGAAGCCGCGCCCACCGACGTCTACTGGACGCTTCCTCAGGACGATGTGCTCGTGCATGCCAATCACTGGCTATCTCCGGTCGCCGTAACAAGGCTTCGGGACCCAGGGCTCGCTGCAAGGCCCGACAGCCTGTACCGGCAACATCGCGTCGAGCATGCGTTGCGTTCCATTACCGACCGTGGCATCGAATGGGCCGATATCCGGTCCATCCTGGCCGACGATTTCGGCTTCCCCGACGGCGTCTTGCGCAGCCCGAAGCCTGGCGACTTCAGCAGTATCTCCGCCACCGTGGCAACGACGCTGATGGACGTCGCGAGGAAAGTCATGTGGGTGGCGCGCAAACCGTATGAACACCGCGAGTTCCAGGAATACACGCTCTAGCGCGCAAGGCGGCGGGCAGCGCCCCCTCGACAGCCTCAGAAACCTCGAAATCCTGGAGTTTTACGTGTCATTCAGTGCATTGGACCTCTTCAAGATTGGTATCGGACCATCCAGTTCGCATACGGTCGGCCCCATGCGGGCCGCGCGGCAGTTCGTCGAGGCACTCGAGCGCGATCATTCGATCGACTGCGTGACGAATCTGCGTGCCGAGCTTTACGGGTCGCTTGGCGCAACCGGGAAAGGACATGGCAGCGATACGGCGATCCTGTTGGGCCTGTCCGGCCATGATCCCGAAACCATTAACGTGACGCGCATTCCGGACTATCTGGCTGATATCCGCGGCACAGGTACGATTCTGCTGAACGGCAACAGACCGATTGCCTTCGACGCGCGCAAGGACCTCGTGTTCTACAGGCGCGCATTGCAGTTGCACGCAAACGGCATGCGCTTCGTCGCCTTCGCCGCCGACGGAGCAGAACTCCGCGCCTCGACTTTCTACTCGGTCGGCGGCGGGTTCGTCGTACCCGAGGCAAGGATGGACAAGGAAGGTTTGGGACTCGCCAGTGAGCAGACGCTGCCACTACCGTTCGCCAATGCGGCAGATCTGCTGGCAATCGCGGCGCGTCTGGGCATATCGATCGCGGGAATCATGCGCCGGAACGAGGAATACTGGCGATCAGCCGTAGATACCCGTGATGCGCTGCTGACCATCTGGAAAACGATGCAGGACTGTGTGGACCGAGGTTGCCACACCGAAGGCATCCTGCCAGGAGGCTTCCAGGTTCGCAGACGCGCGGCACCGCTTTTCCGGAAACTGAGCACGCGGGACGGTTCCGGCGATCCGCTGCACGCGATGGACTGGGTCAGCCTGTATGCGTTGGCGGTCAACGAAGAAAATGCGGCAGGTGGCCGCGTGGTGACGGCGCCAACGAACGGCGCCGCAGGCATCATTCCGGCCGTCCTCCACTACTACATGAAATTCGAGGCGGGCGCGTGCGAGGATGACGTCATCGATTTTCTGTTGACCGCCGCGGCCATTGGCATCCTCTTCAAGAAGAACGCCTCCATCTCCGGCGCCGAAGTTGGTTGCCAGGGCGAGGTAGGCGTGGCTTGCTCCATGGCGGCGGCCGGCTTGTGTGCGTTGCTGGGCGGAACGGTTGCGCAAGTCGAGAATGCCGCCGAAATCGCGATGGAACATCACCTGGGGCTGACTTGCGATCCTGTGGGCGGACTGGTCCAGATCCCGTGCATCGAGCGAAACGCTGTCGCGGCCATCAAGGCAATTGGCGCCGCGCGCATGGCGCTTCATGGCGACGGCAGTCACCATGTCAGCCTGGACAAGGTCATCAAGACAATGCGCGAAACTGGCGCCGACATGAAGACGAAGTACAAGGAAACCGCACGAGGAGGACTGGCGGTCAACATCATTGAGTGCTGACACCTGAGTAAGGCGGGGCCGAGCTAATAGCTAAGCGAGGTCGCCCTGATCGCGCGACGCAAGCGCAAGAATGTAGCCTGACAGTTCCTGGGTCAGTTGCCCTCCCATTTTTACCTCCCATTCGCCGCTACATTTTCGTCAGGCCGAATGAAATCAGCGATGACAACTGAGCTGATACTGCTGGTCTCGAAGCATACGGTGGCTTCGCTTTAGCTGATCCATTTGCTGCCAGGCGTTGATTTGGCGCATCGCCACCTCGATCGAACGAATTTGCTGGTCTATCGACTGACACTGGCTGCGTTGATTCATCGCCGCGGCGTAGTCCTGCTGTTGTTGCTGAACGAGTTGGGCCTGGTATTGGCGGCTGTCGTCCGCCCTGCTGGCGAGAAACTGCTGCTCGAGCTGCTGGACGTTGGCCGACTTGCCGATGGTGGACACCGAGCCGCCTGATCCCGAAGTGATATCAGTGTAGCCAGCCGGGCAATATTGATCCTGGGTATAGAGGATCTTGCCCTGGTTGCGACATTTAGCTGCCTGGGCGCCGGTAGCCATGGCGATCGCAACCAGAAAGAGTGCGACGTTGCGCATCTAAGAATGTTCTCATTACTAGTTGACGCAAATTTATCACGCGGCGCATACGCCCGGTTTGCCTGGCGAAGTGGGTATTCAGGATTATCAGGATCCGTTCACGCCGACTTGCATATTTATCACGCCCAGGCACGAATAAATCGATGGGTTGTCGATACCCCAGCAATTGTGCGGCACCGCAAATAACATCCCCCAATAGATGGGTGTCCAGTTGGCGCAACAGCAGAGAGCAGTAAGACTGCCGGTGTAGCGCAAAGGGCTCGAGCTTTTGGCAAAATGCCTTCCGCGGCGTGTGTGCAAGCCGACAATTGACAATCGTCACGGCATGGTTACTGTGGCCGGCGACGTAAAAAGACATCTAAAACAAGAAAAGGGTATCCGAAGTGGGTCGCATTAAAACCAGCCTGGCGCTTGGCGCACTAGGCCTTATCCTGTCGGGGTGCAGTGTAGTTGCTCCACCCTATCCTCCATCGCTCGACAACGTCCAGACGCTCAAGAACAGCGGCGCTGCGCCCATGCGGGTGGGCATGTTCACTGAGAGCGGACCCGGAGTGAAACACCCCATTCCGTTGCGCGCCAACAGCCTGGTGTCACCGTATGGCGGCACGTGGTCGGCGTACATCTCGGAGGCCGTGACGCGTGAGCTGACCATGGCCGGCAAAGTCTCGCCGAACGCCGATGTGGTGATTTCCGGCACGCTGCTGCGCAACGAGATCGATCCCGCGATCGTCACTGCCTCAGGCGACGTCTCGGCGCGTTTCATCGTCAAGAAAGGCGAGACAGTGCGTTACGACCAGGTCAAGTCGGTCCATCGCGAATGGGATTCGTCATTCGCGGCGGCCGTGGCGATTCCGAAGGCAGTCACCGAGTACGGCTACACGGTGCAGGCGCTGCTTGCCACGCTCTACGCCGACCCCGCATTCCTCGACGCCTTGAAGTAACACCAATAACAACAGAAGAAGGAGAAATACGATGCGTGCCTGGTTCACGATCGCTAGCCGCTGCGCGGCCATTGCCGCGCTAATCGCACTGGCAGGCTGTGCCCATCCGATTCAGATTGCGACCGACAAGTCCGCGCCCGCCACACCTGCGCAGAAGAAGATCGAAAAGAACATCGGCTTCGTTATCCCGGACCCGCTACTGATCAAGGAAGTCACCACGCCGGGCGGCGGTGGCGACAAGGTTAGCTACCTGCCATACCGCGATCTCGAAGTCCCGCTCTACAGCACCTTGTCCAACGTGTTCGCTAACGCTACCAAGCTCAAGGCACCGGACGACCGTGCGGCAATCGACAAGGCACAACTCGCCTATATCCTGACGCCCGAAATCTCGACCGATTCGTCGTCGGAAAGCGCCCTTACCTGGCCGCCAACCAGTTTTACGATCAACCTTACCTGCACCGTGACGGATCTCAGTGGCAAGGTCGTGTTCAAGAAGGTGGTCTCAGGCCAAGGCAACGCGGAGTTCTCGGAATTCAAGAGAAATTTCTCGCTGTCAGCCCAGCGCGCCAGCGAGAATATGCTCAGTAATCTGCAGAAGGCGCTCAGCGAAGCTCCCGAATTCAGCGCAACTCTGCCGTCTTCGGCGGCGGTCGCCACGGCACGCTAGCATCTCGCACGGAATCGGTTGCTACGGGAGCGTCATGCTCCCGTTTTCGCTTTTTGGCGCGTTAAGAGGTTGAGAGGATCAGTACTCAGTCACCGGCGCATGCACGGGAGCGATCGATTGGTGCGGCGTCTGCGTGCGCTGGGCTGCCTTGTGGACCATCGTGTAGGCATAGTCGATGCCCATGCCGTAGGCGCCCGAGTGCTCCTTGGCCAGACCCGTCACCGCGTCGTACGTTTCCTTGTTCTTCCAGTCGCGCT
>NZ_DBHKYV010000076.1:0-7385 GCF_057315035.1 Cupriavidus sp. | reverse complement strand
GTGGTGGTGGCGGGCGGCAGGTGGACAACCGGCATGCGGACGCGCGCACCAACAACGTCCGCAGCAACAGTGTTAACAGCGTCAACAACGTCAATGCCAACCGCAACGTCAACGTCAATTCGAACCGCAATGTGAACGTCAATGTTGAAGGGGGCGGCTGCTGCCATAACGGCTGGGACAACGACTACCATCCGGTGGCCACCGCTGCCGCGGTCACCGCAACGGTAGCCGTCACGTCCGCCGTGGTGGGTTCGATGGTGCGATCGGTGCCCCCGAACTGCGCGCCGGTCAACTATGGCGGCATGGTCTATCAGCAATGCGGAGGCACCTGGTACCAGCCGCAGGGTTCGCAGTATGTGGTCGTGAACCCTCCTTATTGATTCGCCCGATCCGGTACATGCAATGTTCGATCGGATTTTTCAACGACGTGCCGATGGCGGTGCTGTTTGTCACCGTAGGACTGGGATATGCAATCGGCAAGCTTCATATCGGCAAGATCGCGCTTGGCGGTGTATGTGGTACGTTGATCGTGGCGCTGCTGGTGGGGCAGACCGGCTGCCAGATGCATGGCGAGCTCAAGGAAGTCGCGTTTGCCCTGTTCATCTTCGCGATGGGTTATTCGGGTGGCCCGCAGTTCTTTGCCAACCTGAATCGCTCCAGTCTCCGTTTCATGCTTCTGCCGTTTATCGAGGCGCTGGTGGTGCTGGCGATCGTGCTGACGGCCACGCGGATGCTGGGGCTGGATGCGGGCACCGCCGCGGGGCTCGCCGCGGGTGCGGCAACCGAGTCAGCGGTCGTGGGCACGGCTGCGGAGGCGCTGCGCCACCTTGGCCTGGATCCCGCCGATGCGTCGCGTATGGAGTCGAATATCGCCACGGCCTATACGTTGACGTACCTGGTGGGCCTGATCAGCATCGTGTTCTTTACCAGCCAGGTCGCGCCCGCACTGTTACGCCTGAACTTGCGCGAGGCATCGCGCGAGCTGGCGGCCAAGCTGGAGGCGGCATCTGACGACGACGTTGCCAGCCAGCCCGCACTGCCACGGCTGGTAGGGCGCGCCTATCGCGTCGAGGGCGCGGCAGGGCTTACGATGAGCGAGCTCGAGGTCGCGCTCGGTGGCCGCACCATGGTCATCGGGCTGTTTCGTGACAACGTGCTAGTGGAGGCGACACCGGACAAGTTGATGCAGGCCGGCGACATCGTGGCGCTGATTGGCGTGCGCGAGCGGCTGGTCATCAAGGGCGAACTGGTAGGCACCGAAGTCCTGCTGCCGCCAGGGCATGCCGACCTGTTGCAACTCGAGGAATCGCAGGTCATCGTCAACAAGAAAGGCATCAATGGCCGATCGCTGCGTGAGCTTGGGCAGGCGGCAACCCGCAGGGAAATCCGTTTCGTATGGATCCAGCAAATCATGCGCTCGGGCATGAGCCTGCCCATCACGCCCGCCACGCGATTGCAGCATGGTGATCGCGTGACGCTCGTCGGCGCGGACGATGCGCTAGGCCTCGCGGCGCGCGAACTCGGCACCCCTGTACGGCACGTCGATGCAACGGACCTGGTGTTCCTGTGCGTCGGGATCCTGGTGGGCCTGCTGATCGGCAGCTTGTCTTTCACGGCCGCGGGCATACCGATCTCATTGGGCAGTGGCGGCGGAGCGCTGGTGAGCGGGCTCGTATTTGGCTGGATCAACTTCAAGCGGCCGGGCACCGGCGATATGCCGGTTGCCGCGGTGCAACTGCTGAAGGATCTCGGTCTGGCAGTGTTTGTAGCCTGCGTAGGCCTGTCGGCGGGCCCGGATGCGGTCACCCTGATTCGCGAGCACGGTGCCGTGCTGCCATTGATCGGCATCGCCGTCTCGCTGGTGCCGGCCTGTCTTTCGCTATGGATCGGGCACAAGTTCCTGAAGATCGAAGGGCCGCTGCTGGTGGGTGCCATTGCCGGCCAGCATGTCAGCACCCCGGCAATCAGTGCCATCCTCGAAAAGAGCCAGAGCTCCGTGCCTTTGCTAGGTTACACGGTGACCTATGCCATCGCCAACGTCATGCTTCCCGTACTGGGTCCGATCATTGTTGCGCTGGCGTATCGGGTTGGATGATAACGACCCACCCGGGTACGTTCACAATTGCCTGACGAGTTGCGCCAGCAGCTTCACGCCTTCCTCGATTCGGTCGTCGGCGATGGCGGTAAAGCCCATCCGGAAATGCGGCGATGGTGCGTCGGACGAGAAAAACACGTCGCCCGGTTCGATGATCAGCCCATGTGTCAGCGCCTTGGCGGCCAGCGCGCGGGCATCCATGCCGGGCGGGCCTTCGACCCAGAACGACGAAGCACCGGGCGAGTTGCGGACCTGCGCCTGGGGCAGATGCCGTGCCAGGGCATTGCGCAGCACCTCCGCGCGACGCTGGAAAATTGGTGCCACGCGACGCAGCAGCGCATCGTGGTGGCCCAGTGAAATAAACAGCGCCGTGGCGCGCTGGTTGTTCGCCGGCGGGTGCCGGAGCATGAAGCGGCGCAGCGCACGGGCCTGGCGGATCACGGTGGCAGGCGCCACGATATAGCCCAGCCGGATACCTGGTACGAAAGACTTGGACAGGCTGCCGATGTAGATCACCCGCCCATTCCGGTCCAGGCTTTTCAGGGCCGGTATTGGCTGGGCGAAGGCTGGGTTCTCGGTGTCGTAGTCGTCCTCGATCACCATGAAATCATGCTCGGATGCCGCGTTGAGCAACGCCTCGCGGCGCTCCAGCGGCATGGTGACCGTGGTGGGGCATTGATAGCTGGGCGTGACAAAGGCGTAGTCGCAGCGGGCCAGGTTGGCATCCGGACACAGCCCCGCATCGTCCACCGTGAGCGGTACCACCTCGCTGGCGCGCATGCCGAAGATATGGCGTGCGTCGTTATAGCCCGGTTCTTCCATGCCCACGGTTGCGCCTTGCATCAGCAGGTCGGCCAGCAGGTAGAGCGCGTGCTGCGCGCCCATGGTCACCATGATCTCGTCGGGATTGGCCCAGACGCCACGACGCGGCAGGATATGTTTCTGTAGCTGCTCGATCAGCAGGGGGTCGTCGCGATCGATCAGGTCCGAGGCCCAGCCGCGAATCTCGAGCACGGCCAGCGCCATGCGAGAGCATTCGCGCCAGTCGGCGGTGGGAAACAGGGCCGGGTCAAATTGCCCATAGATGAACGGATACGGATAGTTCTGCCATTCGCTCGGCTTGACGATGGCACGTTTGCCGGTCATGTCGGGAAGCCGCGCGGACCAGTCCGGGGCATTCGCGCTCGGTGCGGGCTCGGCGGCCGGCACCGGCTTGGCCTTGCCCGCGCCTTGCATGGGCGCCGCCACGAAGTAGCCACGGCGCGGGCGCGTTTCGAGAAAGTTCTCCTCGACCAGTTGCTGCAATGCAAGAATCACCGTATTGCGCGCGATGCCCAGCGTCGACGCCAGTTCGCGGCTCGATGGCAAGCTGCTGCCTGCCGGCAATTGGCGCGAGAGTATTGCGGACACGAGCTGCTGGCGCAATTGGGCCTGCAGGCTGACGCCGAGGTCCGGCGAAAGCTGCAGTAGCCTGTTCCAAAGCGTTGCTTCCTTGCTCATGTCCGCCACAGTGGTTGGGTTGCATTCCCTGTAGCGTGCCATGTTGACCCGATTGCGGCAAATTCGCACCGATTGCAAAGCGTCAAAGTACTTCGTCCTTCAGGTGATACCAGCGATACAGGAACCATTGGCCGAAGCGGCGGAACGGTGCGAAGGCCTGCGCTTCCACCATCTCGCGCACGTTCGGGAACGGCAGCGCGGAGCGGAAGATCGGCAGTTCGGGGCCCGCGCTCTTGCCGGCGATCAACGCCGCCAGGCGCTTGCCGGCCTGCGCCGAATACATGACGCCGTTGCCGCCATAACCCATGGCGTAGTAGATCGACTGGGTGGGGTCGGCCTGGAAGATGCGCGGCATCATGTCATGGCTGACGTCGACCCAACCCCACCACGAGTAGTCGATCTGGATGCCTTGCAGTGCGGGAAACTTGCGATACATGTCCGCGATCAGCTTGTCCTTGTACTTCTGCTGCGGGGCGTCGTTGCCGGAGATCGCGCTGCGGCTGCCGATCTGCAGGCGACCATCGGGCATCAGGCGGTAGTAATGGCGCAGGATGCGAGTGTCCGTGATGACCTGCGTGGTGCGGAAGTTGCACGCCTCGATCTCGCTGGGTGTCAACGGGCGCGTCACGATCGAATTGGAAAGGATCGGGAACAGCCGGTTCTTGAGCTGCGCATGCAGGTGCGGCGAGGTGTAGCCGCCGGTGGCTACGCCAACGGCACGCGCGCGCACCACGCCGCCCGGCGTCTTCAGGTAGTGAACGCCGCCGCGTGTTTCCCAACCCGTGACCGGGCTGGACGGATGCACCTTGGCCCCAAGTTCACGCGCGCGGCGCAGGTAGCCGAAGGCGAGCTTGCCCGCATGGATGCCAATGCCTTCAGGCTCGTGCATGGCGCCGGCGGCTTCCTTGTCGTCCACGTATTCGCGCTTGACGGTGTCGGCATCGAAGATGCGTGCGTCGTACTTGAACACGTCGCGCAGAACCTTGGCCTCTTTTTCGAGGGCCGGCATGACCTCGGGCCGGTGCGCAATGTACAGATGCCCGCCGGGCTGCGGATCGCAATCGATATTGCTGATCAGTTGCTTGAACGTCTCCATGCCCTCGCAGACTTCCTCGTGCAGCCGCAGCGCGGTGTCCAGGCCGTAGCGCTGGATCCATTGCGAGCGCTTCAGGCGGCCCGACGCGCATTGCGCCTGCCCGCCGTTGCGCGTGCTGCAGCCCCAGCTGACACGGTTGGCTTCCAGCACCGTGGCCTTGATGCCGTACTCCTGCGCCAGGAAAATGGCGCAGGTGAGCCCGGTAAAGCCCGAGCCGATGATGGCGACATCCACGTCGATGTCGTGGGTGATCGGGCCGTCGTCGGCAGGCGGCTCGCCGGCAGTACCGATCCAGTACGTTGGCGCGTATTCGCGGCCATGGCCCGGGTTGGGCGATACCAATGGATCGTAGGCGGGATCATAGGGGCGCGAGGGCGATGTAGCGCGGCTCTCGGGCAGGATCAGGCGGGTTGCGGTGGCATCCATGATGGCGTTCCTTTTGGCGCGGCGGGCAACGTTTACCGGGCGACGGCAGCTACGGCGGGACGATCCTTGCGATACGCGTTCTTCACGGCAATCTTGCCGTTGCGGAACGTGAACACGTCCACCATGCGTGCCTCGATACGCGAACCGTCGGCCTTGGTGCCACGGAACGTCGATTCGCTGACGCCGCGTTCGCCGCTGACGAAATGCTCGCCGTCGAGCCACGCCGCATCGGGGAAGGTCTGCCATGCCAGCATGAAGCCCTCGCGAACCGCGTCGCGGCCCTTGAAGGTGCGGCCAAGCAGGTCAGCACCGGCCACGGCGTGAAACTCGCAGTCGTCAGCCATGAAGCCCATCAGGGCGTCGATGTCGTGACGGTTCCAGGCGTCGGCAAAGGCGGCGAGCGTGTCGGCAGTGACGTTGGCAGTGGTCATGGAAGTGTCTCCTTTGAGTCGTTTCTTTTGGGTTCCGGCGGGGGACCGGTTGATGGTGCCAGCTTAGTGAGTTGCCTCCCGCCGCAGTAGATCCAGAGCAGGGAATCGTAGGAACCAGCCAGGCAGCAGGGACGACAAAAAGCCCGCTGGCTCCAGACAGGGCGCAGCGGGCTTTGCGGGGTGGGGCGAAGTCAGTGGGCGCGGCGCGGCTTGACGATCGGCGGCGCGTCGAGCTGCTGCTTGCGGCACCGCTGGCGCACCGAATAGCCGATCAGCAGCAGGCAGATGCTGGCCACGCCCAGCAACAGCGGGGTGCGCTGGTCGGGAATGAAAGCCATGGCCACCACGATGCCCAGCATGCCGATAATGGCCACATAGGTCAGGTAGGGATAGGCCCACATGCGCACCTTCAAGGTTTCAGGGGCCTCGCGCTCCAGCCTGGCCCGCAGGCGCAGTTGCGATATCGCGATCAGGATGTACACGAAGATGGCCACGGTGCCGTACGAGTTGACCAGGAAGGCAAAGACCGTGTCGGGTGATACGTACGACATCACGACGGCGCCGTAGCCGAACAGCGTGGCAATCAGGATGGCCCGGCGTGGCACACCATTGCGGCTCACACGGGCCAGTGCTGCGGGTGCATCACCACGGCGCGTAAGGGCGAACAGCATCCGCGATGACGCATACAGACCGGAGTTGAGAGCGGAAAGTACCGCCGTAAGTACCACCGCATTCATGATCTGCGCGGCGGCGGGGATGCCCATGGCGTGCAGCGCGCTGACATACGGGGTGGCGATGGCCTTGGAGTTCCATGGCACCAGGCAAACCACCAAAAGCACCGAGCCGACATAGAACACGAGTACACGGGTGATCACAGAATTGGTGGCCCGCGCCACCGCCTTTTGCGGCTCGCTGGTCTCCGCCGCAGCCACCGTGACAATCTCGGCGCCAAAGTAGAACCCGGTGGCCGCCACCGCGCCGGTCAGCACCGGCACGATGCCATTGGGCGCGAAGCCGCCATGCACGGTCAGGTTGGCCACGTTGGGCGCCGTATGTGGCCACAGTCCCAATACGTAGACGCCGGCCACGAACAGGAACACCACGATCGCGGCTACCTTGATCGACGCGAACCAGAACTCGAATTCGCCAAATGACTTTACCGATACCAGGTTGGTCAGCGTCAATAGCACCAGCAATACCAGGCTGATGGACCAGGCCGGTATGTCCGGCAGCCAGAAGCGGATCAGGTCTGCGCCGGCCACCGCTTCGAGTGCCACCACGATGACCCAGAAGTACCAGTACATCCATCCAGTCATGAACCCGGCCAGGTCGCTGACCGCCGGCCGGTCGCGAAACGCTTCGCGCGCATATTCGTAGAACGAGCCCACCGTGGGCAGCGCGCATGCCATTTCGCCCAGCATGCGCATCACCAGCACCACCAGCAAGCCGGTGATGAGAAAGGAAATCACGGCGGCGGGTCCGGCGGACTTGATGACGACGCCGCTGCCGACGAACAGCCCGGCGCCGATTACGCCGCCCAGCGCGATCATGGTCATATGGCGCTGTTTCAGGCCATGTTGCAGACCATTCGAGTGTTGCTGATCTTGAATCACTCTTGTCTCCTGCACTGCTTTGGTGTCTTGCGCCACGTTTGTTCTGGTCCAGCGGTGCAGCGTCGAACACTGCCTGGTACGTGTGCGCGGCCGGATCATTCCGGCAATCTGGCCCGCCCGGGCTGGCGCCGGGCGGTGATGCAAGTTTCAGTCTATGGCTCTACCCGATGATCAGACAAAGTCCTTGTACTTGTCGAGCATGCGCACGGGCTTGGCCAGCGCAT
>NZ_DBHKYV010000075.1:0-9862 GCF_057315035.1 Cupriavidus sp. | reverse complement strand
TACCCGTGTGAAAGTAGGTCATCGCCAGGCTCTTATACCCAGAACCCCCAAGCCCCAAAAGCTTGGGGGTTTTGCTTTTGGGCGAACGGTTTGCACGAACGTTCTGCGCAACGTTTCTTGCGCAGAATACCCGGCCAAACCAAGTTCTCTCCATGTTCGCTGTTGTATTCAGGGTACGGGAGCATTCCTGCCTGAAATCCCTTCTGATATGTTCTGCCCTTAAGCGTCGTCCAGATGTCGACGCGATGTAGTCTGCAACAGCAAAGCCGCGGCGCCGAATGGCCTGACGCAGGATGTTGGGATTCGACGAACGGGTAAGAATCAGGGTTCAGGGGGTTACATGGTGGCCATGAAGTTCCGGCCAGCACTGGCATGTGTGGTGAGCGCATTTGTGCTCGCCGGTTGTGCGTCGTCGACGATGGCGCCGGTTGATCCATCGAAATTGGCCGCGATCTCCGACGGGGATTGCAAGACGTTCATGCTAAAAGCTGGAACGTTGCCGTCTAATAACAGCGCGGCGGCTGATCCTCTCGAACTGGCAAACCGTACGCAACGAACGGATTCGGAAGCGGAAGCGGGTGGTGATGGTGAGTCGGAAGCAGATGCTCCGCCGTTGCCATTGCTGTCGCAGCTCCCCCAGTTTTCGGTATCAGGCGACGCCAAAGCGGTTCCCGTTGGCTGGCAACCGTGGACCGTCAATCGCAACAAGATCCCCACCCGGTATTCGCTTACGGAAGTCGACCAGCGTATGGTGCTCCATGCGGAGGCTGACGGTTCTGCATCGGGCCTCTATGTTCCGCTGGCCCAGCGCGACGCTGGCACCTTGCGATGGATGTGGAAAACCAGCGACGTGATTCGCGTGGCCGACAATGCAGTCAGTCACCGGGAGGATGCGCCGCTGCGCGTTTTCGTTGCGTTCGACGGAGATCGCAGCACGTTGCCGCTTCGTGACCAACTGATGTACGAAATGGCGCGTATCACCACTGGCCGCGAGATGCCCTATGCCACGCTGATGTATATCTGGGGTGGCAAGCGTCCCGAAGGCAGCATCCTTAATAATCCGCATACCGATCGGGTGCGCATGATCGTGGTCGACTCCGGCACGCGTCATACCAAGGAATGGCGTTGCCATGAGCGCGACTTGCGCGCCGACTACCGCAAGGCATTTGGCACCGATCCGGGCAAGGTCCTCGCGGTTGGCCTGATGACCGACACCGACAATACCAAGAGCCGCGCCGAATCCTGGTACGGCGATATCACAATCGACTGATTGATTGGTCGGCCGGGTTAGCCGACCGCGGTATCTTCCAGCGCCAGCAAGGCAAACGTGGCCAGCCAATGGGTGGCCACGTAATGGCCTTCCACCGCTTGTGGCAACGACGCTTCAAGGTGATCTGACCACGCGCGCACCGCGAATGGCTGCAGGGGTGCTGGCAGCGCCGGACCTAGCAGGCGCCAACACCAGGCACGGGACAGGTTCAGCCCGTCCAGATGGGACATCTTCGGGTCGGTTCGATCCGCGACCACAACAGGCGTCAGCCACGTTCCAAGCTCGGCCTGCCCAGGCGCGAACAGTTCCCACCACTCGCTAAAGTCGCAATCGTCCAGCACCTGCTGCATCAGCACCGCTTCCATCAGGCCACCAGACAGGAACTCGTCGCCGCCTGGTTCGTACCGCGCAGGATAGCGCTGGTCATGTCCGAACCAGCGATGCGCGCGCCGTACGATCGACTTGCGCAATGCAGGATGTTGGTCCTTCTTCGCGTAAAACAGCGCCATCACCAGCGCAAATGCGCTATTGAAGTGAGTACCGGTACGGATTGGGAAATCGGCGATGTCGATGTAGTCGAGCAACCGCAGCGCCAGATGATCGGACAGCGGTGCGCATGCGGTAGCCCATTGGGCCGCCTGGGCATCGCGAGACGCCAATCCAGCCAACTCGGCCTGCAGGCGCAGCATCCACGCCCAGCCATACGGCCGCTCGAACGTGCGCGATGACGGCCGCTCGAAGTAAGCCAGTTCGGTGGCGATGGCTTCGGGACGTAACTGGGCATCGAGCGTGTCACGGATGCGCGCGCCAATCGGCATGTCCGGGCGCAGCGCCAGCAGTCGCACCAGCAACCAGTGCATGTGCACCGATGAATGCCAGTCGTAACTGCCATAGAAGACCGGATGCAGTGCCGCCGGTGCAGCCAGGTCGCCCGCATCCACCATCAGGTGATCCACCTTGTAAGGATACGGCCGCACGATATTCTCAAGCGCCACATGCGCAAAGCGCTCGGCCGTGGCGTCATCCAGGCGGAAAGAGCTCATCGTGCGTTGTATGCCAAGGTGGAAGATAAAGCGTCAGGTCAGGCCGGCGCCAGCCACTTCTCCACCAGCTTCACGAAGAACGTAGAGCCTACCGGCAACAATTCATCGTTGAAGTCGTAGCTCGGGTTATGCAGCATGCACGGGCCCAGGCCATGGCCGGCCTCGCGGTGCGAGCCTTCGCCGTTGCCGATAAACAGGTAGCAGCCGGGCTTTTCCTGCAGCATGAACGAGAAATCCTCGGCGCCCATGGTCGGTTCCACGTTGCCGTCGACATTCGTTGCACCCACCAGCTCGCTGGCCACGCCCACGGCGAATTCGGCTTCGGCGGTGCTGTTGATGGTCGGTGGGTAATTGCGATGAAATTGAAAGTCGATCGTGCAATCGAACGCTTGGGCCACTGCACGAGCCACTTCTTCCATGCGCCGTTCGATCATGTCGAGCACCGGCACCGTAAAGGTCCGGACCGTACCGCCCAGCCAAGCCTCGTTCGGCACGATATTGGTGGCGTCGCCCGCGTGGAACTGGGTCACCGAAATTACCGCTGTATCGATCGGGCGCTTGTTGCGCGTGATGATGCCCTGCAACGCCGACAGGATCTGCGCGCCCGTGAATACCGGATCGCAGCCATTGTTCGGCATCGCCGCATGCGCGCCCTTGCCGCGCACCACGATCTTGAACTCGTTGCTTGACGCCATCAGCGGACCGGCCGTCGTGCCGAATGATCCCACCGGCATGCCGGGCCAGTTGTGCATGCCAAACACCGCATCGCACGGAAAGCGCTCGAACAGGCCGTCCTTGATCATTTCGCGTGCACCGCCGCCGCCTTCCTCGGCCGGCTGGAAAATCAGGTGGACCGTACCGTCGAAGTTGCGATGCTCGGCCAGATAGCGCGCGGCACCAAGCAGCATTGCGGTATGGCCATCGTGGCCGCATGCGTGCATCTTGCCTTCATGCTGCGATCGATGGCCGAACGTATTCGCTTCCTGCAGCGGCAGGGCATCCATGTCGGCGCGCAGGCCGATCGAGCGGCCACCGTTGCCGTTACGGATGATGCCGACCAGGCCCGTGGTACCCAGGCCGCGATGGACCTCGATACCCCAGGATTCCAGGTTCTTGGCCACCACGTCAGCAGTGCGCTGTTCCTGGAAGCAGAGTTCGGGATGCGCGTGGATATCGCGTCGGATGGTGCGGATTTCGGCTTGCGCCTGCAGGATTTCGGGGATGAGCTTCATGATGCCAGTCCAGGCGAATGGGGCAATTGGATACCCCCGATCATACGACGGCTGCCCGCGAAGCGCCAAAACAAGGCTTTGGCTACACGTGCCGGCCCAATCCCGTGCATGGCGAAGCCCTGGCGGCTCCAATAGTGGCGCAGCGCAACATGGCGAAATGACCGCCGACGCGGGTGGGTTTCCCCGCATGGCGGATGCCCGGCACTGCTGGAACAGTTCATGCTTGAAGTGCCCGGCCGGCCGCGCCCCACGTTGCCATGTAGAACGCCGCACCAAAATGCGGCTGGTTCCGCTGAGAAAATGACGGGAAGCGCGGCTGATCCTCATTGTCATTTCAAGACTCAAGACTTCCCACAGGGAGAATCGCGCGATGTCCCTTCGCAACGTCAAGAAGGCAATCGGCAAGACCGTTGGTACCGTCCTGCTGACCGGTGCAATCGGCCTGGGCCTGGCCGCCCAGGTACAGGCGGCCGACCTCAAGATCGCCATGAGTTCGCCTCCGACCTCAATGGATCCGCATTTCTATAATCTGTTCTCGAACATCAATGTGTCCGAGCATGTGTTCGAGACGATGATCAAGCTCGATCCGGACAGCAAGGTCATACCTGGCCTGGCGGAGTCGTGGAAGCTCGTCAACAACCTCACGTGGGAATTCAAGATCCGCAAGGGCGTGAAGTGGCATGACGGCACGGAATTGACCACCGAAGACATTGCGTGGTCGCTCGACCGTCCCGCTACCATCGTCAACAGCCCCGGCAAGTTCGACGTGTACACCAAGGCGATCATCAACAAGAAGATCATCGACAAGTACACGATCCAGGTGACCACCAACCAGCCGTATCCGTTGATGCTCAACGACCTGACCGCGGTGTTCATGGTGCAGAAGAAGGCCACGCAGGGCCTGACTTCCGACGATTTCGCGCAAGGCAAGGGCATGATCGGCACCGGTCCGTTCAAGTTCGTCAGCTATGCGCGCGACGACCGGGTCGAACTGGTGCGCAACCCCGACTACTGGGGACCGAAGCCGGCATGGGACAAGGTGACGCTGCGCTTCATCCCGAACCCGGCCACGCGCCTGGCGGCGCTGCTGTCGGGCGATGTCCAGGCCATCGAGAACGTGCCGACCCCCGACCTGCCGAAGGTACGCAACGATCCCAAGCTGTCGTTCTTCTCGAAGATCTCGCATCGCGTGATCTACCTGTACTTCGATGTGAAGCGCGACAAGTCGCCGTTCGTCACCACGAAGGAAGGCCAGCCGATGGACAAGAATCCGCTGAAGGACGCGCGCGTGCGCATTGCCATCAGCACGGCCATCAACCGCCAGGGCATCAAGGACCGCCTGATGGAAGGCCTGTCCGAGCCGACCAACAACCTGGTGCCGCCGACCATGTTCGGCCACAACCCGCAGCTCAAGACGCTCAAGTACGATCCCGAAGCGGCCAAGAAGATGCTGGCCGATGCCGGCTATCCGAACGGCTTTGGCCTGACGCTGCATACGCCGAACAATCGCTACGTCAACGACGAGAAGATTGCCCAGACCATCGCGCAGAACCTGACCCGCATTGGCATCAACACCAAGGTGGAAGGCATGCCGATGGCCACGTATTCGTCGAAGGCGATCAAGCACGAGTGGTCGTTTGGCCTGGTCGGCTGGGGCGCGCAGACCGGCGAAGTGAGCTCGCCGCTGCGTGCGCTGCTGGCCTGCGAGGATTCCAAGAAGGGTTTTGGTACCACCAACTGGGGTGAATACTGCAACCCGAAGATGGATGTGGTGCTCGAGAAGGCGCTGGCTACTGTGGATGACACCGAGCGTTCGAAGCTGCTGCAGGAAGCCACGGCGATTGCGGTGCTCGACGGCGGCATCATCCCGGTCCACCATCAGGTCACGACGTGGGCCACGCAGAAGGGTATCGTGTACGTGCCGCGTACCGACGAACGCACCTACGCACATAACTTCAAGCCGCAGTAAGGTGGCACAGTAAGCTGGCACACTAAGCTGGCATTCAGGCAAGACGGAGCCGTATCGGGCATCACCGCGGCTCCGGTATGATCGCGGCCCCGGCCGGCATCGACTGGCCGGGGCGACCTCACCACGATATCCCCCGTGGGTCGCGAACACGCTGGCAGCGCACCACGCATGCCAGCGAAAGGAAAAGCGTCTGGAACATGCTGGTCTTCATCATTCGGCGTCTGATGCAGAGCGTGGTTGTGCTGCTGGTCATGTCGCTGCTCGTATTTCTCGGCGTCTTCGCGATCGGTAATCCGGTCGACATACTGATCAGCCCGCAGGCCGACCAGGAAGACATCAAGCGCACCATTGCCGCACTCGGCCTCGACAAGCCACTCTGGGAGCAGTACTGGATCTTCCTGCAGAACGCGCTGCACGGTAACCTAGGCACCTCGTTCGCGCATGGCACCCCGGCATTGAAGCTGATCTTCGAGCGCATGCCGGCCACGCTGGAGTTGGCCGTGTTCGCGATGATGCTGGCCATCGTGCTTGGCATACCGCTGGGTCTCTGGGCCGGGCTGCGGCCCAATGGCGCCGCCGGCAAGACCATCATGACCGTGTCGATCCTCGGTTTCTCGCTGCCCACGTTCTGGGTGGGCCTGATGCTGATCATGGTCTTCGCCGTGCAACTGGGCTGGCTGCCATCGAATGGCCGCGGCGAAACGGTGCGCGTGCTTGGCATTCCGCTGAGCTTCCTGACGCTCGACGGCATCCGCCATCTGATCCTGCCCGCGGTCACGTTGTCGCTGCTCAATATCGCGATGGTGATCCGGCTCACGCGCGCCGGCACGCAGGAAGCGATGCTGCAGGACTATGTGAAGTTCGCGCGCGCCAAGGGGCTGTCCAATACGCGCATTGTCGGCGTGCATGTGCTGAAGAACATCCTGATCCCGATCGTCACCGTGATTGCGCTGCAGTTCGGCTCGATCATTGCGTTCGCGATCGTTACCGAATCGATCTTTGCGTGGCCCGGCATGGGCAAGCTGATCATCGACTCGATCCAGTTGCTGGACCGCCCCGTGATTGTTGCCTACCTGATGGTGATCGTGACGCTGTTCATCCTGATCAACCTGGTGGTGGACATCGTCTACAGCATGCTCGATCCGCGCGTGCGCATTGCCGACAACAAGGGCTGAGCCATGAGCACTTCGACCGTACCCGAGGCAGCGGCCAAGCCGGTAGCCGCCGTGAAGGAACAGACGCCGTTCCGCCGTTTCGCGCGGCAGTTCGTGGAAAGCAAGCTGGCGATGCTGGGCCTGGTGACGCTGCTGCTGATCATCCTGATCGCGATCTTCGCACCGTGGCTGGCGCCACAGAATCCGTATGACCTGGCCACGCTCGATGTGCTCGACGCGCGGCTGGCACCCGGCGAACAGGCGGGCAGCGGCATGACGTTCCTGCTGGGCTCCGACGAGCAGGGCCGCGACATGCTGTCGGCCGTGATGTACGGCCTGCGCATCAGCGTAGGCGTGGGCGTGGTCAGTACCGTGATCGCGCTGTTGTTGGGCGCCACGCTGGGTCTGCTGGCCGGCTACATCGGCGGGCGCACAGAAGCGTTCATCATGCGCGTGGCCGACCTGCAACTGTCGTTCCCGCCAATCCTGCTCGCATTGATCCTGCTGGCGTTCCTGCGTCCGGGCATCGGCAATATCGTTATCGCGCTGGTGGCGGTGCAGTGGGCCTATTACGCACGCACCACGCGCAGCGCGGCGCTGGTCGAACGGCGCAAGGAATACATTGAAGCGGCCACCTGCCTGGGGTTGCCGCCGCAACGCATCATGTTCCGGCACCTGCTGCCCAACTGCCTGCCGCCGTTGATCGTGATTGCCGCGCTGCAGGTGGCATCGGCCATCACGCTCGAAGCAACGCTGTCGTTCCTCGGGCTCGGCGTGCCGGTCACGGAGCCGTCGTTGGGCATGCTGATTGCCAACGGACAGCAATACATGCTGTCCGGCAAGTACTGGATCAGCTTCTTCCCCGGTATCGCGCTGGTGGTCACCATCGTGGCGATGAACCTCGTGGCCGACCAGTTGCGCGACGTGCTGAACCCGCGTCTGCAGACGCAGTAAAGGAGATCGACATGACACAGCCAACCCTGGTCGTCGAGAACCTGAAGACGCAGTTCTTTACGCGCGCTGGCGTGGCCAAGGCCGTGGACGATGTGTCGTTCTCGGTGGGCCGTGGCGAGATCATGGGTCTGGTCGGTGAATCGGGCTCGGGCAAGTCGATGACCGGCTATTCGATCATGGGATTGATTGATCCGCCGGGCAAGGTCGTCGAGGGCCGTATCGCGCTGACCAGCCGCGATGGTGTCACGCGCGACCTGCGTGCGCTGACGCCGGCGCAACAGCGCGACGTGCGTGGCAACCGGATCGCGATGATCTTCCAGGATCCGATGATGACGCTGAACCCGGTGCTGCGCATCGACACGCAGATGATCGAGGCAGTGCGCGCGCACGACAATATCAGCAAGGACGCGGCGCGTGAGCGGGCCCGCAATGCGCTGGCACGCGTGGGCATTCCGTCGCCGGACGAACGCCTGCTGGCCTATCCGCATCAGTTTTCGGGCGGCATGCGCCAGCGTGTGGCCATCGCCATTGCGCTACTGAACAAGCCCGACCTGATCATCGCCGACGAACCCACTACCGCGCTGGACGTGACCATCCAGGGGCAGATCCTGTACGAGATGCAGACGCTGTGCCGCGAGTCGGGCACCGCGCTGATCTGGATCACGCACGACCTGTCCGTCGTGGCTGGCCTGGCCGACAAGGTTTGCGTGATGTACGCGGGCAAGATCGTGGAAGCGGGCGATGTGCGCCAGGTGCTGGAACATCCCGCGCATCCGTACACACATGGCCTGATCGGTTCCGCGCCGTCCCGCAATCCGCGTGGTGCACCGCTGCGCCAGATTCCGGGGATGACGCCGTCGCTGCTGAACCTGCCGGGTGGCTGCTCGTTCCGTAACCGCTGTCCGTATGCCACCGATGTGTGCAAGTCCGATCCGCCGCTCGAAGCGTCTTCCGATGGGCGCCAGTTGCGCTGTTTCCACCCGGTCCACGCCCAGCAGGAGGCCGCATGAGTACCCCTGTGATCGACACTCCCGCCGCCGTCACGGCAGGCGCGGCGGTGGATACCGGCACGCCGGTGGCGCCGTTGCTGGAACTGCGTGGCGTCTCGAAGCGCTTCGTCAAGTCGCTCGATGTCGCGGCCAAGATCGCCAATGTGTTTGGCGCGCATCAGCGCATGGAAGTCGTGCATGCGGTCGACAAGGTCGACCTGTCGATCCGTACCGGTGAAGTCGTGGGGCTCGTGGGTGAGTCCGGTTGTGGCAAGTCCACGCTTGGCCGCATGGCCGTGGGCCTGCACTCGTTGACCGAGGGTGAGCGGTTCTGGCGCGGCACGAATCTGGACCGCCTGCCAGCCGACAAGAAGCGCGAGAAGCAGCTGGCGATCCAGATGATCTTCCAGGATCCGTACGCATCGCTGAACCCGCGTTTGCGCGTGATGGACATCGTCGGCGAGGCGCCAGTCGTGCATGGCATGGTGGAGAAGGGCGCCCAGAAAGCCTATGTGGAAGACATGCTGGTGCGCGTGGGCATGGATCCCACCGTGCTGCGCCGTTTTCCGCACCAGTTTTCCGGCGGCCAGCGCGCGCGTATCGGCATTGCCCGCGCGCTGGCGGTGAAGCCCGAGTTCCTGGTCTGCGATGAATCGGTGGCGGCACTCGATGTGTCGATCCAGGCCCAGGTGCTGAACCTGTTCATGCGCCTGCGCGAAGAGTTGAACCTGACGTACCTGTTCATCAGCCATGACCTTGGCGTGGTCAAGCATATCAGCGACCGCGTGGTGATCATGTACCTGGGGCGCGTGGTGGAGTCGGCGCCGACCGAGGATGTATTTGCCACGCCAAACCATCCGTACACGCAGGCCTTGCTGGCGGAAGCGCCGAAGCTGGAGGTTGGCAAGAAAACCTATGTGGCGATTCGCGGTGAAATCCCGTCGCCGCTGAACCCGCCGACGGGGTGCCATTTCCATCCGCGCTGCCCGCATGCGATGCCGCGCTGCAAGACCGAACAACCGGTGCTGAAGGAGATTGCGCCGCTACGATGGTCGGCGTGCCATCTCAATGATGTGAGTTGAAGAGTGGGTGTGGATTTTCTCCCCTCTCC
The DNA here is from genome assembly GCF_057315035.1 of Cupriavidus sp. Taxonomy (NCBI): domain Bacteria; kingdom Pseudomonadati; phylum Pseudomonadota; class Betaproteobacteria; order Burkholderiales; family Burkholderiaceae; genus Cupriavidus; species Cupriavidus sp. The sequence goes on along the minus strand of NZ_DBHKYV010000075.1, from coordinate 140 downwards.
CGCGCTGCGGGAGAGGGGCGGGGGAGAGGGCCGGTGCATCAAGACGCGATATCGGCAAATTGAACCGCTTTGCCCTCTCCCCCAACCCCTTGTATGTCGCACAATTCGATCTGGATGCATTAGATCGATAACCCCAGGAT
>NZ_DBHKYV010000074.1:0-13179 GCF_057315035.1 Cupriavidus sp. | reverse complement strand
TGGTGGGCTCCAGGAATTTGGTAAGCAGGTTGAAGCAGGTGGTCTTGCCCGCGCCATTGGGGCCCAGCAGGGCGTGGATTGTTCCGCGTTTGACGCGCAGGTTGACGCCGCTCACCGCGGCAAAGCCACGGAAGGCCTTGCCGAGATTGCGCGTTTCCAATATCAGGTCTTGGTGCATTGCCGTAACTCCGTGGCGCTGCCTGGGTAAGTTTGGGGGCATACCGGCATTCAGCCAGCAACAGGCAGCGTGGTCACCGCGTAGGCGTGACAAATCTTCCGTCCCAGCACCGGGTCCTCCAGCTCGATCTCGAAACGCTCGGCCGCGCGGATGCCGCCGATGGCGGGAAGCGTGCCGCACAGCATTGCAGCCCCTTCTTCAAACTTGCCGCCGTGCGACAGGAACCGCTCCATCAGATCCTGCGGCGAGCGCATGGCGGTGACCGGTCCTTGCTGATACAGCACGCGCTCGCCGCCAATGGTTGCGTACGAGCGCAGCACCAACTGGTCCCAGTGCCCCTCCACGTCCGCCAGGCGCCACAAGGTTGACGCACACGGCTTCTCGCACATCTGCTTGGACAAGGTAATGCCGAAGGTCTCGGCTTCGCGATCGGTATGGTCGGAAGCTATGCCGACAAGGATCTCGTCCGCATCCTTGACGAGCAGGAACTCCGCCTCTCCGCTGCTGGCTTCGCCACTGACCTGGATGTCTTCTGCTGAGGCCAGGCGCTCCGCAGCCACACGGTAGAACACGGGTGTATAGGCGGGTCGCTTGACGCCAAGTTCCTCGAGCTCCCGAATATGGGCCTCCATCGCTTCAACGTCCCTGCCGGTCCATCCGGCGATGACGAGTTGGTGAATGCCAATGGCACGCGTGGTCCGCCCTTGCGGGGTATCGACTTCAAAATGAATGGTTGCCATGCTCTGCTCGGTATGTGAGTTGTGAAATGACCTGAATGACCTTGGGCGCCTGGGTTACTTCTTCACCAGCGGACACGTGCTGGCGCTGAGTGGGCGGAACGCCTCACTGGCGGGAATCACGCTCTTGATCTTGTAGTAATCCCACGGACGCTTCGACTCGGCCGGACGCTTTACCTCGACCAGGTACATGTCGTGCGCCATCAGGCCATCGGGTCGGATCGTGCCGTTGTGCGCGAAGAAGTCGTCGACCGGCGTCTGACGCATGCGCGCCATGACAGCGTCGCTCTCGTCGGTACGAGCCGCCTGCACGGCCTTCAGGTAATGCATCGTGGACGAGTACACCCCGGCATGGACCAGCGTCGGCATACGGCCGGTCTTCGCAAAAAATCGCTGCGACCAGGCACGCGTCGCGTCGTCGCGATCCCAGTAGAACGAGGTGGTCAGCATCATGCCTTGCGCCGCAGGCAGCCCAAGGCTATGGATGTCGCTGATGAACATGTGCAGCCCTGCCAGCTTCTTCTTGCCGGCACCATTGATGCCGAAGTCTGACGCGGTCTTGATGGCATTCACTGTATCGGCGCCCGCATTGGCCAGTCCGATAACCTGCGCACCGGACGCCTGCGCCTGCATCAGGTATGACGACAAGTCGGGCGAGTTGATCGGATGCCTGGCCTGCCCCTTCAACTGGCCGCCTACGGAACGCAGCGCCTCGGTGGCGTCCTTTTCCAGCGACGCGCCAAGCGCGTAGTCGACGGTGAGGAAGTACCAGTTCTTGTTACCCTGTTGCGTCATGGCCTTGACCGTATTGGCGGCGAACGCATACGTGTCGTACGAGTACTGGATGGTGTAGGGTGAGCAGTCCTCGTTGCTCAGCCGTGTAGTGCCCGCTCCGCTGGCGATAACGATCTTGCGCTTGAGTTTGCCGAGGTTGGACACGGCCAACGCAACCGACGAAGGCAAGGCGTCCTGAATGATGTCCACCTTCTGGTTGTCGAACCAGCCGCGCGCCAACGTAGCGGCCACGTCCGTCTTGTTCTGATGGTCCGCGCTGACGACCTGGATCGGCGCGCCAAGCACCTTGCCGCCAAAATCCTCGACAGCCATCTGCGCGGCGACCACCGAACCCTTGCCGCCGATATCTGAAAAGATTGACGACATGTCGGTGAGTACGCCGATCTTGACGACGCCATCGCTGATGGCGGCCGGATCGGCGCCCGATGCATTGGCGGCGAACAAGCTGAAGGCTGCCAGCAAGGCAGCACCGGAACGAAGGTTTGTCATGCCCGTCTCCTGTCTATGTCTATTTATGGGTACATCAGGTACTGCCACCGCCCATCAGCCGGTTGCCGGGAGAACGAAGCGGTGATGAAGGTAAAACGCGATGCGAGTGACTAGCCTCGTTCGTGCCGCAGGGCACTCTCCACGGCCATGCCGATCGCCAGCAACCTGCGGTCCGCGAGATGGCGGCCAAACAGCATCAAGCCAATGGGGGCGTCTCCGAGCTGATGGCACGGCAGCGACAGCGCACACAGGTCGAGCATGTTTGCCACGGCCGGATTGCGCAGCAGTAGCCGGTTGATGTCGAAGAAGGTGTCGTCGTTGTCGAGTTCGGCAATGCGCGGCGCAACGATCGGCACCGTCGGCAACACCACGGCGTCGAAGTCAGCCAGTTCCGCATCGGCAAGCCTGCGTAGCCCTTTGCGCCGCTGAGCCATGCGCACGTAGTCCGTGGCACGCTGTTCCTGCGCCAGCCGGATGCGTGACAGGACCCGAGGGTCGTAGCGATCGGCTTGCGCCGAGATCAGGTCCGCGTGCCACGCACTGGCTTCAGCGGCAACCAGTCCACCGCTCGTACCGAGGTCGCTTAGCTGATTCCAGCTGTCGAAGGTCACGTCACGCAACACGGCGCCTGCCTTGGAAAGCCGGCGAAGCGTGCGGCTGAACACGTCGGCCACCTCTTCGGACATCCCGTCCAGCACCAGACCCATCGGCACCGCGAGGCGAAGACCCGCCAGCAGCGTAGGTGTGATGGGGGACGGATCGCCTGCCATGACCGCATCGACAGCCGCACAGCAGGCCACCGTGTTGGCCATGCAGCCCACCGAGTCGTATGAACTCGACAGCGGTACCAGGCCATCTAGTGGCACGCGGCTTGCCGTCGGCTTGAAGCCGACGATGCCGCACAACGCCGCGGGAATACGGCACGAGCCGCCGGTATCCGAGCCGATTGCGGCCAACGCCATGCCGTCGGTCACGGATACCGCGGCGCCCGAGGACGAGCCGCCTGGAATGCGGCCCGCTTGCCGGTCGTACGGATTGCGTGGCGTTCCGTAGTGGGGATTGATCCCCACCCCGGAGTAGGCGAACTCCGTCATATTGGTGCGGCCGACGAAGACAGCGCCCGCCGCGCGCAAACGGGCGATCGCCGGGGCATCGTCGCTGGCGGGCACCTCGGGCAAGACCCGGCTGCCTGCCCGCGTGACATCGCCCTGCACATCGAAAAGATCCTTCACCGACACCGGAATGCCCGACAAGGGCCCGGCCACGCCTTGCTCGCGGAGCATGTCGCTGGCCTGCGCCTGCTTGCGGGCAGCCATGCTCACGCCATGCGGGAAGACACGTGCCCCCTCGCCGGCCGGATTGCAGATGCGTTCGACGCAGGACGTCAGGAGCGACAGCGCATTCGCGTTACCGTCGACGAGCTGGCCTTGTGCAGAAGCGATGGTCGTTACCATGATCAGGCCGGGTCGAAGTAGTGAATCTCGAGCAGCACGCAACCTTCGTTCGACTTGAAGGGACCATGGAAGGCGCCGGGCGGGCGGCACGCGTAGGTATTCGGCTCGAAGGTTTCGCCGCCCTCGCCTTCCGCGTCGTTCCCCACTGTCAGATCACCACCGAGCAGATAGACCTCCTCCCAGTAGTTGTGCACGAATGGCGCGGTAGTAAATACACCGGGCTGGAAACGCAGCAGTCGTGTGCGGCTGCCGCGACGCCCTGCCTCGTCCAGCGAACCGGACAGGATCTTCTGCTGGATGCCGGACGGATAGCCCGGCGGCACTTCCCAGCCGGACGCCATGTCCAGCGTGTGAAATTCATCGTGAAGTTTGTTGACGGCCATGTTGATCTCCGTGGTGTGTGATTGGCTTGCGATTGATGTCGTTACGCGGCGGCGGCTTGCCGGGCCAGTTCGCCTTCGAGGGAATAGCTGCCGAGGAGGTTGTCGACCAGTCCCGAGGCGCTCTTCCAGTCGTACGTCCGATAGGCATGGCCCTTGGTGACGAACGTCGCCCCTGCGTAGAACATCTCGTACTGGTTGTGGCGCGATGCGAACTCGGAGCCGACGGCGTCCCATGCGAGCTTGAAGAACTTGACGCGCTCCTCGGGGCTGCATACCGGCGATTTCTGCGTCTTGCCGATGATCTCGACCAGGTCGGGGTTGCCGAAGTCCTCGATGCTGGACGGCAGCATGATCATTCCGCCGCCAGCCAGTTCGCGCAGCGTGTTGAGGACCTTGGCGTAGAGCTGCTGGGTCACGACCTGCGAGCCGTAGAGCATGGCGCGATCGGGCACGAAGTAGCCGTTCCTGGTGACCTGGCCCTTCGCCTCCATGCCATATACCCACGCCTCGACCATGCCGGCCTCGGCAGCGAGTTGCCCAAGCATCTCCTTCACCTGCGGGAATCCGTTGGTGCCGTTGATCTCCGTGATCTTGTGCGCGAGGCCGACCAGAAAACGGAGCTTCACCATCAGGCGTACCTGGCACTGATAGTTCTGGTACGCATGCGCCGGCGTGGCGTGGAACTGCTTCGCGCACATGGCCACGTCACCGGCCACGAAGACGCGATCCCAGGGCACCTTTACATCGTCGAAGTACAACACCGCGTCGTTCTCGTCGAAACGGCTGGCCATCGGATTGTCGAAAACCGACGTGGCGTTCGCTTCGTACGACTTGCGTGACAGGACCTTCAGCCCCTTGGTGTTCATCGGGATCGCGAACGAAAGCGCGTACATTTCGTCGCCTTCGCGCAGCGGCTGGATGCAACTGCAGAAGACCTCGTTGGCCATGATGCCGCTGGTGGCGAGCATCTTCGCGCCCCGGACCGTGATGCCCTCGGCGTCCTGGTCGACGATCCCCACGGCCAGATACTTGTCTTCCTGCTCGTGGGCGGCCTTCGACTGGTTGGCCTGCGGGTTCACGATCACGTAAGTCAGGAACAGATCGTTGTCACGGGCATAGCGGTAGTAGTCACGCAGCGCACCGGCGCGAGCAGGGTTGGCCTGCTCGAGCACGTCGACACCCATGAACATGCCGGAAATGCAGGACGCCACGTGGTCCGGAGAGCGGCCCATGAAGCCATAGTGAAGCTCGGTCCAGGCTTCCAGCATATGGCGGCGCTCGACAAGTTCGTTGTAGCTCGTGGGCAGTTGCCAGATCCGGCTGACACGATTGCTGGTGCCTTCCGGCTGGAAGGTCATCTTCTCGACGTTCTCGGGCCGCGCCTGGAAGTCATAGAGATTGGCGTAGCTACGGATCGAATTGCGGAACGCCGGATGGCTGGTCACGTCGGTCACGCGCTTGCCGTCGATATAGACCTCGCGGCCATCACGCAGCATGGCGATGTGCTGGGTGCCTGTCTTGATCATGTTGTTCTCCTGTCCTGATGAGCTGTTTGCTGGGGGTTCAGGCGTGGACCGGCATCTCTTCCAATGCCCGGTACTTGCCGCCGAAGAAGATCAGGGGCCGGCCTTCGTGCCGGGCCTGGTGATTGACCACGCGCCCGACGAAGATCACGTGGTCGCCACCATCGTGCTGGGCGTACGCATCGCATTCGAATGTCGCCAGCGCGTCGGGCAGCAGCACGTGGCTCTGGCTGCTGCGGTCCATCAAATCGATGCCGTCCCATTTGCCGGAATTCGCCTTCGCGAAACGGTTGGAGACATCCTGTTGTGAATCGGCAAGCACGTTCACGGCGTAGCGTGGGGCGTTGCACAGGTCAGCCAGGCTCAGGCAGCGCCGATCCACCGAAAACAGCACCAGCGGAGGATCAAGCGACACCGCGTTGAAAGACGCCACCGTAATGCCCACCGGAACTCCCGCTTCCCGCGGCGCGGTAATGACCGCCACACCGGTCGCAAACATCGCCAGGGTGTTCCTGAAGCGGCGCTGCGAATCCGCATCGGCCTGGTCGCCGTGATTGTTGGTAGTTGCTTCAGCCATCATGCCTCCTACGCACATTGCCATCCGTCTTTGACTTCGTTAATTAGCTTTGTAACTTAGGTAGTATTGAATGTTAATAAACCAATCAGTTCAAGGTAGTGAAAACCCTCGGAACGACAACAATCGAAGACGCAAGGAATGTGCTGATGGTCGTGAAACCGTTGCTGGCAAACGGTTTCCGGGAAACTTGATAGCCGGCGTGGAGCACAAGGAAGACCGCCAATCAACCCTATTGACGGCATGGCACCAGGCCGGCGCGGCGGCGGCGGTGCTAGACTCGGCGCCATTCTCAAAGGGGAGCGGGCACGTTTTTCCCCACGAGCGTCCCCAACGCCACCAGGATGAAAGACATCATGAGAAACGAGGCGCGCAACATCCCCATCTACATGGATTACAGCGCAACGACGCCGGTCGATACACGGGTCGTCGACAAGATGGTTCCCTACCTTCACCAGCACTTCGGCAATCCCGCATCACGCAGCCATAGCTATGGCTGGGACGCCGAGTCCGCGGTCGAGACCGCGCGCGGCCATGTGGCCGCGCTGCTTAACGCAGATCCGCGCGAAATTGTCTGGACCTCTGGCGCGACGGAAGGAAACAACCTCGCCATCAAGGGCGCCGCACACTTCTACTCCGGCAAGGGCAAGCACCTGATTACCGTGAAGACCGAGCACAAGGCGGTGCTGGACACTTGCCGTGAACTCGAGCGTCAAGGCTTCGAAGTCACGTATCTCGATGTACGTGAGGACGGGCTGATCGATCTCGACGCATTGCGTGCCGCGCTGCGGCCTGACACGATTCTGGTGTCGGTGATGATGGTCAACAACGAGATTGGCGTGATTCAACCGATCGCCGAGATTGGCGAGCTGTGCCGCGCGTCAGGAATCGTCTTCCACTGCGATGCCGTCCAGGCGGCAGGCAAGATCGACATCGATCTGGAGACACTCAAGATCGATCTGCTGACGGTCACTGCCCACAAACTGTATGGCCCCAAGGGCATTGGCGCACTCTACGTGCGGCGCAAGCCCCGCATCCGTCTGGAGGCACAGATCCACGGTGGCGGCCACGAGCGTGGCATGCGCTCCGGCACCCTGCCGTCGCATCAGATCGTTGGTATGGGTGAGGCGTTCAGGCTGGCTAAGCTCGAACTCGCGGAGGAAGCACGTCGCGTGGGCGGGCTACGCGACAGGCTGCTGGATGGCCTGAAGAAGATGGACGAAGTCTATGTCAACGGCAGTCTGGAGCACCGCATTCCGCACAACCTGAATATCAGCTTCAACTTCGTGGAGGGCGAGTCCCTCATCATGGGCATGAAGGATATCGCGGTCTCGTCGGGATCGGCCTGTACGTCGGCGTCGCTGGAGCCGTCATTCGTGCTGCGCGCGCTCGGACGCAGCGACGAATTGGCGCACAGCTCCATTCGCTTCACGCTTGGCCGCTACACGACCGAAACCGAAGTCGATCAAGTGATTGGCATGGTGACCGCCACCGTTGAAAAGCTGCGCGCGATGAGTCCGCTGTGGGACATGCACAAGGATGGCATCGATATCGGCACCGTGCAGTGGGCCGCACACTGACCGCAAGCTCCCTGAAACGGCTTCTCAATCGATGTTCTGGCGCGCCTGCATGTGCGCCAGATCGAGCACGGCCCGATCGCCGTTTGCCACGAGCCGGTCTACCACCGAACACAGGACCTTGAATTCGGTGCGGGAGACACCATCGAACAGTACGTCGTTGATGCGCTGCTGGACTGGAAGCAGGTCGTTCAGCAGGCGAGTTCCTGCCGCGGTCATGGTCAGGCGCATCTTGCGCTTGTCGTCCGGATTGGCCTTCTTGTCGATCAGGCCGAGCTTCTTGAGCTTGTTTGTCTCGATCGTGATGAAGGCCCCGCTCAGGTGCAGGTGCTCTCCCAGACGGTTCACCGTCACCTCGTCCTGCTGCGACAGATGTGCAATCGAGCGGATCAACGAGTACTGGACACCAGTGAGCCCGATCAGACTGCCGAAGCCATCCCGCACGGACAAGAGCCTGGCGGCGAACGGCAACAACCCGTTGACCAGATGCCGGAATTCGGTGTCCGAGCCATCGACCAGGCATGCCGGATGCGTGATCGTGAGCGTCTTGTTTGCGGTCGTTTTTGCCATTGCCAGCTATTCCCATATGTTGTTGTACCAAGCTTTGTTTGAAATCTTAACAACAAATGTGTTTTGGGCACCAAATTCGCTGGCGCCTACCGGCGAGACGCCTCGGTCGATGGAGGTCAGAGCTGCTGCACTCGCACTCGCACTGGCCCGACATCATGGCAGGTGTCGATGACCGCCGCGACTACGGCGAAGTACGTGAGATCGGGTTCGGCGTTATCGGCGGTCGACTGTACTGTGTGGTGTTCACCCAGCGCGGCGAAATAATGCACATTATCAGCCTGCGCAAGGCAAACAAACGTGAGGTGACCAATTATGTCGAGCAAACCTAAGATCGTCATGCCAATGGACGAGGAAGACGCGGCAATCAATCGGGGCATCGCGGAAGACCCTGACACCTTCGAGGTATCAGTCGAACAGATGCGCGCCATGCAGCCACTCGCCAAACGAGGCCGGGGCCGGCCGAGGCTCGCCAGCACGAAGGAACTAGTCAGCATCCGCTACGACGCAGACGTCCTGGAGGCCTTCCGCTCAAGCGGGGATGGATGGCAAACCAGGATGAACGATGCGCTGAAGGATTGGCTGAGAACGCATCACCCTTGATAGAGGGCATCAACGATAGCGACCGCCCGGGTAGCTTCGTGCGACAGGCCCGCCCCTATTCCCTTGCATCGCCGAATATGTCGGACGACCGGCCGATGACCTCGATACCGGCTGCCTCCAAGGACCCGTATCACGTGTGGCGACGACGAACTTCTGGACACTGCCATGGCGCCGATATAGCACGCGGCGTGCTATGCGATCGTTCACGCCACGACAGATAAACCTGGAAATTGGCAGCACCTGGTCATTCCCCTGCTTCCAGAGAACCGTCTACGCCGGCGTGGCTTTGCGTGGGGAACGGTTGTGCCAACAGCGGCGTCAGTTTTTCCACGAGAAAGTCGATGAAGACACGCGCACGGGCTGGCATGTACTTCTGGCTGCTGAAGATAACGTGAATGTCCTCGGTGTCCTCGCCGTTGAAAGCGGCCAGCAGCTCGATCAGCCTTCCCGCTTTCAAGTCTTCAATCACATGGAATAGCCCAAGCCGGCTGATACCGAGCCCGTCAATGGTGAGCTGCCGCATGGTTTCGCCATTGTTTGTCAGGATGCCTCCCCGTACCGGGAGGTAGACCACCCTTCCATCGATCCTGAAGGGCCATTCATCCATCGATCGCTTGAAATTGAAATTGAAGCACCGATGGAAAGCCAGATCGCCCGGCGTCCGGGGCATGCCAGCGTTCTCGATGTAGCTCGGTGACGCCACCACTGCGCGTCGGCTGGTTGCGAGCTTGCGTGCCCGGAAATTTGCGTCGAGAGGTAATTGCCCCATCCGTATCGCGATGTCGACGCGCTCACGCTGCAAGTCGACGAGCGCGTCGGACAACGACAGATCCAGGGTGACGCCGGGATAGCGCGCCGCAAACTCGGCCATGAGCGGAGCGATGTAGTGCGTCCCGAGCGGCAGCGAAACACTCACGCGAAGCACGCCATGGGGAGCGGCGGTGTCCTGCGACACGCCCAATTCCGCCTCCTCGATGTCGTCAAGGATGCGGACGCAGCTTTCATAAAATTGCTTTCCTTCATTCGTCACAGCGAGATGACGCGTCGAGCGTCGCAACAGCAATGCGCCAAGCCGGGTTTCCAGGCGTCCGATCAGCTTACTCACCGCCGACGGCGTAAGACCGAGGGACGCTGCCGCCGCTGAAAAGCTGCCTGTCTCGACAACACGTGCAAATACCTGCATTTCGCCACTTCTGGTGTCCATGGCTAAGCTGATCTGTGAATTGAATTCCAAGATCATATTCCATTACATGCCATTGTCACTTCAATGATCGCGTACCACACTTGGACTCAAGGAGCCGCCCGCCAATGCGTGCCATCCCCGGATACCACGAGTAACGAATTTACAGAGACAGAAATGGATCTAGATCTCACGGGCAAAGCTGCCCTTGTCAGCGCCTCGACATCGGGCATTGGTTACGCCATTGCCGCTCAACTGCTCGACGACGGCGCGAACGTCATCATCAATGGTCGAAACCAGGAAACCGTTGCCACCGCAGTGAAGCATCTCGCAAACCGTTTCGGGGAGGGCCGGGCACTACCGCTGGTCGCCGACCTCAGCACGGCAGCCGGCGCCACGCTGGCGTCCGCCAAATATCCGGACGTGGATATCCTGATCAACAACATGGGCACGTATGCGCTCAGCGATTTCTTCGACACCAGCGACGATGATTGGCAGCGCATGTTTGAAGTAAACGTCTGGAGCGGCGTCCGACTGGCGAGGCAGTACATGAAGGCGATGCTCGACCGGGGTCATGGCCGCGTGATCTTCATTTCCAGCGAGGTCGCACTTGTGCCAATGGCTGCGATGGCGCACTACAGCGCGAGCAAAGCCACACAGCTATCGATCTCCCGCAGCCTTGCCGAACTCACAAGGGGAACTGCGGTCACCGTCAATGCGGTGCTGCCAGGCCCGACTGAAACGGAGAGTCTGAAGGAGTTTATTGGGTCCGTGAATCCAACACTCACCTATGCCGAGGCTGAGCGTACGTTCATGACCGAGAACCGGCCTTCGTCGCTGATTAGTCGCCTGGTCAAACCAGCCGAGATTGCCAATGTTGTGGCATTTCTGTCCAGCAATCGCGCCGCAGCAATCAACGGTGCAGCCATTCGCGCCGAGGGCGGAACCGTGCCCACCATTGCCTGACATGGTTGCAGACACCCAACGGACAATTAATGAAGGAGATCGTCATGAGTGACCCGCTGGTGATCATCGCCCAAGCTTGGGCAAAACCGGGATGCGAACAACAACTGATCGCTGCGCAGACTCAACTCGTTGATGCCGCGAAGAACAGCACTGGCTGCCTCCGATATGAACTGAACGTTTCGAACGCGGATCCTCGGCACATTGTGTTCATCGAACAGTGGGCCTCGCTCGAAGATTGGCATCGGCACATGGCAGGACCGCACATCCATGCATTCCGGGCGACAGCAGGGAACCTGATTGCGGATTTCAGTTTGCTGCAGATGCGGCAAGTCGCTGCTTGACATCATCTATCGACAACCTCACGAGCCACGACAATGAAAACGCCCCGTCTCTCCCCCACCCTTCTTTTTGCCACCGACCGGTGATACGCACGTCTTCGAGTCGAATAGGGTGAGTTACAACATCGAGAATCGGGGCGATTTTCGTATGCCCGGTGGCATAGCTGATCTGGATGGCATCCGCTCAATATGTCGACGGATAGTCGACAAGTTCAGGGCGGACATGGGTATGCAGTTGCTGAGGTAGCCAGGCATTGATCGCCGCGCCTGCTGCGCGGGAAGGCTTCACGATTGTCACAGGCACTGAGGCCTTCCGGATGACCTTTGCAGGCAGTCCGGCTCCGAAGTAGGCCTTGATCTGCGACCAGAGGCTCACACCCATCACAATGCTGTCGCTTTGCGTGGCCGTGGCCGCGCTCACAATGGTTCTTGCGGTATGTCCCAGGCCGATGATTGACGAATACGGCACGCCGGAACCCTCAAGGATGTCGCAGGCTTGTGCGAGTGCAGACTCGCCGTCGCGCCGCTCACACTCTCTCAAGGAGGCCAATGAATGAAATGCGCTCGCCCGGCCGCGTTCAAGCGGCGCTTGCACGTTCAAAAGCACTACCTCGGAATAACCGCCGGCCTCCCGAAAGAGGAAGGCGGCATGTCGCACCGCATCTAAAGCGCATTTCGAGCCGTCAACCGGCACGAGTATCTTGATCATGGCCAACCTGCCTTGTGTTGTATGTCCAGGTGCGCTGACACCTCGGATCTCCATGACTTCATGCTAAGTAACGGTACGTACAACCTGCGTCAAAGCTTGCCCGAGGCGGATAAAAATCCCGTAAAAATTCTCAAGTACAGCCCTCTACGCGCCCTGCTTGCTTGGGTCGGATTCCCCGCGCGCCTAAAGTAATCGCAGGGCCGAATGTGCCTCGTCTTGTGCATCGCATCCCGGCACTGCATTCAGCCCACCCTTCATGGTTTGAAGGCAGGAGAGCGACAATGGCCGGATTATCCCGATGGTGGACATACCTGGCCGGCAAGCCGCTTGACCCCCTTGCGCCGGCCACGCGCCATGCCATTGCCGTCGCTCCGGTCCTGGCTTGGGTCGGGCTAGGCGCGGACGGCCTGTCTTCTTCCTGTTATGGGCCGGAGGAGGCGTTTCTGGCGCTCGGCAGCCATACGCCGCTGGCGCTTTTCCTTGCGCTGGCCACGGCCTCCACGGTCTTCATCATCGCGGTGGGCTACAACCAGGTCATCGAGTTGTTTCCTACTGGCGGCGGTGGCTATCGCGTTGCCACAGCGTTGCTTGGGCCGCATCCAGGACTCGTGTCCGGCGCCGCGCTGCTTGTCGACTACGTACTGACTTTCCGAACAGCGTCTGCTTCGCCAGCAAGCTGATCTTCCGCCATGTCAATTTCCTGACCTCGTGGCTGCATAACCAGACGCCGGGCGAAATCCAGGATCGGCTGCACCTCCAGGGAAAACAGATGGTACTGTTGCCCATGAACGTCCCATGAACCACCGTTGCTAGTCATGGGCGCAAAGACCATGCGCTGACGGCATGCGGACTACGCCGCAACACGCTGCTCGAATGCGGTTCCTTGGTCGCCTTCCTGGCAAGCCATCGCCCTTGACCCGGTCGGTCGTCGAAGGACGCTAGTCAGCACCCCTGCCATCTGCAAACCTACCTTGATCGCGCGACGCTGCCCAAGCGTTGCCAGCGCCCCGACACCTGACGCCATTCTGTTGGCACCACCCCACCACTCGCTGCACCACCGGCAAGACCCCACGCGCCGGCGCACCCCCTCCCCCTAGCCGCAAACC
>NZ_DBHKYV010000073.1:0-19002 GCF_057315035.1 Cupriavidus sp. | reverse complement strand
CGGATATGGCTACCACTTTCGTCCCAAAGATAGCCCCTACAGAGGAGAAGCGGGAGAAGGGCGTGCCGCGCACGCCGCGCTATCCATCCCCGGCCTGAAGTCCGAGGTTTCTCGCGCAGCATGATGAACTCGCCGCTCAACTCAAGCCATCCAGCACCATATGTTGCCCGTGGATCGCGTCGGCCGCGTCGGATGCCAAAAAGGCAACCGCGCGAGCCGCGGCGCCAGTGGACACCCATAGCGCCGGATTGGCCGACGGCATTGCATGACGGTTTGCAGGCGTATCGAGAATGCTGGGCGCAATGCTATTGACGTTGATGCCCGAGCCGCGCACTTCATACGACAGGCTTTCCACCAGCCGCTGCAATGCGCTCTTCGATGCGGCGTAGGCGCCCATCGTTGCCGCCCCACTGGCCGCGCCCCGCGCAGACACCGCGACCACCTTGCCGTGGCGCTGGAAGGTCATGGCCGGGATGAAATGACCGGTCACGGCGACGAACGACCACGCATTCAGGTCCATCATGCGCAGCCACGATTCGCGGCTCAATGCATGGGTAGGCTCACCCATTTCGAATCCACCCGCCACGTGTACCAGTACATCGACGGTACCGAACGCGTCGAGAATGGTAGCCGCCACAGGCGCCATGGCCGTGTCGGACGTGACATCGGCAGCGTGCAGCAGCGTACCGCCGTGATCGGGCTCCGGATGGGCGAAGACGCTTTGCAGGTGCTGCAGGTCGCGGTCGATCAGCGCCAGCCGCGCGCCTTCGGCGGCAAATCGGCTGGCTACCGCACGGCCCAGCGCGCCTGCCGCGCCAGTAATCACGACATGACGACGGGCAGCTTTCGCTTCCATGGTGAACTCCGGGATTGAGGTCTCTCAACCATAGTGCGTCCGGCGGCGTCCGCAAATGCTGCAGCGCGACCAACTGTACAGCGGTCGGCACCCTAATCTGTGTATGGCACGCTGCCCACGGTTGGTGCAAGATGCCGCACCGCCCGCTTTCGGGTTCATGATTTCCCCAGGACAAGAATTGCCTCTCACCCGTATCAAGCAAAGCGACACCTTGTTGGCGGTACTGGCGCTGATCGCCTCCATGGCATCGCTGTGTATCGGAACGTCGTTTGCCAAGAGTCTGTTTGGTGCCGTCGGCGCGCAAGGCACGGTTGCGCTCCGGGTCGGCTTCGCCGCGCTGATCCTGATTGCAGTCTGGCGCCCATGGCGCTTTCCGCTATCCGGCAATCATGCGCGCGCCATCGCGTTGTATGGCGCCGCTCTGGGTGCCACGAATCTGCTGTTCTATATGTCGCTGCGCACGATCCCGCTGGGACTGGCAATCGCGATCGAATTCACCGGCCCGTTGACCGTGGCCGTATTGTCCTCGCGCCGGGCCATCGACTTCCTGTGGATTGCCTGTGCCGTTGCCGGCCTGGTGCTGCTGCTACCGCTGGGCGAGGCCGCAACCCATCTCGACCCTGTCGGCATCGGCTTTGCCCTGGCAGCCGGTGTCGGCTGGGCCCTCTACATTGTGTTTGGCCAGATGGCTGGCAATGCGCATGGCGGCCAGGCCACCTCGCTGGGGATGACCATGGCGGCGCTCGTCGCGTTGCCGTTCGGCGTGGCCCACGCGGGCACGGAACTGTTCAGTCCCGCATTGCTGATGTCCGGACTAGCGGTCGGCCTGATGTCGAGCGCGATTCCCTATTCGCTGGAGATGGTCGCGCTGAAACGGCTGCCGCGCCGGACCTTTGGCATTTTGCTAAGCCTGGAACCCGCGATGGGGGCGCTGGCTGGACTGGCATTCCTGCACGAACAGTTGACCGCGATCCAGTGGGTAGCGATCGCCGCCATTATCACGGCATCGATCGGGTGCACCGTAACGTCGCGCGGCAAGGCATAGCCTTTCTTTTTATTTCAGTTCGCTGCAAACCAGTCGCGCGGCAGCCAGTGGTCTCCTGCCTGCCGCTGGGCACGCGCGTCTTGTAGCGACAGGTTGACCTCGTGAAGATAGCTGTCGTCGGGATTGCGGCGCGTTGAAAAGCCGCAATCGCGCATGATGGCCAACATGCGACGGTTCTCACTCAACACATCGCCGCGCATGCCCTGCAACTGGCTGGCGCGGGCCATCTGCTGCAAGCGCCGGATCAAGCGGCGCCCCAGTCCCTGGCCCTGCCAGTCGTCGGCCACGACCACGGCAAGTTCGGCAACGTCATCGGCATTGACCACGTACTCGGCGTTGGCGACGATCGATTCCGCGCCATCTTCATTGCGCGTGACAACCACAACTGCCGCGTCACGGCCTGGCCGGTGGCTGACAAAGCCTTGGATGGTCTCGTCGGAAATTCTTCCTCCGGTCAGGAAGCGGAAGTAGCGGCTTTCCCGCGACAGGCCATCGATAAACGCCCGCAGTCCAGTCTGGTCCGCCGCCCGCACGCTCCGCAGCGTCAACTGGCTGCCACCGCGCGCCGTCCAGCTTTCCTCGCCAATGCCGGCTCCTGCCGCGCTGTCGACGTCTTGCCCTATTGCGCTGCTTCCCATGACCTACCCCTGACTACATTTTCCGTAGGCAGAACTATAGTCGAAACCCTGACTTTTGCAAATGAAGTTAGGGTGCTATGCTCAAGCCATGAATACGCCGCCGCCATCCGACTTCGCACAGTGCTCGATTGCCGCCACGCTTTCGCTGATCGGCGAAAAGTGGACAATTCTTATCTTGCGCGATGTGTTTTCCGGGGTGCGACGATTCGACGAGTTCCTTGAACGTCTGCAGTGTTCGCCGGCCGTGCTGTCTGCCCGGCTCAAGACCCTGACCGAGGCGGGACTGCTGCGCAAGGTTGGCTACCGGGAGCCCGGCGAACGCGAGCGTTTCGCCTACCATCCGACCCGCGCGGCAGTCGAACTGCTGCCAGTGATCGTTGGCCTGATGCAATGGGGCGACTCCCATATGAAGCCCGATGGCCAGGGTCCGGCAGAGATCCGCTCGCGCGTCACGGGCCTGAAGGTTCGCGCTGCCCTGATCGACGAAGCCAACCAACCGGTTGCGCCATCGGATATGCAACTGGTTTCGCTCCTTACCGCTCCAACCTCGGACGACACGTGAACTGAACGCGTCGCCAAAGCACCGTCTCCATTTTCCCCGCCGCTCGCCGCGCACCGTCCGCAATCATTGCACTGCACCATAGCCGTGCCAACGCCCAACTCTGGCGCTGCACCATGATGCATAAACATGCACCTGACTGCACCTAAAGTCGGATTTCGCGCGCATAAAGCTCCCAAACCATCACCCAACGGACCTGGCACACCGCTTGCGATATAAAGCGCGGGCCGGTCAACGGCGACCAGCCCACCCCCACACACCGGCTCGCTATGCCATGTAGCGGACCGTCAGGACAACGGCGTCCCCAGAACTGGCACTACCTTGCCAGGCTCTCGGGACGCTTTTTGTTTTTGGAGCAAAAGCATGAACGGCAAAGCCACCCGGATCGATCTGCTGAGTCTGAAGACCCCGCAGATGCGCGCCTTCCACCTGACGTGGATGGCGTTCTTCGTCTGCTTCTTCGCGTGGTTTGCCTGCGCACCTCTGATGCCGGTGCTCAAGGGCGAGTTTGGCCTGACCCCGGGCCAGATTGCCAACATCAACATTGCCGCGGTGGCGGTCACGATCCTGGTGCGCCTGGTGATTGGCCCGATGTGCGACCGCTTCGGACCGCGCAAGACCTACACCGGCCTGCTGGCCATCGGCGCAATTCCGGTGATCGGCGTGGCGTTCGCCCAGAACTACGAAACCTTCCTGTTCTTCCGCCTGCTGATCGGCGCGGTTGGCGCGAGCTTCGTCATCACGCAGTACCACACCTCGGTGATGTTCGCGCCGAACGTGGTGGGCACCGCCAATGCGGCTTCGGCAGGCTGGGGCAACGCCGGCGGTGGCGCCGCGCAAGCCGCGATGCCGCTGCTGCTGGCCGCCGTGCTGTTCCTGGGCGTCGATCATGCACTGGGCTGGCGCGTGGCGCTGATCGTGCCGGGCGTGCTGATGCTGATCATGGCCGTCGTCTACTGGCGCTTCACGCAGGACTGCCCGGAAGGCAACTTCTCGGACCTGCGCGCCCGCGGCATCGCCGTCAGCGGCGGCAAGGGCGGCGGCGGTTGGGCCAGCTTCCGTGCTGCCAGCGCCAATTACCGCGTCTGGATGCTGTTCATCACGTATGGCGCGTGCTTTGGCGTCGAGATCTTTATCCACAACGTGGCCGCTACGTTTTATGTGGACCGCTTCGGCCTGTCGCTGTCCGCCGCCGGCATGGCAGCAGCAAGCTTCGGCCTGCTGGCGCTGTTTGCACGCGCACTGGGCGGCTATGTCTCGGACCGCTTCGCAAAGCACCGCGGTCTCGATGCGCGCTCGATCGTGCTGTTCGTGTTCATTCTCGGCGAAGGCCTGGGCCTACTGGCGTTTGCACATGCCTCGGGCGTGGTCACGGCCATTGCCGCGATGCTGATGTTCGGCCTGTTCACGCACATGGCCTGTGGCGCCACGTATGCACTGGTGCCGTTTATCGATCGCAAGGCGCTGGGCGGTGTGGCCGGGATCATCGGCGCGGGCGGCAACGTAGGCGCGGTGGCCGCGGGCTTCCTGATGAAGGGCCTCGGCGACCTGCAACAGACACTGACGTACCTGGGCGTGGCCGCCACGCTGGCCGCACTGTGCGCCATTGCCGTGCGCTTCAGCGCCGAGCACAAGGCCCGCGAGCAAGCCCTGTATGACAGCGCGCTAGCCAACTGATTCACCAGAACCACAAAAGACATCCCCATCCGGACAAGGAAAGCATCATGAAGATCATCATCGTCGGGCACGGCATGGTCGGCCACAAGTTCCTGGAATGCCTGGCCGAAGCCGGCGCACAGGATCTCGAAGTGACGGTGCTCTGCGAGGAACCGCGCCCCGCGTACGATCGCGTGCACCTGTCTGAATTCTTCGCAGGCAAGTCCGCCGACGACCTGTCGCTGGTACCGCAGGGGTTCTTCGACCAGCACAACAACATGTTGCTGCGCCTGAACGCCAAGGCCACCGCAATCGACACCGCGGCCAGGACGGTGACCACCTCCACTGGCGAGACGCTGTCCTACGACAAGCTCGTACTGGCCACCGGTTCGTATCCGTTCGTGCCGCCGCTGCCGGGCAAGGACCGCAAGGACACCTTTGTCTATCGCACCATCGAAGACCTCGAAGCGATGCTCGAATGCGGCCAGCGCGCGAAGTCGGGCGTGGTGATCGGCGGCGGGCTGCTGGGTCTGGAATGCGCGAAGGCCCTGCGCGACATGAATCTGGAAACGCACGTGGTCGAGTTCGCGCCGCGCCTGATGGCGGTGCAGGTCGATGACGGTGGCGGCCGCATGCTGCGCCAGAAGATCGAAGAACTCGGCGTCAAGGCCCATACCGGCAAGAACACGGTCGAGATCGTCGATGGCGAGGATGGTACGCATCGCATGAACTTTGCCGACGGTACGCACCTGGACACCGACATGATCGTGTTCTCGGCCGGCATCCGTCCGCGCGACGAACTGGCGCGCGAAAGCGGCCTGGGCATTGGTCCGCGCGGCGGCATCGTGATCGACAACAACTGCCTGACGTCTGATCCGCACATCTATGCGATTGGCGAATGCGCGCTGTGGGACGGCAAGATCTACGGCCTGGTAGCCCCGGGCTACGACATGGCCCGCGTGGCCGCACGCCATCTGCGCGGCGAAGCCGCCGAGTTCGGCGGTGCGGACATGAGCACCAAGCTCAAGCTGATGGGCGTGGACGTGGCCAGCATCGGGGACCCGCACGGCAACGTGCCGGGCAGCCGCTCGTACCAGTTCACCGACGAACGCAAGCAGGTCTACAAGAAGCTCGTGGTTTCCGATTGCGGCAAGTTCCTGCTGGGCGGTGTGCTGGTCGGCGATGCCGCCGAGTACGGCACGCTGCTGCAGATGATGCTGAACCGTATCGAGCTGCCGGAGTCGCCCGAGTTCCTGATCCTGCCGTCATCCGACGGCCAGGCCAAGCCCGCGCTGGGTGCCGACGCACTGCCCGATGGCGCGCAGATCTGCTCGTGCAACAACGTCAGCAAGGGCCAGATCTGTGCCGCCGTGACCGACGGCGCCACCACCATCGGCGCGCTGAAGTCGTGCACCAAGGCCGGCACCGCCTGCGGTGGCTGCGTGCCGCTGGTCACGCAGATCATGAAGGCCGAGATGAAGAAGCAAGGCATGGCGGTCAACAACCATGTCTGCGAGCACTTCCCGTATTCGCGCCAGGAGCTCTACCACCTGGTGCGCGTGGGCAAGTTCAAGACGTTCGACGACCTGCTGGCCGCGCATGGCAAGGGCCTGGGCTGCGACATCTGCAAGCCCACCATCGGCAGCATCCTGGCCTCGTGCTGGAACGAGTTCGTGCTCAAGGAAGAACACGCGAGCCTGCAGGATTCGAACGACTATTTCCTGGCCAACATCCAGAAGGACGGCACGTACTCGGTGGTGCCGCGCATGCCGGGCGGCGAAGTGACGCCCGACGGCCTGATCGCCGTGGGACAGGTTGCCAAGAAGTACGGCCTGTACACCAAGATCACCGGTGGCGCGCGCGTCGACATGTTTGGTGCGCGTCTTGAAGAGCTGCCGCTGATCTGGGAAGAACTGGTGGCCGCCGGCTTTGAATCGGGTCACGCCTACGGCAAGTCGCTGCGCACGGTGAAATCGTGCGTCGGCTCCACGTGGTGCCGCTATGGCGTGGACGATTCGGTGGGCCTCGCCATCGATATCGAGAACCGCTACAAGGGCCTGCGCGCGCCGCACAAGATCAAGTTCGGCGTCTCGGGTTGCACGCGCGAATGCGCCGAAGCGCAAGGCAAGGATGTCGGCATCATCGCCACGGAAAAGGGCTGGAACCTCTATGTATGCGGCAATGGCGGCATGAAGCCGCGCCATGCCGAACTGCTGGCCGGTGACCTGGACCGTGAAACGCTGATCCGCTACGTCGACCGCTTCCTGATGTTCTACGTGCGCACCGCCGACCGCTTGCAACGCACCAGCACCTGGCGCGACAACCTCGAAGGCGGCCTGGACTACCTGAAGTCCGTGGTCATCGACGACAAGCTTGGCATCGGCGCCGAACTCGAAGCCGAAATGCAGCACGTGGTGGACACCTACGAAGACGAGTGGAAGAAGGCGATCACCAATCCGGAAACGCGCAAGCGCTTCCGCCACTTCGTCAACAGCGACATGCGCGACGACAACCTGGTCTTCCTCGAGGAGCGCGGCCAGATTCGTCCCGCCACGCCGGAGGAACGGAACTTGCAGCGTTCCAGACTGAGCCACATTCCCGTGGTCGCCGTGCCCGCAAATGCAGCCTGAAACAAGGAGAACGTGATGAGCCAAGCCCACCATCCTGAAACCTGGACCGCGATTTGCACCTTGCGCGATATCGTGCCCAATACTGGTGTTTGTGCACTGGTCGATAAACAGCAGGTAGCGGTGTTCCGTATCGGCCACGGCGACCAGGTCTACGCGATTGCCAACTTCGACCCCAACTCGCAGGCCAATGTGCTGTCGCGCGGCCTGGTTGGCAGCCTCGGCGAGCGCGTCGTGGTCGCGTCGCCGATCTACAAGCACCACTTCGACCTGCGCACCGGCGAATGCCTGGAAGCGCCCGAGCACTCGGTCGATGCGTACGCCGCCCGGGTCTATGATGGCAAGGTGTGGGTAGCCGCATCCGTGGTGCTGCGCGAAGCCGAGGAAGAACTGGCCGCCTGACCCCTTGATATCCCACCTCGTCCACGCCAAGAGGAAGTGCTCATGACGCCCCCCGCCACCCCACAGGCCAAGCCGCGCCTCGTCGTCGTAGGCAACGGCATGGCCGGCATGCGCACGGTCGAGGAACTGCTCAAGCTCGCGCCGGACCTGTATGACATCACGGTGTTCGGCGCCGAGCCGCACGGCAACTACAACCGTATCCTGCTGTCCCCGGTGTTGGCCGGCGAGAAGACCGTCGACGACATCATGCTCAATAAGCGCGAATGGTATGCGCAGAACGGCATCGAACTGCTGGCCGGCGACCCCGTGGTGGCCATCGACCGGCCGCGCCGCCTGGTGCGCTCGGCGTCGGGCAAGGAAGTCCGCTACGACCGCCTGTTGCTGGCTACCGGCTCCCTGCCCTTCATCATTCCCGTTCCCGGCCATACGCTCGACGGCGTGATTGCGTTCCGCGATATCCAGGACGTGGAAACCATGCTGCATGCCGCGCGCAACCATCGCCACGCGGTGGTGATCGGCGGCGGCCTGCTTGGCCTGGAAGCCGCCAACGGCCTGATGCGCCAGGGCATGGATGTCACCGTCGTGCATCTGGCCGACACGCTGATGGAACGCCAGCTCGACAAGCCGGCCGCCGGTCTGTTGAAGGTGGCGCTCGAACGCAAGGGCCTGCGCTTCCTGCTGAGCGCGCAGACCGCCGGCATCCTCGGCGATGAACGCGTGACCGGCGTGCTGTTCAAGGACGGTACGCAGATTCCGGCCGACCTCGTGGTCATGACCGCGGGCGTGCGTCCGAATATCGAACTGGCCGCCAGCGCCGGTCTGCGCTGCGAACGCGCGATCGTGGTCGACGACACGCTGCAAACGTTCGACCCACGCATTTATGCCGTGGGCGAATGCGTGCAGCATCGCCAGGCCACGTTCGGTCTGGTGGCACCCATCTGGGACCAGGCGCGCGTGTGCGCCGCGCATCTGGCGGGCGCCGGACATCGCCGCTATGTGCAGCAAGCCACCGCCACCAAGCTCAAGGTGACCGGGGTGGACCTGTACTCCGCCGGCGATTTCATTGGCGGCGACGACAGCGAAGACCTGGTGCTGCGCGATCCGCGCCGCGGCGTCTACAAGCGGCTGGTGTTGCAGCATGGCCGGCTGGTGGGTGCCGTGCTCTACGGCGACGTCAAGGACGGCCCCTGGTATTTCGACCTGATCCAGTCCGGCAAACCTGTTGGCGCGCTGCGGCAGCGCCTGTTGTTTGGCCAGGCGCAATGCGAGGCCCTGGCTGCGTGATCCCGCCCCGGCCACGCACACTGCCAACGACCGAAGAGATTTACCTGTGAACCTGTCCGATATCGCGGTGGTTGCCACCACCCCCACCAAGACTGTCTCAACCACGTGCCCGTACTGTGGCGTGGGTTGCGGTGTGCGCGCCACCGTGCGCGCCGATGGCCAGGTCGAAGTGCAAGGCGACGCCGACCACGCTTCGAACTTCGGACGCCTGTGCGTCAAGGGCTCCGCGCTTGGCGATACGCTCGACCTCGATGGCCGCCTGCTGCATCCGCAACTGCGCGCCGTCGACGGTTCACTGCAGCGGGCAAGCTGGGATGAAGCACTCGACAAGGTGGCCAAGGGCTTTGCCGATGTGATTGCGAAGCACGGACCCGATGCCGTGGCGTTGTACGTGTCCGGCCAGATCCTGACCGAGGACTACTACATCGCCAACAAGCTGATGAAGGGCTTTATCGGCTCGGCCAACATCGACACCAATTCGCGCCTGTGCATGTCGTCGGCCGTGGCCGGCCACAAGCGTGCGTTTGGTGAAGACCTCGTGCCATGCAGCTACGAAGACCTCGAGCAAGCTGACCTGGTGGTCCTGACCGGTTCCAATACCGCATGGTGCCACCCGATCCTGTTCCAGCGCCTGACGCGCGCCAAGGAAGCGCGGCCCGACATGAAGATCGTGGCCATCGATCCGCGCCGCACCGCCACCTGCGAGCTGGCCGACCTGCACCTGCCGCTGCGTGCCGGCACCGATGTGCGCCTGTTCAACGGCCTGTTGAGCTACCTCGCCCGTCACGGCCATGCCGACAAGGATTTTATCGATGCCCACACCAGCGGCCTTGATGATGCGCTGTCCGCAGCCGCCGACAGTGCGGACATCGCCGCCCTCGCCCGTGCCTGCAAGCTCGATCCGCAGGACGTGCAGACGTTCTTCGAACTGTTCGCAAGCACCCCGAAGGTCATCACCGCATTCTCGATGGGCGTGAACCAGTCGTCGTCGGGAACGGACAAGGTCAACAGCATCATCAACTGCCACTTGCTGACCGGCCGCATCGGCCGTGCCGGCATGGGTCCGTTCTCACTGACGGGCCAGCCCAATGCCATGGGTGGCCGCGAAGTGGGCGGCCTGGCCAATATGCTGGCCGCGCATATGGAACTGGCCAACCCGGTACATCGCGATATCGTGCAGGACTTCTGGCAGTCGCCTGCCATGGCCGACAAGCCCGGCCTCAAGGCGGTCGACCTGTTCGAGGCCATCGAGCAAGGCAAGGTCAAGGCTGTATGGGTGATCGCCACCAATCCGGTGGTCAGCCTGCCTGACGCCGACCAGGCACGCCGCGCACTTGCGCAATGCGAGTTCGTGGTCAGCTCCGACGTGGTGACACGCACCGACACCAACGATGCGGCCCACGTGCTGCTGCCCGCGCTGGGCTGGGGCGAGAAGGACGGCACGGTGACCAATTCCGAGCGCCGCATTTCGCGCCAGCGTGCGTTCCTGCCCGCGCCGGGCGAAGCACGCGCCGACTGGGACATCCTGTGCGACGTGGCACGCCGCATGGGCTTTGCGGGCTTCGACTATGCGGGCCAGCACGAGATCTTCGACGAGCATGCGCGGCTCAGCGCGTGGCGTAACGGCACCGACGATACCCGCGAAGCGCCGCGCATGTTCGATATCGGCGGTCTGGCCGGGCTGGGCAAGGACGACTACGACGATTTCGAACCAGTGCAATGGCCTGTGCGCGCAGCCACGCCGCACGGTACGCAGCGGCTGTTCGAGGACGGTCGCTATGCGTTTGGCGATGGCCGCGCGCGTTTTGTGGCCACCGCGGCGCGCGCACCGGCCAACACGACCGATGACGAGTTTCCGCTGATTCTCAATACGGGACGCGTGCGCGACCAATGGCACACCATGACCCGCACGGGCAAGGCCGCGCGGCTGTCCGATCATATTCCCGAGCCGTTCGTCGACATGCATCCGCAAGATGCTTTGCTGTGCGGTGTTGGCGAAGGCAAGCTCGCGCGCGTGTCGAGCCGCTGGGGTGCCATGGTGGCACGTGTGCGCTTTGGCGGCGGCATTCCACGCGGCAGCGTGTTCGTGCCGATCCACTGGAACGACCAGTTCAGTTCCGATGCACGCGTTGGTGCCGTGGTCAATCCCGTGGTCGATCCGGTTTCGGGCGAGCCCGAGTTCAAGCACACGCCGGTGCATGTGGAAGAGTTCCGCGTATCGTGGCATGGCTTCGTGCTGAGTCGCACGGCATTGTCCGCCGAAGCGTTGACGTACTGGACGCGCATCCAGGGCAAGCAGTTCCATCGCTATGAATTCGCCGGACGCGACACCATCGATGACCGCGCCGCATGGGCGCGCGAGTTGCTGGGCGTACAGGATCCGGATGCCGACTGGCTCGAATACGAAGACCGCACCGCAGGCGTCTATCACGCCGGGTACGTCGTCAACGACCAGTTGCAGGCGTGCGTCTACGTTTCCACGCGCGCCGACCTGCCTTCGCGTGCATGGCTGTCGCAACTGTTCGGGCAGGAGGCCCTTGCCGATACCGACCGTATCGGCCTGCTGCTGGGCCAGCCGCTCGAAAAGACTGCCGACGCTGGACCAACGGTCTGCTCGTGCTTTGGCGTGGGCCGCAACACGATCTGCGACGCCGTGCGGCAGCACGATCTCAAGACGCCGGCCGAGATCACGGCTTGCGTGAAGGCCGGCGGCAATTGCGGGTCTTGCGTGCCGGAACTGCGCAAGCTGCTGGTGGAGATCCGCGTGGCGGAAACGGCCTGAAGTTGCTGTAAAGCCGGCAAGGCGTGGCGGTCATGTGGCCCCCACGCCTTTTTCTTATCCATTTATTGACATTTAGTCCAGTGTTATACAAACTGTATGGCAATGATTGCGAGACCATTTGCCATGCCGGAACGGACCGACGAACAGCGCCTGCTGCTCGAACAGATCAAGCAGATTGCCGACGGGCTGGGCCAGACGCTGGCCCCGTTCTGCGAGATCGTGGTGCACGATCTGCTGGAGCCCGGCCAGTCGATCCTGGCGATCCACAACAATCTTTCCGGACGTGGCGTGGGCGATCCCACCACAGAGCTTGGCGAGGCCCGCATCACCGATCCGCACTATCCGCAAATCCTGGCCAACTACGCAAACCAGTTCGCTGATGGGCGCCAGGCCAAGAGCACGTCGATCGGCATCAAGGACAGTACTGGCCGCTACGTCGCGGCACTCTGCATGAACGTGGACCTGACGCTGTTCCGCAGCCTGCAGATGGCGATGGGCCAGTTCGTGCAGACTGCGACGGAGGGTCCCAAGGAAACGCTCGATCCGGCCGGCACCGACGCGCTGCGCGCCCGCATCGACGCCTTTGCCGCCCGCCTCGCCACCACGCCGCGCTCGCTGAAAACCGACGAACGGCGTGCGCTGCTGGGCGAACTCAAGGCCTCCGGCCTGCTCGACATCCGTCGGGCCATGGAAACCATTGCGGCACATCTTGGTGTGTCGCGCGCCACCGTCTACAGCTATGCACGCTAGTTCAACCCACTCCACCAATACCGCCGCCGCGCAACTGTTGCTGCTCGACAAGCATGCCGTGGAAGCCGCACTGGTACCAGACGACGTACTGGCCGCCGTGCGCGAAGCATTCGTGCTGCACAGCCACCGCGAGGGCCGCGTGTTTCCGGTGATTCGCGAAAAGCTCGCCACCGGCGGCGTGTTCGGTATCAAGGCCGGGGACGTTGGCCGGCAAGGCCTGCTGGGTTTCAAGGCCGCCGGCTTCTGGCCCGGCAACCGCGAGCGCGGCGGTGAACCGCATCAAGCCACCATCCTGTTGATCGATCCCGCCACCGGGCGCCCCATTTGCATGCTCGACGGCAACGCGATTACCACGGCGCGCACCGGGGCCGCGGGCGGCATCGGACTGCAGGCACTGGCGCGCCAGGACAGCAGGCGTGTCTGCATCTTTGGTACCGGCGTGCAGGCTCGGGTACAGCTCAGCTATGCCCTGCGCCTCATGCCAACGCTTACCGATGTGCGCTATGTCAGTGCCAGCGGCACGCCGAGCGCCAGCTTCGAGGCCGAGTTTGCCGGACGCTGCAATCTGGCCCTGGCCACCGACCGCAACGCAGCAGTGGCCGACAGCGATGTCGTGATTACCGCAACGCCCGGTAAGGGCGCGCTGTTCGATGCCGATGCGGTGCAAGCCGGGACGCATTTCACATGCGTGGGCGCCGATACCGCGGGCAAGCGCGAGCTGCCGCCGGGAGTTCTCGAACGCGCGCGCATCGTCGTCGACGATCTGGATCAGGCGCGCAGCATTGGCGAATGCCAGTGGGCACAGGATGAAACCTGCATCGAGATTGGCGACTTGCTGACAGGCGCCGCCGCCATCGAGCGACAGCCCGCCGACATCACCGTATTCGACATGACCGGCCTGGCCCTGCAGGACCTGACCGTCGCCCGCTTTCTTCACGAACGAGCCCTGGCCAACGGCGCTGGCACGCGCCTGGCGTGGCCCTGGTAAACCGCATCCACTCACACCACTACCATGACGACCCTGCCATTGCCTACCTACGCCGACGTCGAAGCCGCTGCCGGACGCATTGAAGGCTACGCCAACCGCACCCCGGTCAATACTTCGCGCACGCTCAACGAGCTGCTCGGCGCTGAAGTCTTCTTCAAATGCGAGAACTTCCAGCGCATGGGCGCCTTCAAGTTCCGTGGCGCCTTCAATTCGCTGGCAAAGTTCACACCTGAACAGCGCAAGGGCGGCGTGGTGGCGTTCTCGTCGGGCAACCATGCGCAGGGCATTGCGCTGTCGGCAAAGCTGCTCGGCATGCCGGCCACGATCGTAATGCCGCACGACGCGCCGGCCGCCAAGATCGCCGCCACCAAAGGCTACGGTGCCAACGTGGTGATCTACGATCGCTACAAGGAAGACCGCGAAGCCATCGGCCGCGACCTTGCCCAGAAGCACGGCATGACGCTGATCCCGCCGTACGACCATCCCGATGTGCTGTCTGGCCAGGGCACCGCGGCCAAGGAGTTGTTCGAGGAAGTGGGCGCACTTGACGCACTGTTCACGCCGCTCGGCGGTGGTGGCCTGCTGTCCGGCACCGCGCTGACCACACGCGCGCTGGCACCGCAATGCCAGCTCTATGGCGTGGAGCCCGAAGCCGGCAATGACGGCCAGCAATCATTCCGCAGCGGATCGATCGTGCATATCGACACGCCAAAGACCATTGCCGACGGCGCGCAGACGCAGCATCTGGGCAACTATACGTTCGCGATCATCAAGCGCGACGTCAACGACATCCTCACCGCGTCCGACCAGCAACTCGTTGAAGCCATGCGTTTCTTCGCCGAACGCATGAAGATGATCGTCGAGCCCACCGGCTGCCTGGGCCTGGCGGCGGTGCTGCAGATGAAGGAAGCCCTCAAGGGCAAGCGCGTAGGCGTGATCATCAGCGGCGGCAACGTCGATATCGCACGGTTCTGCGAGTTGATGGTGGCGTAAGCATCGTCATGCCCCCCCCGGTTGTCTCCCCTCTCCCGCGCTGCGGGAGAGGGGAGCAAAATCACGGGTATTTCAATCGCCGATGTTTCGGACATTTATGATTCTGAAAAGGCAGAAACTGCAATAACATCCGATCCCACGTCACGCCTGACGCAGGCCTAGTCAGAGGGATCTCATTGAAGCTGTTCAACCTGAAGCCCAAAGTTCCAGCAGTATTCACCGCGGACCGTTACGTCATTGCCCAGGTCACCCTCTATCTGCTGTCGGTCGGCATGACATTTACCGCGCTGATGCAGATTCATGCGGCATTCGGCGGTTCCAACGAATTCGATTCAGCACTGGTCGACCGGATGGGATCCTATGTCCACCCAGCCGTTTTCAACCTGTTCATCGGCGCGGGACTTTTCTATCTCTCGAACCAGTTGCAACGCGACCCGACCGGCGCGATCTGGACGCTTAGTGTCGGCGCGCTGTCGATGCAACTGCTGCTGTCGTTGATCGAACTGCTGTGGAATTTCGATGTGATGCCAGTCGTGATCGTCAGCATGCAGATCCTCGGCTTGGGCTCACTGTTCGTCGGCCGCAATCACTGAGCCAGCATCACATCACACCTCTTCCGATGGCTGGGCCCTGGCCGTGGTTGCCTTCTCTGGATTGAGTTGCATGAAGATCCACGCCGAGGCCGAGGTAATCAGCCCCACGCAGATGAACGTGGCATGAAACGCCGGCAGGACATCGAAGTGGTGCGAGCCGATCCCCGCCTGGAACGTGGCCAGCAGTGCGCCAGCCGAAGTCACGGCCAGGCTCATCGACAGCATCTGGATCATCGACAGCATGCTGTTGCCGCTACTGGCGTTCACACCGCTCAGATCCTTGAGCGTGACGGTGTTCATGGCCGTGAACTGGATCGAATTGACGGCGCCGAAGATCACCAGCTGCAGCAGCGTCAGCGGTGGCGGCCTAGTCGGCGAGATCAGCGCGAACGATGCCATCACCAGACCCACGACAAACGTGTTGGTCACCAGCACGCGCCGGTAACCATGGCGTTCGATCAGCCACGTGGCCAGCCGCTTCGAGGCCATTCCGGCCACGGTGATCGGCACCATCATCATGCCGGCATCGAATGGCGAGTAGTTCAGGCTGACCTGCAGGGTCAGCGGAATCAGGAACGGCATGGCGCCATTGCCGATCCGCGCGAACAGGTTGCCGAGCAGGCCAACGCTGAACGCGTGGATCTTGAACAGCGTGAGCGGGAACAGCGGCATCTGGCTCTTGTTCGCATGCAGCACATACGCGGTCAGCGCGGCCATGCTGGCGATAAACAGCATCAGCACGGTGGCATGCTGGAAGCCCATGCCGGCCAGTCCGTCGAGCGAAAACGACAGCGTTACCATCGCGATCGCCAAGAACGCGTAGCCGGCAACGTCGAAACGTCCGATACCGGGCAGCCTGGCGTTCGGCATGAAACGGACCGTAGCCAGCGCGCCGATCACCCCGACCGGTACATTGATCAGGAAAATCCAGTGCCACGAGAACGTCTGCGTGATCCAGCCCCCGAGGGTCGGGCCGATCAGCGGTCCGATCATGCCCGGGATTGCCACGAAGCTCAGCGCTTGCAGATATTGCTCACGCGGAAAGGTACGCAGCACCGACAGCCGCCCCACCGGTAGCAGCATCGCACCGCCCGCACCTTGCACCACGCGCGCCGCGGTCAGCATCGGCAGGCTTGGCGCCCATGCACAGAGCAACGATCCCAGTACGAACAGTCCGATGGCGGTCTGGAAGATGGTCCGCGTACCAAAGCGGTCGGCCAGCCAGCCCGAAGCCGGAATGATCACGGCCATCGTCAGCGAGTAGGCAATGATGACCGACTGCATGCGCAGCGGACTTTCGCCAAGGCTGCGCGCCATCGACGGCAGCGCCGTGTTGACGATGGTCGAGTCGAGCGTCTGCATGAAGAACCCCACTGCGACCACCCATAGCATGATGCGCAGCTTGGGATCCTGGGGCATGGAGGAAGTCGGGACGGGAGGCGTGGCTAACGACATGGCGGGGGCACATTGGCACCGGCTAAAACCGCAACCTTAGGCGCGTGGCAACGCGTTGGCAAGTCAATGCCACGAAGATCGCCCATCACATCGAGGCCCGCAGCCCGACAAAGAAGCGGCGCCCGGGCGCCGGCTCGTAGTATCGTCCGTTGGCTTCATTGACGATGACGGAGCCGATATAGTGCCGGTCGGCCACGTTGTCGATGCGTCCGAACACATAGAGCTGCGTGGCTCCCAGCTTGAACGTGTAGCCGGTCTTGAGGTTGAAGATGAAGTAGCCCGGCGCGGCCTGGGTATTGAGATCGTCCGCATAGACCTTGCTGTCGGCCTTGGCCTCCACACCCACCATCCACTGGCCCCATGGCCGGTATGCAAGCTCGGCGCCAAAGCTGTGCCGCGCCGTGCCGGGCAGGCGATTGCCAGCAGCCACCGTGGCGCCCTGTGCGTTTACGAACGATTCACCGAAATACGCGTCCAGGTACGTATACCCGAGCCCGGCCGTCAGGCGCTGTGCGGCTCCGAACGCGCCGCGCCAGCCCAGTTCCAGCCCGCGCCGCCGCACGCCATTGACGTTCTGGTAGACCGCGCGGCCATTGTCGTTCGATAGCGGCACGATCTCATGATGACTGTCGGCATCGAACAGCGCCGCCTCCAGCCTCTGTCCCCCCGACTGCCATTTCACGCCAATCTCGCCCTGGCGGCTCGTGGACGCCTGGAGGCCAAGGTTGGTGCCTACGCCGCCAGGCCCATAGGCCACCTCGGTCAGCGTGGGCGTTTCAAAGCCGCGCCCCAGGTTGGCGTAAACATTCAGCGTTTCCTGCGCATGCCAGACCACGCCAAGGACCGGGCTGACGTTGTGATAGGTGGATGTCCCGCTGTCGTCGGGGCTCGCAGGCGTCACGAAATGATCGTCGATACGCAGCCGGACCATGCTCGCACGCAGGCCGCCCACGAGTTCCCATGCGGGATGCACGGTCCAGTTGAACTGCGCATAGGCCCCATAGTCGGACGCCTCGTCAGTCTCGTCGCGCCGCAAAGCGCCCTGCTGGCCGTTGTCGTTGACATAGCCATGCCGCGCATCGCGCATGCCATTGGCCTCGATACCCGCGGTCCACTGCAGCGGCAAGCCGTTGGCCGTGGTCTTGTGCGTCCATGACAATGCACCGCCGCCATAGGTCCGGTCCAGGTCGACGATGCCACCCGCCGAACTCGGTGCCGCGCCGCTGAAGCCCAGGCGCTGGGTCAACTGGCGCCCTCCGCCGTAGAGCCGGAAGTTCAGGCTGTCCTTTTCGCCAAGCTG
The DNA here is from genome assembly GCF_057315035.1 of Cupriavidus sp. NCBI lineage: Bacteria > Pseudomonadati > Pseudomonadota > Betaproteobacteria > Burkholderiales > Burkholderiaceae > Cupriavidus > Cupriavidus sp. The sequence goes on along the minus strand of NZ_DBHKYV010000073.1, from coordinate 1,074 downwards.
ATGTTCGATCACCACGCCGGCCTGCGTCTGCTCCACGTCCTTGCCGGTATTGAACTGCGTGGCGGCAGCAATCGACTGGCGCGGATTGGCTTCGGCCTGGGCGCGTGTGAGCCCGAGCGGGTCTTGCGCCAGCGGCTGGTTGAAATAGTTGAACTGGCCCGTAATCTTCGTGGCGGCGGTGGGTTGCGCCACGACCTTGGCATTGAGCTGATAGCGGCGCGCGGCACTATGGTCGCGGTAGCCGTCGGTCTGGTAGGTCCACGCATCGAGCGTGGCACCAAGCCGGTCATTGCCGCCGCCCAGCGCCACGCCAGCCTGCCACTGGCCGTCGGAGCCGAAGCCGGTCGAGGCCCGCCCCGTGAACCCCGATTTCGGCGGATCGGGCGTGAACATCTGTACCACCCCGCCCGACGCATTGCCATACATCTGCGCAAACGGGCCGCGTAGTACTTCCACACGGCTTGCATTGGCCAGGTCGAACGTCGACGCCTGCCCCTGGCCATCGGGCATGGTGGCCGGAATGCCGTCGACGAACAGCCGCACACCTCGCACCCCAAATGTCGAACGGCTACCAAAGCCGCGCACGGCGATCTGCAAATCCTGGGAATAGTTCTGGCGGTCGCGTACGGCGATGCCGGGGCTGGTGAGCGTCAGTTCCGACAGGCTTACCAGTGGCGAGGGCGCCGTGAATGGATCGACAGGAATGCTGTCGATGGCGGCAGGCGCATCGAAGCGCCGCTGCTCATTGCGGCTCGCGCTGACCACCACGTCGGGCAACGTGGTTTCATCGGCATCGGCCGGTGCCGAGAACAGCATGGCCGGCGGCACCATCAGCCAGGCAGCCGCCCGGCGACGGCGCTTGAACAAGGAAGTCAGGGACCTGCCGGCAGCGTGCATGGGGGCGCGTTCCGAAAAGTAGACACCTCACACGCGCCCATCGCGCGTGGCGCATAGTCTACTCCCAGTTACACCGCCCCCGCTGTCAGGCAAACCCCGACCGCGCCGACGTCAGTTCCCGCTGCCGACCAGCGTGCGGGCTTCCACGACCTTGTCGCGGTAGGCCTCGAAGATCTG
>NZ_DBHKYV010000072.1:0-20939 GCF_057315035.1 Cupriavidus sp. | reverse complement strand
GCCAAGCTGGTGGGCCACGATGCAGGTCCGGTGCGCGCACCGCTGACCGACCTCAACGAAGAGGAAGTGGCCATGCTGGATGCCCTGATCAAGAAGCTGGGACCGCAATAAGACGGTCGTTCCGTATTGAGTTGAAGCGTTGAGAGCCGACTGTGTCGGCTCTTTTTTTGCACCATCTTCGGCAGCGCTGGCGCCATTTCGGTGAAAACCCGGCGCTTCGGCCATTGGAAACGCTGGCCCGAAACCTGCTAGATCTCCCCCCGAAGAGTAGAAGCGTTCAACCGCCCTTTCCCATTGCCATCGACATGGCGATTCGGAAGGCGGCAGGAAATTGCTCTTGATGTCCGCGCCCCACGGCGGAACTCGAGAGCCCACCATCCAGGCATCAAGCGTTCCCCCTGTCGGCCGGACCTGTTCACCTTTCCTGAACCCGGAACGACATGACCGACACCTCCCTCCCCCTCCACGAACTGGCCCGTGAATCGCGCATGGGCGCACATGGATTCGAGACCGATGCGCGCGAAATCCGCCGCATCGACCTGTCGGACTTTGACCAACGCAAATCTGAAATTGCCGACCAACTGTGGCAGGCCGCCACCGATATCGGCTTCTTCCAGCTGGAAAACCACGGCATCGAACTGACAGCCGTGCGCGAAGCGTTTGCCATGACCGAACAGTTCTTCGCGTTACCTGAGTCGGTGAAGGCCCGGCATCCGCTGCAAAAGGCCAACAACGCGGGCTGGGAAACACGCGCGCAAGTGCGCCCGTCCACCGGCACGCCTGATCAGAAGGAGTCGTACCAGATCACGCGTCCGCATATGGCGCCGCTGTGGCCCACGGAGTCCGAATTGCCCCGCTTCCAGGAAACCATGCTCGCGTTCGAACGCCAGAGCTGGGAGGTCGGCATGAAGGTGCTCTCATGCTTTGCCGACAAGCTCGGATTCGATGCCGAATTCTTTACGCGCGCCCACGATCCCGCGGCGCCCGACTACCAGAGCACGCTACGGCTGCTGCATTACTACGGCATTCCGCCCGAGGCGCAACACAATCTCGATCTCTGGCGCGCAGGTGCCCATACGGATTTCGACTGCCTGACTCTGCTGTTCCAGCGCCAGGGTCAGGGCGGGTTGCAGGTGTGTCCGGGCAAGGAGATGGAAGCACAGGCATGGACGCCGATTCCGCCGGACGAGGACGTCATCACCTGCAATATCGGCGACATGCTGATGCGCTGGAGCGACGACCGCCTGCCGTCCAACTTCCACCGCGTACGCAATCCGCTGCCGGGGGAATACATGGGTCCGCGCTACAGCCTGGCATTCTTCTGCCAGGCCAATCGCAACGCCATGATCGAAGGCCCCACCAGACTGTATCCGGCGATCACTGCCGGCGACTTCCTGCGGCAACGCGTAGCGGCGAATTTCAAGGCGTACTGAGGCGCGTGGTTTTGCTCCCCTCTCCCGCGTGAGGGAGAGGGGAGAAAACCATCGGCAAGCAATCAACACCAAAACAAAAAACCCCGCGTTCTTGCGAAGCGCAGGGTTTCAAGCCGCCCGGGACCCGCTTGACGCGGGTATCGGGCTAGCGACTACCAAAGAGGTTGCGATCAGGCCGCGGCGTCCTTCAGCTTCTTCAGCGGGCGCACCTTGACCTTGACGCTGGCCGGCTTGGCCGGGAACCAACGCTCTTCACCCGTGAACGGGTCCTTGCCGAAACGCTTCTTCTTGGCCGGCACTTGCTGCGCGGTCACCTTCAGCAGGCCCGGCAGCGTGAATTCGCCAGCGCCCTTCTTGTTCAGCGCGCTAACGATGGTGTTTTCGAGGTGGGCCAGCACCGTCTTCACGGCCTTGGGTTCGAGCTGGGTTTGCGCTACCAGGTGAGCGACCAGGCTCGACTTGTTGAAGGTGTCCTTCAGCGGCTTAGCAACGGGAGCAGCAGCGGCAGCGGGAGCAGCCTTCTTGGCCGGGGCAGCGGCCTTCTTTGCGGCAGCCTTCACGGGTGCCTTGGTTGCTGCGGCCTTCTTGGCAGCAGGCTTGGTTGCAGTCTTCGCGGTGGTCGGTTTCGCTTTGGTCGCCATATCGATATACGAGAGTTGAAGATTAGTGTCCCGGCTCGAACGCAGCATCAGCGTTTTGCTTCGTTGCGATTCGTGGTGTCCGGCACGCACTGAATCATAGCGGAAACGGCCAGAAGTAAAGGGGTTTTTCACATGCGGTAACGCAAACCAAGTGAAAACCCCGTGTTTTGTAGCTGCTTTGCGTCAGCAAACACGCTGAAACGCGTTACGTCCCCCCACTTTCGCATGTCAAAGACGCTGCGAGACAGCAAAAGTTTCCATCGATCAGTGCGCGTGCGCAGCCATCGAATCGCGCGTTTCGTGTGTCCGGCCACAGCGAGTACGATTGGGGGAACCACCAATTTCACCGCTGACTTCACCGCTGACGCGCCATGCTTGCCACCGACGAAATCCCCGCCCTGACCCCGAGCCAACGCGACGCGTGGCTGCAGCGCATCGGTATCGACACGCCGCAGCCGCCCGACCTGGCGTTTCTCAATACGCTGATTGCCGCCCACCTGGCGCATATTCCGTTCGAGAACCTGAATCCGCTGACCGGGCAGCGCGTGGCCATCGACCTGCCATCGGTCTTCGAAAAACTCGTACGTCAGCCACGCGGCGGCTATTGCTTCGAACTGAACACGCTGTTCTGCGCCGGCCTCAAATCGCTCGGCTTCGCGGTGGTGCCGCTGGCCGCGCGCGTGCGCTGGAACGTACCGGATGCAACACCGACGGGCCTCTCGCACATGCTGCTGCGCGTGGAAGTGGCACACGAGAGCTACGTTGCCGACGTCGGTTTCGGCGGTCCGACTCCCGATCGCGCGCTGCCGTTGTCACTACCAGTCGAGGCCGACGCGCCCTATCGTCTGCAGCCCAACGCGGCAGCAGCGGCCGGCACCGCGTTCCATTGCTACGACCTGGCCGTGCGTAATCCCGAAGCGGAACAGGAGAATGCTGACAGTGCAGGCGCTGCGGACGATGCTGACGGTGCTGACTCGTGGCGCGTGATGTACCGCTTCGACCTGACACCGCAGCCGCAGATCGATTTCGTGGCGCGCAACTGGTATGTGTCGACGCACCCGGACAGCCATTTCACGCGCACACTGATCGCGGCCTGCACCGATGCCACCGGTGCGCGCCTGTCGCTTGGCAATGGCAACCTGACCGAGCGCGCGGCGGACGGCCGCGTGCACAAGACGGTGCTGGCATCGGCCGACGCCGTGATCGGCGTGCTGGCCGAGCGCTTCGGGATCTTGCCCGACCCGGGGGTGCGAGCGGCCCTGGCCGAACTGCTACCGGCAATACTGGCCGGATGATGCGGCGGTGCGATTCCGCGCTGCGGCATCAGCCAGACAGCGCCATGCATCGCATGAATTGCCCGCAGAAAGTTTGCTGATACCGCTACCGGTGCGCCGTCCTGGCTGTGGACTGAGGGGGGATGCCTGCCCATAATGTCCCGGCCAATCCACGATTCAGGCGGCGGCCAGGACCGCTGCCGACCACCAGGAGACACCATGTCATTGTTCGATCTGTCGGGCAAGGTTGCCATCATCACCGGTTCGTCGCGCGGCATCGGCCGCGCCATTGCCGAGCAATTGGCCATACAGGGCGCCAAAGTCGTCATCTCGTCGCGCAAGGAAGAGGCTTGCCAGGAAGTGGCGGATGCCATCAACGCCGAACACGGCGCAGGCACCGCGCTGGCCGTGGCCGCCAATATTTCGTCGAAGGAAGCGCTGCAGCACCTGGTCGACGAGACCAACCGCGTGTTCGGCAAGGTCGACGTGCTGGTCTGCAACGCGGCATCGAACCCCTATTACGGGCCGATGAGCGGCGTCACCGACGACCAGTTCCGCAAGGTGCTGGACAACAACGTGATCTCCAATCACTGGCTGATCCAGATGGTTGCGCCGCAAATGATCGACCGCAAGGACGGCTCGATCATCATCGTGTCGTCGATTGGCGGCCTGCGTGGCTCGCCGACAATCGGTGTCTACAACGTGTCCAAGGCGGCCGATTTCCAGCTGGCGCGCAATCTGGCCGTGGAATTCGGACCGCACAACGTGCGCGTGAACTGCATTGCGCCGGGGCTGATCAAGACCGATTTCGCGCGCGCGCTGTGGGAAGACCCGGTGCGTTACAAGCAGTCGACCGAGAACGCCCCGCTGCGCCGCATCGGCGAGCCGGTGGAAATTGCCGGCGCCGCGTGCTTCCTGGCTTCGGCGGCGAGCACCTTCATGACCGGCCAGGCGCTGGTGGTGGACGGAGGCGTTACGATCTGATCTGTTCCTTGCGGGGAGGCAACGCATGTCGCAACAACCGCAGCAGGCCGGCCAGTGGCCGGTCATGTCGATCGCCGAGGCACACGCCCGGCTGACCGCACCGGGCGCGCCGTTCGAAACCGAGACGCGCGAGATCCGGGGCATTCCCACCACGGTCTGGAAGAACGCGCCGCCCACGCTGCGCGATCTGTTCCTGATCGCCGCGGCCTGGGGTGAAAGAACCTTCGTGGTCTATGAGGACGAGCGCGTCAGCTATCGCTCGTTTGCGCTGGCCGCGACCGCGCTCGCGCATCAACTGGCACGCGATGGCGTGCGCAAGGGCGACCGCGTGGCCGTGGCCATGCGCAACCTGCCAGAATGGCCCGTGGCAATGTATGCGGGCGTGCTGACCGGCGCCATCGTCACACCGCTCAACGCGTGGTGGACCGGGCCGGAACTGGAATATGGCCTGTCCGATTCGGGCAGCCGCGTCGCCATTGTCGATTACGAGCGGCTTGACCGTATCCTGGAGCACCTGCCTAACTGCCCGGCGCTGGAGCGCATCTACGTGTCACGGGCGCCGGCCAATGCCAGCTTCGACGATCCGCGCATCGTATCGCTGGCGGCGGTGATCGGCGAATCGGACGCATGGCCGTCGTTGCCTTCGCAGTCGCTGCCTATCGTCCCGCTCGACCCCGACGACGACGCCACGATCTTCTACACGTCGGGTACTACTGGCAAGCCCAAGGGCGCCGTCGGCACCCATCGCAATGCATGTTCGGTGGCGGTCTGCGCGCAATTCAGCCCGTTGCGCAACCTGCTGCGGCGCGGCGAGCCGGTACCCGAACCGGATCCGCAAGCGCCGCAGAAAGCCGCGCTGCTGGCGGTGCCGTTCTTCCATGTCACCGGCTGCATGTCGGTACTCAATGGGGCGCTGGCGGCCGGCGGCAAGATCGTGCTGATGTATCGCTGGGATACGCTGCGCGCGATGCAACTGATCGAGCGCGAGCGCTGCACGTCGGCCGGTGGCGTCCCCACCATTGCATGGCAGATCATCGAGCATCCGCAACGTGGCGAATTCGATCTGTCGTCGCTGGAAAACATGCATTACGGCGGCGCGCCCGCTTCGCCGGAACTGGTTCGCCGCATCAAGGAAGCATTCCCGGGCGCCGCGCCGGGCATTGGCTGGGGCATGACCGAGACGTCGGCCACGTTCACGAGCCATAGCGCCGACGAGTACATCCATCGCCCCGCCAGCAGTGGCCCATCGCTGCCCATCGGCGAGATGAAGATCGACGACGGGTTCGGCAACGCGCTACCTACGGGCGAGATCGGCGAACTGATGGTACGTGGTGCCAACGTCGTGCACAGCTACTGGAACAAGCCCGAGGCCACGGCGAAGACTTTTGTCGATGGCTGGCTGCATACCGGCGACGTGGCGCGGCTCGACGCAGAAGGCTTTCTCTATATCGTGGACCGCATGAAGGACATGCTGATTCGCGGCGGAGAGAATATCTACTGCATCGAAGTGGAAAGCGCGCTGTATGCGCATCCGGCAATCATGGATGCCGCGGTGGTTGGCATCGCGCATCGCACGCTTGGTGAAGAGCCGGCCGCCGTGGTCAGCCTGAAGCCGGGCGCGCAGGCCACCGAGGCAGAGCTGCAGGCGTTCGTGCGCGAACAGCTCGCGGCGTTCAAGGTGCCGGTGCGGATCATCGTGTCCTCCGACATGCTGCCAAGAAACCCGAACGGCAAGATCCTGAAGTCAAACCTGCGCAAACTGTTCGAATAGCAGCAGTGTTCTGGCTCCCCTCTCCCGCATGCGGGAGAGGGGCTGGGGGAGAGGGCCGGCGCTTCTGCTTGCCAACCAACGCAGCCCCCACCACTCCCCTACTTCACCGGAATCGGCGTTCCCGCCGGCACCGGCACGGCCGTCACCGCATTCTGCGGGCTACCGCTGACAATGCGGTCCGAGTAAGTCAGGTACACCAGCGTATTGCGCTTGCGATCCACCGCGCGCACCACGTGCAGCGTCTTGAACAGGATCGACATACGCTCCGAGAACACGTCTTCCTGGGCTTTCAGCGGCCCCTTGAACGCGATCGTGCCAACCTGGCGGCAGGCAATCGATGCCTCGGGCGGATCCTCGGCCATGCCGAGCGTACCCTTGATGCCGCCCGTGCGGGCGCGCGACACGTAGCAGGTCACCCCATCCACCTGCGGGTCGTCATAGGCCTCGATTACCACCTTGTCCGACCCGGTCATGCGGAAATTGGTCGCCACACTGCCAATCTCCTCGGCATGCGCGGCGCCGGCCAGCATGGTCAGACCGCACGCCAGGCCGAGGCATACTCGGGACTTGTGCATCATTCGGTCGTCGCCCCCTTGATCTCGTCATGGCGGCGTTCCATTTCCTGGCGCAGCGCGCGGCGCTGTTTGGCGGCTTCGAAACGCTGGCGCTCCACCTCGTCGCGCGGCTGCAGCGGTGGCACCTCGGCGGGCGCACCGTTGTCGTCCACGGCCACCATCGTGAAGTAGCAGCTGTTGGTATGTCGCACTACCTTGCTGCGGATATTCTCGGTAACCACCTTGATGCCAATTTCCATCGAGCTGCGGCCCGTGAAATTCACCGCGGACAGGAACGTCACGAGTTCACCCACGTGAATCGGCTGGCGGAACATCACCTGGTCCACCGACAGCGTCACCACATAACGGCCGGCATAGCGGCTGGCGCATGCATAGGCCACCATGTCCAGATACTTGAGGATGGTGCCGCCGTGGACATTACCGGAAAAATTGGCCATGTCCGGCGTCATCAGCACGGTCATGGAAAGCTGGTGGGACAGATCGTTCATCACTGAGAATCCAGAAATCGAGCCTGAGGCGCGGGCAGTGTAACCCGCTGCGCGCGCCAATGGCATACCGGAGGCAGCGATTTTCCATGGTGGGCGGCAAAACAGATTGTCCGGTGTGATTGACCGGTATGCCGCGCCCAAAAAGAAAAGCGGCCTGCAGGGCCGCTTTCTGTACTTCGCAGACGCGATGCGCTTACTTCTTCTTGTTCACGGCGTCCTTGAAGCCCTGGCCGGCGGAGAACTTCACCGTCTTCGCGGCCGGGATCTTGATCGTTTCGCCGGTGCGCGGATTGCGACCGGTGCGTGCTGCACGCTTGCCCGAGCTGAAGCTGCCAAACCCCACCAGCGTAACCGAGTCGCCCTTGGCCACTGCCTTCTTGATACTGTCCAGCGCAGCGTTCAGCGCGCGCTCAGCGGCAGCGTTGCTGAGTTCTGCTTCCGCGGCGATGGCCGATACCAGTTCACCTTTATTCATGGCTGATTTCCCTTGTTGGTCGTCGTCACCGGACTTATGCCAGATGGCAAAAGTCCGATCGGCGCAGTCTAATCTGCCCTTTGCAGCTTGGGCAATCCCCAGTGGCACCAATGCAACGGAAACTGCCGGAAATCGTTCCCTGGCAAGACTTAGCGGGTGTTTTACCCCTCTGTTTGCCGAATCGCCGCATCACTTTTACAGCCGTTTTACGTATCGGACGGCGCACTTGTAGCGGATGGCATGAAATTGCGCTTACCGCAGGGTATGCAGCAACATTATTGGGTAATCGTGCCATACCAAAAATCAGTTGCCGACGCCCCGAATCGGTGCCGGACGCGCGTATGCACCGTTTACGCCCATGCACCATGACCTGAATGCGTTAATTTGGCGCATGCATGCCCACTTATTGCGCACGCTGTTGCGCCGCCGCAGAGACGTCAGACGCCATCGAAGTGCTTGACGCACTGATACTGCGCGGGATTCCCTGTTTTGCAGCCAGTTATGGAACGCAAATTGCTTACTCGTGCTCCCATTTTGAGCATTGAGGTAGGCGATGGAGAATTTGAAGACTGGCACCGATGCGTTGTTCATCCTGCTTGGCGCGATTATGGTGCTGGCCATGCATGCGGGCTTCGCTTTCCTGGAACTTGGCACCGTCCGCAAGAAGAACCAGGTCAATGCGCTGGTGAAGATCCTGGTCGATTTCGCGGTATCCACGCTGGCCTACTTCTTTATCGGCTATACGATTGCCTACGGCGTGCAGTTCTTTTCTGGCGCCGAGGCACTGGCCCAGCAAAACGGCCACGAGCTTGTGAAGTTCTTCTTCCTGGCCACGTTTGCCGCCGCCATTCCGGCCATCATCTCGGGCGGCATTGCGGAGCGCTCGCGCTTCAATCCGCAACTGATGGCCACCTTTGTGCTGGTGGGCTTCGTGTACCCATTCTTCGAGGGCATCGCGTGGAACAACCGTTTCGGTATCCAGGACTGGATCACGACGGTGGCCGGTGCGCCGTTCCATGACTTTGCCGGCTCCGTGGTGGTGCATGCGGTGGGCGGCTGGATCGCCCTGCCCGCCGTGCTGCTGCTGGGCGCACGCCGCGGCCGCTACCAGAAGGACGGCCGTATCAGCGCCCATCCGCCCTCGAACATTCCGTTCCTGGCACTGGGCGCGTGGGTGCTGGCCGTGGGCTGGTTCGGCTTTAACGTGATGAGCGCGCAGACCATCGACAAGATCAGCGGGCTGGTTGCCATCAACTCGCTGATGGCCATGGTCGGCGGCACGCTGGCGGCGTGGGCGGCGGGCCGCAATGACCCGGGCTTTTCATACAATGGCCCGCTGGCCGGCCTGGTGGCGGTCTGCGCGGGCTCCGACCTGATGCATCCGCTGGGTGCGCTGGTGACCGGCGCCGTCGCGGGCGTGCTGTTTGTCTATATGTTTACGCTGGCGCAGAACAAATGGCATATCGATGACGTACTGGGCGTCTGGCCGCTGCACGGACTCTGCGGCGCCTGGGGTGGCATCGCCGCCGGCATTTTCGGCGCCCGGGCACTGGGCGGCATGGGTGGCGTGTCGATGACGGCGCAAGTGATCGGCACGCTGATGGGCATCGTCATCGCCCTGGTGGGCGGCACCGTGGTCTACGGCGCGCTCAAGAAAGCGGTCGGCATCCGCCTGGATCCGGAAGAGGAATTCAACGGCGCCGACCTGACGCTGCACCGCATCTCGGCTACCCCGGAACGCGAAACCAACTGGTAGTGTCAGGCATCGCACGCGATACAGGAAAAATCGCGCGCAACAGCGACTAAAAATGGCCGGCGGATATCCGGCCATTTTTACTTTGCGCCTCAAAAAGATTGACTTGAACTTTGCCGGGCGCGCGCCCAATAATGCCCTTGCCAAACAGGAGCGCGTCCATGGATTCCACCTCGCTGCAAAGCATTCGCGACATTGTCTACAGCTACGCTACGGTCTTCGGCGTCAAGATCCTGGCCGCCCTGGCGTTCTGGGTAATCGGCCGCTGGCTGATCCATTTCGTGGTCCGGCTGGTACAGGGTTCGCTGGCCAAGCAGAGCGTGGACCCGACGCTGCTGCGCTATGTCGGATCGATCGTCACGGTCACCCTGAACGTGGTGCTGGTGATCGGCATCCTCGGCTATTTCGGCATCCAGACCACCACGTTCGCGGCGCTGATCGCGGCGGCGGGCGTGGCCATCGGCATGGCATGGTCCGGACTGATGTCGAATTTCGCCGCGGGCGCCTTCCTGGTGGTGCTGCGGCCGTTCAAGGTTGGCGATTTCGTTTCAGTGGGTGGCGTCACGGGTACCGTGCGTGAAATCGGCCTGTTTGCCACCACGCTCGATACCCCCGACAACGTGCTGACCGTGGTCGGCAACAACAAGATCTTCAGCGACACCATCCAGAACTACACCGCCAATCCGTTCCGGCGCGTGGAACTGAAGGCGCAACTGGCCGGCACCACCGACGTGGGCGCGGCGGTCACGCTGCTCAAGGAGAAACTCGCCGCAATTCCCAACGTGCTCGCCGATCCGCCGGTCGATGTCGAGATCCTCGAATTCACGCTGGTCGGCCCGGTCCTGGCCGTGCGTCCGTACTGCCACAACGATCACTACTGGCAGGTGTACTTCGACACCAATCGTACGATCCGCGACAGCTTCGGCCAGGCCGGCTTCGCGGCGCCAATGCCGGCGCAGACAGTGATCATGCAGAATGCTCCGGCGGTACAACTGACGGAGCCGGCAAATCAGGCGGCTTGAAGCGGGGCTTTAGCCCGGCTGGCGCTGGCCAGCCCGGCCGTACAGCCGTAGCAGCACCGCGCCACTGCCGCAGATGGCCATCACCACGGCCAGCGGCAGCGACGTGCCGTCATGCCAGACACTGACTGCCGCGCCCGCCAGCGTGCCGAAGCCGAACTGCAGCGTGCCCATCAGCGCCGAAGCCGTGCCGGCGCGATGGCTCTGACGCGACAAGGCCAGCGCCGAGGCATTGGGCGTGATGCAGCCCAGTCCGGCAAGGAAGACGAAAAAGCAGCACAGCAGCACCGGTAGCGTGGCCACGCCCAGCAACGCGGCCACGGCCAGCGTAAGGCCCGCCAGGCAAGGCGCGAGCAACGCGGCGCGCAGCACGTCGTCGAGCGCACGGGTACGCACCAGGCGCGCGTTGACCTGCGACATCGCGATCAGGCCAAATGCGTTGGCACCAAACACAAAGCCGTAGTAAGAGGGATCGATGCCATGCAGTTCGATCAGCACGAACGGCGAGCCCGCGATATAGGCAAACATGCCACCCTGCACGCATCCGGCGGACAGCGAGTAGCCCAGGAACTCGCGATCGCGCAGCAGTTCCCAGTAGCCGCGCAGCACCGTGCCCGGATGCAGCGAACGGCGGCGCTGCGGATCGAGCGATTCTTCCATGCGTGCATGGACCAGCCACAACAGCAATACCGCTGCGCCGCAGTGGATCCAGAAGATCGCGCGCCAGCCGGTTGCCGCAAGCACCGCGCCGCCGATCAGTGGCGCGAGGATCGGGGCCAGGCCCATCACCAGCATCAGCGACGAGAATGCGCGTGCCGAATCGCGCGCTTCGAGCCGGTCGCGAATCACTGCCCGCGACACCACCAGCCCGGTGCAACCTCCGAGTGCCTGCAGGAAACGCCAGAGCATCAGCGATTCCACGCTCGAGGCCAGTGCGCAGCCGGCCGCCGCCACGCCATACAGCGCCAGCCCGATATAAAGCGGTGCCTTGCGCCCGAAGCGGTCGCTGATCGGGCCGTAGAATGCCTGCCCGATCGCCAGGCCCACCAGGAATGTACCGAGTGTAAGTTGTACCTGCCCGATATCGGTGTGCAGGTCGGCAGCCAGCGCGGGAAAGCTGGGCAGGTACATGTCGATGGACAGCGGTGCGATGGCGGTCAGCGACGCGCAGATCAGCAACCAGAGCGGAAAGCGCGCGGTGGACGGCGTGCTTGCGGTGGACGTCATGAAATGGTTCCGGAAAGGCAAGGCGCAATTGTTGCATAGCATGCGGCGTGAAAGCGCCGCGCGCGTCAAGTCAGCGAAAGTACCGTGGAAAATCCGCCGCAGACCGGCCAGCAGCGCGGCATCATAGGTGGCGCGGCTTTCACGTGAAGCGAGGTGAAGGGTACAATGCGTGCCTGTCGGGACGGATGTAACCCGACCACGCAGTCAGACGCATCGCGGGAGACGGATCACGGGACCCGTCCTCGGCACCGTTATCCTGCATGACCATACGACATACGCCGTTTATTGCTTCGCTGAGCCTGGTTGCGTTCGCAACCTTGCCGCCGCTGCCCGCCTGGGCCGCGCCTGGCAGGGTGCCCGCAGTGGCATCGGCACCGTTGGCCGCGCCCGTGGTGGTCGACGAAGCCGAAGCCCTGTCACGCATGCTCAAGGGCGCCGCCACCGGCCAGAACACCGGCGGCGCCGGTGTTCCCGAACTGCTGCGCAACACCAATCGTCCGGACAGCGTGCTGGCGCGCGCCTGCCGCCAGCTCAACGACGCATTGCCCATCGAGATCGACGGCGAAACACGGCTACGCCGCTGCCAGTCGATACCGGGCAAGCACGTACTGTTTCAACTTGAACTGACGAACTATCGTGGGCCGATGCTCGACCTGGCCAGCTTCGAGGTCAGCTATGCCGCACCACTGCAGCGCAATATCTGCGCCAATCGCGACGTGGAAATCCTGACCAAGATTGGCGTCAGCATGATGTTCCGCTACATGACGCGTAACGACCGCGGCGAACGCCGCGTAGGGGACGTGTATATCAACGCACCGATCTGCGTATCGGCACTGCGGTAGGCGTACGGCAGGCGTTTAAAACACCGTAGGCCCGCTCCCCTCTCCCGCGCGCGGGAGAGGGGTTGGGGGAGAGGGTCGGCGACTCAAGATGCGATAAGCGCGATTTGAACCGCCCGCCCTCTCCCCCGCCCCTCTCCCGCACGGCGGGAGAGGGGAGCAAACCGACAGCAAAACACTGCTTATACCGCGCGTGGACGCAACGGCAGCACGTTGGGTGCGCGGCGCATCAGCATGCGGGTTTCCTTCCACGCAGCGTCGGCCAGCGGCGAACCCCACACCATTTCATGGAGCTTCGATAGCGCAAACGGATCGCCGAGCAGGATGTGCTTCTGCGCCGGCGACAGCGATTGCGGGCCGTTGGTCAACGCGTGCTGCACCAGCGATGCATGCTGCATCCGGGCAGGCTCCGGCTGGATCTTGCGCGCGCTGGCGGTGGCACACATCAACGCGTTGGTCACCGGGTCCACCACGGCATCGACAAAGCCCGGAGTTTCCTGGGCCGCTTCCACGTGCTGCTGTGTTTCCACGATCTCGCGCGGCACGAAGGTTTCCTCGGGGATCATGAACAGGCCGGCACGTCGTGCGGCACGACCCAGCGACACGCGCGACAGCATGACCGACAGCGGAATCGACAGCGCGAGCGAGCCGACGATCGGCAGCAGCCACCAGATGAAGCCGGGGCTCAACCAGTACACGCCAGCACCCCACACCAGCCCCAGCAGCGTATGGCCGCCGTGGCGACGGAACGCTTCGCCCCAGGTGGTCTCGGCATCTTCACGCGGCGGCGATTTCCACGAGATGCCCCATCCGCTGTACGCCGCAATCACGAACTTGGTATGGAACAGCATCCGTGTCGGCGCCAGCAGCGCGGAGAACGTCATCTCGATCAGCATGCTCAGGAACAGCCGCACCACCCCACCGTATTGCTTGGCGTCCTTGAGCAACAGGATCACGCTGGCCAGCTTGGGCAGGAACAGCAACGTGGCCGTGGCCGAGAACAGTGCGAGGGCCTTTTCCGGATGCCACTCAGGCCAGGTCGGGAACAACTGGTATGGCTTGGTGAAATACTCGGGCGGCACCAGCGCATGCTTGGCCAACGCGGCCGTGGACAGCAGCAGGAACAGGAACCACAAGGGCGCCGAAACATAGGCCATGATGCCGGTCAGGAACACGGCACGGTGCACGGCGTGGAACCCCTGCTTCATCCACAGGCGGAAGTTCATCAGGTTGCCCTGGCACCAGCGGCGGTCGCGCTTGACTTCGTCGAGCAGGTTCGGCGGCAGTTCCTCGAACGACCCGGGCAGGTCATAGGCAATCCACACGCCCCAGCCCGCGCGACGCATCATGGCCGCCTCGACAAAGTCGTGCGACAGGATTTCACCGGACAACGGCCCCTTGCCGGGCAGTGGCGCCAGGCCGCAATGCTCCATGAACGGCTTCACGCGGATGATGGCGTTGTGACCCCAGTAGTGCGACTCGCCAAGCTGCCAGTAATGCAGCCCCGCGGTGAACAGCGGACCATATACGCGCGTCGAGAACTGCTGCACGCGCGCATAGAGCGTGTCACGGCCCACGGCCAGCGGTGCGGTCTGGATGATGCCGGCACCGGGGTTGGCTTCCATCAGCCGCGCCAGCGTGGCCAGGCAATCGCCGCTCATCACGCTGTCGGCATCGAGCACGATCATGTAGCGGTACTTGCTGCCCCAGCGGCGGCAGAAGTCGGCCACGTTGCCGGTCTTGCGCTTCACGCGATGACGGCGCCAGCGATAGAAGATGCGGCCGAAGCCGCCAACCGCGCGGCACACTTCCATCCACGCATCGTGTTCGGCGGTGCGCAGGTCGGGGTTGCCGCTATCGGACAGCACGAAGAAATCGAAATGCTGCAGCTCGCCGGTGCGTTCCAGCGATTCGTACGTAGCGCGCAATCCTGCAAACACGCGCGTCACATCCTCATTGCAGATCGGCATGATGACCGCGGTGCGCGCGGACGGATCGATCGGTGCATCGCTGGCCGCACTACGCGAGATCAGGTGTCGATCGCCGCCCTTGAACAGCACCAGGAAACCCATCATCGCGGTCCAGAACCCGGCCGACACCCACGAGAACAGGATGGCAAACAGCGTGAGGATGGCGACTTCGAGCGGGTCGGCGCCATGGTACGGCAGTACCTTGGCCATGAAATACGTGGCCAGCACGGTCTGGATCACAACCAGTGCAAGCAGGAACCAGCGGCGATGCGAGCCGGCCGGGTGCCACTTGCCTTCGGCATCGGGGCCGTCGTGCAGCGTGTCCCACGTTTCGGGCACCGGCGGGCGGCCCAGCATCTTGCGCCACGCATTACGGATACCACCCCAGACGATATGTGGCGGCCATTGGCGCGGCACCATCGACGCGCGCTCGGGCTCGGGACCCGTATCCACGCGCACCGTGCCGTCATCGCGACGTTGCAACAGCGCTTCGCCGTCGACCTGCGGGTTGCCATAGGCCATCGTGAAACGACGACCCACCGATGCATAGGTGGCCCCACCGGGGGTACTGCCCTGATTCAAAACGGTAGCTTCCTTGTCCTTCGGGTCGCGTCCAGCCAGGCGCGTCTGCAATTCAATCATGGCCGATGGCACTTCGATACCTTCGGTCGGCACGCTGGACACGACCTGCTTGGGAGTATCGGCCAGCAGCTCGCTACGCAGTTCGGGCGAGGCCGGCAGGCGATCGACATAGCGCTCGCATGCTGCCGCCGCCTGGGCCGGGCGCTGCTTTAGCCTGGGGGTAAGATGTAGCTCCATGTCTCGGATAGGGTTGTATTGCCGTTGCGAAGATAGCCGCGCAACTCAACCGGCTTGTTCTCGTCCTTGCGCCGCATGAACATCGTCATGCGCCAGCCACCCGTGGCCTCGTTACGCTGGACTGTTGTCTTGAGCAGCTCGCCATTGGCGTCTGCCGATACCACCGGGTCCAGCCGCACCTCTTCGGGCAGCTTCTTGAACGCCGGTCCTTCGAAATCCACCACCAGCGAAAAACTGGTGTCGTCTGGCTTGCGCGTCAGGCCCTGGCCACGACGCGTTTGCGTGACCCACGACATCGGCGGAAGGTTCTCGCCGTCCTTCTGCCATTTGAGGCGGTACTCGTAGTCGAACGCCTGCTTCGGCTTGGGTGGGTTGTCCGGCACCCAGAACGCCACCACGTTGTCGTTGGTTTCGTCCGGCGTCGGGATCTGCACCAGCTCCACGCGGCCCGAGCCCCAGTTTCCCTTTGGCTCGACCCACGCGCTCGGCCGGCGCTCGTACCAGGAACCGATCTCCTGGTAGTTGTCGAAGTTGCGGTCGCGCTGCATCAGCCCATAGCCCTGCGGGTTGGTGGCACCGAACGACGTCACCAGCAGGCGCTTGGGGTTGACCAGCGGACGCCAGATCCATTCGCCAGTACCGAGCTGCACCGACAGGCCGTCGGAGTCGTGCACTTCGGGACGGAAATCGGCCGACGCGGACGGCTGGTTCTCGCCAAACAGGTACATGCTCGTCAGCGGCGCCAGCCCAAGCTTGGTCACGTTCTCGCGCAGGAACAGCCGCGACTTCACTTCCATCACGGTTTCGTCGCCCGGCTTGATGATGAAACGGTATGCGCCGCTCATGCGGCGCGAGTCCATCAGCGCATAAATGGTCAACTGCTTGTCGTTGGCCGACGGGCGCTCGATCCAGTACTCAACGAAGCGCGGGAACTCCTCGCCCGAATTGAGCGCGGTATCCACGGCCAGGCCACGCGCCGACAATCCGTACCACTGGTCCTTGCCCAGCGCACGGAAGTAGCTCGCACCGAGGAACGAAGCCAGTTCGTCCTTGCGCTTGCTCTGGTTCAGCGGATACATCAGGCGGAAGCCGGCAAAGCCAAGTCCCTTGAGCTTGGCCGGATCCACACGGTGCGAACCGTAGTTGAACGCCGCCGGATCGAAGCGGAATTCGCGCACGCTGTTGTTCACCACCTCGTTGATCTTCACGGGCTGGTCGAACACCATGCCTTCGTGGAAGAACGAGATCTCGAACGGCAGGCGCGCACCGCGCCACGCGAACCGCTCAGGCTTGTATTCGATCTCGCGATAGCGTTCGTAGGACAGTTCCTTCAGCTCGCGCGGCAATTCCTGCGCCTTGACGGGCTTGTAAGGCGAAGCCGACAGTTGCCGGGCGCGTGCCGCCACCGTTTCGAAATCGAAAGCGTGCGCGGTCAGCGCCATCACCGCCAGCATGCCACCGCCGATCCAGCGCCCCAGCCCGGAAATCCTGCCTGATAAACGGCGCGCGGGCGCAACTGTCGGGCGGTGGGCAGAGAGGGACGACGTTGGATATGCGGACATGAAAGCCGGTGACAGGGTTAGCGGGGAGCCAGGCGACCGGACGGTACGAACGATACCGATGCCCTGGAATACGTCAGGAAACTTCAACGGATGATGGATACAGCAAAAGGCGGACCAGCGTGCGGCGCATCAACAGCCACCGCCGGCTTCGGGGCGGTGTGGTAACAAGACGGAGATAGACCCACGCGTGTCAGGATTGTTGCATTGCGATGCGAAACCTTAACAATTCGAGCCTTAAAAGTCACGTTTCGTCACGGCAACGTTTGCAACAAAATGTCTCACCTGTCGGCTGGAAGCCGCTCCGCGCGTGCGTTTCAAGGCTGAAGTCAAGCATAGATCATGCGCGACCGAACCGCTGCAGCGTTGGTCCTGTGCATCTCTATCCGCCCAGGACGCCGCGGCGCGCTTACAATCGCCAACGTCATCGCTGTCTTTTTCACCAACAAGGAATGGTCATGCACGTTCGGCGACAAACCCGCCTGGCCCTGGCTGCGAGCCTGGGTTGCGCACTGCTCCTGGGCACCGCGGCACAACCTGCGTTTGCGTACTTCGAGAACTATCTGTCGGGCAGCATCATTGGCACGCTGACGCAGAAGGAAGCGGCCTCGCTGCAGAAGTCCGTGCGACAGGCGCTGGTCGATACGGAAGACAACAAGGCGGTGGAATGGCATTACCCGGCCGAAGGCCGTCGCCAGGCCGTCGATGGCACGATCACGCCGGTCGCAACAAAGACCGACAAGGGCCAGACCTGCCGTCAGCTGAAATCGGACCTGAAACGCGGCAGCGCCACCGAAGCGTGGTCGGGCTGGTTCTGCAAGCAGTCGAACGGCACCTGGAAGGCGCGTCACGTCGGCGAATGATCTTACCGACGTAACAAGCGCACCCGAGTCGGACCTAGACACTCACCCGAGACGCACCCCGGCACTCAGTGGCACAGGCGGCTGACCAGTTCGCCCGCCACGGTGCCGGATGCCGCGGGCATCGGCATGCCGGCCTGCGGCCCGCGCATCGAGTAGAGCGACTCGCCTCGCGCATAGCGCTTGTTGTAGAGCGTTTGCTCGATCACCGCATACATCGACGTCGCACAGTTGAGCACCATGCGCTTGAGCGACGAGCGGATCGTATCGCCACTGGCGGTCTTGATCACGCCAGGCGGCGCATTGTGGACCAGCACCACACCAACCTCGACGCCACGCCGACGAATCGACGTCTGATCCAGATAGGAAATGATGCCATTGGCGCCCATCAGCGGCAGCCAGCGTTGCGGATCTGGCGCACCGGGGTCCGGTGATGCCACAAGCGTGCACCCTTCACGTGGCGACGCGCGAAAGATCGTGCCGCCATTCGGGCCCTGGCACTGGTACAGCGCGCTGGCCGCGGCGGGTCGCGCGGTGGCATTGTTGTACGACGCCACGCCGTTGGATTCGGCATGCGCAGCAAGACTGAAACACGCGCCGGCAAGCAGTGCCGCACGTGCAAGAAAACGGAGAAACATCGGGGGGAACCCTCGTAAGGACGGGAAAGAGGCCCCGGCATTCTCGCACAGCATGCATGCCTCACGGCAAATTGCATCGTACGCAATGGCCTAAAGATGCCATCGCGCACGATATTTCCGCACAAAATTTGCGCGCGATCAGCCGTGGATTTCGCGCCAGGCCACTAGGTCGGCGATGGTCAGTACCGGAAGCGCGTACTGCGCCGCGAAGGTCAGCGCCTCCGGGCGACGCGCCATCGTGCCATCGGGATTCATCAACTCGCACAACACCGCGGCAGGCGCCAGGCCGGCCATGCGTGCCAGTTCAACGGAACCCTCGGTATGTCCACGGCGTTGCAGCACGCCGCCATCCACCGCCACCAGCGGGAACACATGCCCGGGACTGACCACCGCGTCGGTGCCGGCATCCTCGGCAATGGCGGCATGGATCGTCGTGATGCGGTCCGCCGCGCTGACGCCGGTGGTCACGCCCTCGCGCGCCTCGATCGATACCGTGAACGCGGTGCCGTACTGGCTGCGATTGTTCTCCACCATCGGACGCAAGCCCAGTTGGCGTACCTTGGCAGCAGTCAGGCACAGGCAGACGATGCCGCTGCACTCGCGGATCATCATCGCCATATTGGCGTTGGTCAGGCGCTCGGCGGCCAGGATCAGGTCGGCCTCGTTCTCGCGGTCGTCATCGTCCAGCAGTACGACCGGGCGCCCTTCGCGCATGGCGTCGAGTGCCTGCGCGATACGCTCGGCCAGCGGACGTGGGTCGGCATCGGCCACGGCAGCATTGTGGTCAGATGAACCGCTTGGGGATTGCGATTGGGATTGGGATTGGGTGAGTGTCAGCATTGGTGAAACGCTCCGTGCAGTCAGATTCCATGGGCGTTTCAGGGGAACGATCAGCGCAACGCGCACGACACCGCGCACGCACGCCACGGACGAAGCCGCGCGCGCATGCCGATGCCATGCGAATTCCGCCCATCTTCTTTCATCCGGACTATGACCGTCGGCCCTGGCCTCTCACCAGGTCTGCTGACCCCGCACGGGAATGCGGGCGCTCGCGGGCTCGTGGCAATGTGTCTTGCAACACCTGCCACATACCGCCGGTGGGGACTTTCACCCCGCCCTGAAGACGTAACGATGCCGCCATGGCCTTGGTGCCACGGCGGCGCAGCGATCTTAGCACGACTGTGCTTTTATGGCTGCCTATGCGTTCGCGGGCTGTGCCGCGAGCGCTTCGAACAATGCCTTCGTCGCATCGTCGGCGGGAAAGAAACACTCGATGCGCAGTTCCTGCAGCGTGATGTCCTGCGGAATGCCCAGCGTGGTCAGCGTGGAGAACAGCGAGGCGCGAAAGCCGCCCGCATGCAGCGCCACGGGCAATACCGGTGACGGCGCGCCTTCGGACGGATCGTCCTCCCCCAGCAGTACGCCGCCGGGATCCACCATGTCGGGATGCCATGCGGCGATGCGCTGGAAGATCTCGCGCGCAGTCTGGTCATGCGCCTGCACCTGCAGTTCCTGCCACACGCGGCGCAGCAGGTAGCGGCCCACCTGCCGCGCGTTCTCGATCATCGGCCACAGGCCATTCGGGTCGAACACCGCGAGCATCAGGTTGATGCGCCCATTACCGGCATCCAGCGTGGCCGGCTGGCGCCCACCGAGCAGTTTGTCGAGCATGCGCCGGTAGGCCTGGTTGGCGTCCACAAGATGCCAGAAGCGGTCCAGCACCACGGCGGGATACGGCTCCTGCTTGGCCAGGATCAGCGCGATGGCATGGCGCACCATCTGCATCGACGGCGCCGCCAGCGTGTTTTCGCTATACGCCGGGGCGTAGCCGCTGGCCAGCAGCAGCCGGTTGCGTTGCCGCAGCGGTACGCCTAGACGTTCGGCCAGCGCCAGCACCATTTCACGGCTCGGCCGCGCACGGCCAGATTCCAGGAAGCTGATATGGCGCTGCGACACGCCGGCCGCCAGCGACAGCGCCAGCTGGCTGTAACCGCGCTTGCCGCGCCAGTAGCGCAGGAGTCCGGGGAAATCGAGGGCGGCTTCGGAGCCAGGCGTGAGCGTTTCCATGGCTCGCATTACAGCATGCGCTTTGCCGCAGCGCGACTACCTCCAAGGTAATTACAGCCATTCAGCGTGCCCGGCTATCCGACTTTCAGATTCGTCGCATATCGCCGGGAGACGCGCGGATCTAGCATGAACTCATACGGTTAGCACCACCCGCACCCTCGACACCATGATCCGCTCCTTTGCGAACAAGACGACCGCCGCGGTCTTTTGCGGCCACTACGTGCACACGCTGCCCGCCGGAATCCAGGCCAGGGCGCTGCGCAAGCTCGAGATGCTCGACGCCGCGGCGTCGCTGCCCGACCTGCTCGCCCCACCCGCGAACCGCCTGGAACTGATGGGGGGTCGCCGGCGCGGGCAATGGCGCGTCAGGATCGAGGCGTCGTGGCATCTGTGCTTCCGCTTTGTCAACGGCGAATGCTGGGAAGTCGAGATCGCGCAATGCCAGTCTGAGGAGCCGAGGTCAACTACCCCGGCCTAAAGGCCGGAGCTTGAAAGGCAACTGGAAAGCTCGGGTTGACCAGGCAAAGCGGTAGCCAACCCGCTACGT
>NZ_DBHKYV010000071.1:0-22225 GCF_057315035.1 Cupriavidus sp. | reverse complement strand
GCCCCCTATTGCGAAATATTGCGGAATCCACCGGCCTGCCGCGTTACTGCGGCGGGCCGGCGAATCCTGAACAAGGTTCGCCATGCAATTGACATTCACCCCCGCAGAGCAGGCCTTCCGCGAGGAAGTCCGTGCGTTCCTGGCCGCCCGATTACCCGACGAGATCCGTCGCAAGGTGGCAAGGAATTTTCCATTGACGAAAGCGGACGTCGTCCGCTGGACCAGAATCCTCGCCGAACAGGGATGGAGTACGCCGAACTGGCCGGTTGAGTACGGCGGCACCGGCTGGACGCCGATGCAAAGCTATATCTTCACCGAGGAGGCCGCGCTGGCTGGCGCACCCGAACCGATTGCGTTCGGCGTGCGCATGGTCGCGCCCGTGCTGCTCGCGTTCGGCACTGAAGCCCAGAAGGCGCGCTATCTGCCGCGTATTTGCAGCGGCGATGACTGGTGGTGCCAGGGCTATTCGGAACCAGGCGCCGGTTCCGACCTGGCCGGCTTGTCGACCAGCGCGAAGCTGGACGGCGACGCATTCATCGTGACCGGGCAGAAGATCTGGACGACGTATGCCCAACACGCCGACATGATGTTCTGCCTGGTCCGCACCGATCCGGCTGCGCGCAAACAGCAGGGCATTTCGTTCCTGCTGGTCGACATGAACTCACCGGGCATCACGGTGCGCCCGATCATCACGCTCGATGGCAAGCACGAAGTCAATGAGGTCTTCCTTGACGAGGTGCGGGTGCCCGCCGCCAACCTGGTGGGAGAACTGAATCGGGGCTGGGATTGCGCCAAGTACCTGCTGCGCCATGAAAGATTCAGCACCGGCATGATCGGGCAGATCCGACGGAACCTGCAATTCCTGATCGACACACTGAAAACCCGGCCCGCTCCCGGTGGCGGGCCGTTGAGCGAAGACCTGTCCTTCTGCGAACGCATTGCGCGCATCCGCATCGAGGTCGACGCGCTCGAATACACGCTGCTTCGCGCGCTCTCGGAAGCGGACAGAGGCGGTGATGTGGGCACCAAGGCGTCGCTGTTCAAGATCCGCAGTTGCCAACTGGCGCAGCAGGTGTCGGAACTGCACCTCGATGCACTGGGAACCGACGCCCTCGCCTATCCGTACGAAGCCCTTGCACCGGACTGGAGCAGCGGTGGCGCGCTACCGAGCTATGCGCCGGCACAGGTCGCCAGCTACCTGAACCTGCGCAAGCTGAGCATTTACGGCGGCTCCGAGGAAATCCAGCGAAACATCCTCGCGAAAGCCGAACTCGATCTGTAGAAGGCCCCCATATGGATTTCCACCTTACCGACGAGCAACGCATGCTCGAGGATGCCGTTGCGCGCTTCGTCGCCCGTGAACCGTCTTCCAAGCCCCACGCTGATGCCCAGGCAACCCGCGAGACCGCCGACCAATACTGGCACGGTCTTGCCGAGCTCGGCCTGCTTGGCTTGCCATTCGACGAAGCACGTGGCGGCAGTTCTGGCGGACATATCGAGACCGCACTGGTGATGCAACAGTTTGGCAAGGCACTGGTCATCGCGCCATACACCGCCGCCATCGTCCAGGTCGCGGCGCTGATGCGCCGCATCGGGTCGGACGACTGGAAGCGCTCGCTCGTGCCGCAGATTGCAGAGGGGCGCCTGCGGCTTGCCATTGCGCATGAGGAAGCAGGTAATCCCCTGCTTGGCTGCCATATCGATACGACTTGCTGCCCAAGTGGCAACGGCTTTGTCCTGCGCGGCCACAAGACGGGCGTGTTGACCGCGCACGCGGACACGCTTCTGGTGGTAGCGCGCCATCGGGCTGCAACCTCGCATGACGACCGCTTCAGTCTCCTGCAGGTCCAGGCGGACGCAGATGGCGTTACGCATCGACAGTATCGCGCCATCGATGGATCGCAGGTATCCGAGTACACCTTCCATGAGGTGTACGTGCCAAGTTGCGATGTCATTTACGCGGGCGGCGACGCGCTCTGCCATCTTGCATACGCCGAAGACGCAGCGCGGCTTGCACTGTGCGCGGAAGCGGTTGGGATCATGGATGCGATGACTGCCCAGACCGTTGCCTACAGCAAGACACGCAAGCAATTCGGCGTGGCGATTGGCAGTTTCCAGGCGCTGCAGCACCGGATGGTCGAGATGTTCGTTCATTGCGAACAGGCACGATCGGCACTTTGGCGCGCCGTTGCCCAGATGGACGACGAGGCGGCAAGAGCCGATGCCTGCGCTGCCGCAAAAGCCCTGATCGGCATTTCCGCGCGCTTTGTCGGGCAACAGGCCATCCAGCTGCACGGCGGCATGGGGATGAGCAACGAGATGCAAATCTCCCACTACTTCCGAAGACTGACAGCCATCGAACAGACCTTGGGCAACAGCGCCGCGCATCTCCGCAGGCTGGCAATCGGCATATCCGCCGGCGCGCGCTGTTGATAGATCCCAAGCGCACAAAGACATTCCATAACACTAGCAGGAGACAAACCATGAACCGACGGCAAATGCTGCGGGCAACCGCCATGTCGATGGCCGGCGCTGCCCTGACGGCCGAGGCCCCAACGACGCTGGCACAGACCGATGCCAGCAAGTACCCCGACCGACCCATCCGCATTTTGCTGGGTTTTTCCCCAGGCGGCTCGACCGATATCCCCATGCGGGTACTGGTCGCAAATGCGTCGAAGATTCTGGGCCAACCCGTCGTCATCGAGAACAAGCCGGGGGCGGCCGGTGTGCTACCGGCGCAGCTGCTGCAGTCGGCCAAACCGGACGGCTACACGCTGGCAGTGATACCGCAAGGCGTATTCCGCTTGCCCTACACTACCGACATCAACTGGAACCCGGCCGACCTGGCCTACATCATCGGCCTGTCCGGCTATGTGTTTGGCATCGTCGTGCCTGCGTCGTCGCCGATCAAGTCACTGGCGGACTACATCGCCTACGCGAAGAAGAATCCCGGTGAACTGACCTACAGCTCGCCCGGTGCGCTGACAACCAACCACCTGACAATGGAGCAGTTCTCGCGGCTGGCAAACGTGCGCCTGAACCACGTCCCCTACAAAGGCACGAGCGAGTCCTTGCAAGCATTGCTTGGCGGTCATGTGCAGTCGGCCGCCGAGACGTCTGGCTGGGTACCGTATGTCGAGAGCGGAAAAATGAGGTTGATTGTGGTCTGGGGAGACAAGCGCATGCCGCGCTTCCCCAATGTGCCAACCCTGAAGGAACTCGGCATCAACCTCGTGCAATCATCACCCTGGGGCCTTGCCGCCCCCACGGGCACACCGACGACCATCGTCGCCAAACTGCATCAAGCATTCAGGCAAGCCATGGAGCAGCCGAATTTCCGGGAAACGCTGACGCACTACGACATGGAGCCCCTATACATGAATCCGGAACAGTACCGCAGCTACGCGCAATCGGCGATGGCCAAGGAGAAAGCCATTCTGGAACAGATTCACTACAAGAAGAACAGCGGTTGACCAGGACATCCGCCAGATCATGCCCGCCCTATCAGGAGACAAGTCAATGAGCAAACCCATCGTACAGTTCCATTTCGACTTCGGCAGCCCGAACTCATACTTCTGCCACAAGGTGATTCCGGCCATCGAGCAACGTACTGGCGTGCGCGTCGAGTACGTGCCAATCCTGCTTGGCGGGCTGTTTCGCCTGACCGGCAACCGCTCGCCAGCGGAAGCCTTCGCCGGCATCAAGAACAAATCCGAGTACGGCCGCCTCGAGATCCAGCGGTTTATGCGCCAGCACCAGCTCGAGGCCTTCCGGTCCAACCCGCACTTCCCGGTCAATACCCTGCAGATCATGCGCGGCGCAGTCGCTGCCCAACTCGAGGGCTGCTTCGAGCACTACGTCGACACCGTGTTCTCGGCGATGTGGGAGCAGGAACAAAAGATGGATGATGCGGAAGTCATCCAGCGCGTGCTGAACAACGCCGGCATCGACGCGCAACGCCTGCTGTCGCGTACCGGCGATCCCGCCGTCAAGGAAACGCTGCTGCAGAACACCCAGGACTCATTCGAGCGCGGCGCTTTCGGCTCGCCGACATTCTTTGTCGATGGTGAGATCTACTTCGGCAAGGACCGTCTGCGTGAGGTCGAAGAAGAGATCGAACGAGTCAAGACACTCTGAAGCGATCCACAGACTTCCCACATCCTTTTTTGACCTTACCCGGCAGGACTTTCATGAAGACGCGCATTACTGAGTTGTTTGGCATCCGGTATCCAATCATCCAGGGAGGCATGCACTATGTTGGCCTCGCCCCATTGGCCGCGGCGGTTTCGAATGCCGGCGGTCTCGGCACCATCACCGCATTGACGCAACGTACGCCGGAGTTGCTCGCCAGGGAAATCGCGCGATGCCGGGAAATGACGGACTCCCCCATCGCCGTCAACCTGACATTCCTTCCCACCTTCTCGGCACCGCCCTACGCCGAGTACATTCACGCCATCGCGGAAGGCGGCGTACGGATCGTCGAGACCGCGGGCCGCAGCCCGGAGGCCCACATGCCCGCCCTCAAGTCGGCCGGCATCAAGGTCATCCACAAATGCACCTCGGTACGGCACGCGGTAAAAGCACAGAACATTGGCTGCGATGCGGTAAGCGTGGATGGATTTGAATGCGGTGGACATCCGGGCGAGGATGACGTCCCCAATATGATCCTGCTGCCAAAAGCCGCGCAGGCGCTGTCGATTCCGTTCGTCGCCTCGGGAGGCATGGCGGACGGACGCAGCCTGGTGGCCGCGCTGGCCTTGGGTGCGGACGGTATCAATATGGGCACGCGCTTTGTTGCAACCCGGGAAGCGCCCGTACATCCCAACGTCAAGCAGGCGATCGTCAGCGCCACCGAGCTGGATACGCGCCTGGTCATGCGCCCGCTGCGCAATACCGAGAGAGTGCTCGATAACGCCGGGGTGCGGCGCTTGCTGGAGATCGAACGCGAGAAAGGCGACGAACTCAAGATCTCCGACATCTACGGACAAGTGGCAGGCGTCTACCCAAAAATCATGGTCGACGGTGAAGTCGACGCCGGCGCGTGGAGCTGTGGCATGGTGGCCGGCCTGATCGACGACATCCCTGGCGTCGATGAGCTGATCAGCCGGATCGTCGCGCAAGCCCGAGAACTGATCGGCCGGAGATTGATGGACATGACGACCTGACAACATAACGGCATGACCGGCGGGGCCTGCTACGCGCTACCCAAGCGCAGGCGATGCCCCCGCCACTGTTTTTCCCGCCCGTGCGTGCGCTCTGCATCGCATCAGATCGAGAAAGTCGGCGTTCCTTAGGGTAAATACCCTCCCCTCGCGGCTTGGCTAACTCCTTCCCTCGCCCTAATATTTATCACATGATCACTTATCGATCGATAATCATCAGGAGGCAACCATGGGAATCAAGAAACTGGCCCACTACTCGATCCGCACGACCGACGTGGAACGTTCATGCGCGTTCTATGAACGCGTGCTTGGATTTCGGCGCGGATACCGCCCTCCATTCGCCTTCCCTGGCGCATGGCTGTACATGGGCGACGACGAGCGCGACTTTGGCACGGTGCACATCATTGGCGTCGACCCGAATGATCCGTCCGGCCTTGCGGCCTATCTCGGTGACAAGGCCCTGCCGCAGACCGGGACCGGGACGGTCGACCACATCGCGTTCCTTGCCGAAGGCGTTTCGCGGATGTGGGACACGCTGAAGGCGGAGGGCATTCCCTGGCGCGACCGCACGGTGCCCAGCCTTGGACTGCACCAGGTGTTCATCGAGGATCCCTCGGGCGTCACCATCGAACTCAATTATTCCGCCGAGGAAGTGGCGGGCCTGACCCTGCCCTCGCAGGCGCAAGTCAACGCAGGAGCCACAGCATGAGCGCAGCACAGCCTTCGCAACGCAAGGCCATCGTGATTGGCGGCTCGGTAGGCGGACTGTTTTCCGCCAACCTGCTGTCGCGCAGCGGCTGGGAAGTCGAGATTTTCGAGCGCACTCCCGAGGCGCTGACCGGACGCGGCGCCGGCATTGTCACCCACCCCGAGTTGTTCGATGCCCTGACCGCCGCAGGCGTCGAGGTGAATGCCAGCATTGGCGTGTCGATCAATACCCGGGTCACGTTGGCACGAGACGGCAGTGCCGTATCGGAACGTGAACTGCCGCAGACGCTGACGGCATGGGGCAAGATGTACGAAGTACTCGGCAACGCTTTTTCCGGCACCTATCGTACCGGCGCGCACGTGACGGCCGTTGCGTCGCACCCGGATCATGCCGAGGTCACGCTTGCCGACGGCACAACGCATCGGGCCGACATGGTAATCGCGGCCGACGGGTTCCGGTCCAGCGTGCGTGAACAGCTGCTGCCCGAAGCCCAGCTCGAATATGCGGGCTACATTGCATGGCGCGGACTCGTCGACGAAACCCAGCTGTCGCCAGAGACCCACGCAGCGATCTTCGACAAGTTTGCGTTCTGCCTGCCTCCCCACGAACAGATTCTTGGTTACCCGGTCGCTGGCGATAGAAACAGCACGGCCCCCGGCGAGCGACGTTTCAACTTCGTCTGGTATCGCGCAACCTGCGAAGACGAACTCGCCAACCTGCTGACCGATACCAACGGGAAATGCTGGTCCACGGGTATCCCTCCGGGCTTGATTCGTCCAGACGTGATCGCAGAGATGGAAAGCGCCGCGGCCGACCTGCTCGCACCCCAGTTCACCGAGGTCGTGGCGCGGACCACGCAGCCGCTGTTCCAGCCGATCTACGACCTGACCGTTTCGCGCATGTCATTCGGACGCATTGCATTGCTTGGCGACGCCGCATTTGTTGCACGTCCGCATTGCGGCATGGGTGTGACGAAGGCTGCCGGCGACGCCATGGCGCTGGTCCGCGCGCTGGAAGGATCCGACACCATCGAAGCGGGCCTCGACGCCTATGGCGCCGAGCGGGTACAGGTGGGACAGGCGATCGTCGAGCACGCCCGGCACCTGGGTGCCTACATGCAAGCGCAACTGAAAAGCGACGAGGACCGCGCCATGGCCGAGCGCTATCGGACGCCGGAAGCCGTCATGCGAGATACCGCCGTGTCGCGCCGCTTCTGAGCAAGTCCTTTCGACAACAATACAAGGAGACAGTCATGCCTCACATCGCCCCCCAGGCTGCGGCATCCGACGCACCGTTCGGTGCTCACTTCGCCACCGGCGATATCGATCCCCCGTTTATCCCGCACCCGATGCTCGCTCGTGCCGATTTCGAGCAACTACACCGGTCGCGGCGACGCTTTTCCTGGTCGCTTACCGCGATCATGCTGGCCGCCTACTTCGGCTTTATCCTGACCCTGGCGTTTCGCCCCGACCTCCTGGCCCTGCAACTGGTGGCCGGACAGCCGATGAGCGTGGGCATCCCGATCGGATTCGGCATGTTTGCGTTCACGTTCGCGATGGTCGCCGTCTATGTCTATCGCACCAACACTGTCTACGACCGCATGATCGCGGACGTTCGCGCCGGAGCCCAGCCATGAACCGTATCCTTCCCACAGCCCTCGCGCTGGCGGTGGCCACTCCGGCCATCGCCGCCACGCCGCCAGTCGGTCAGGGGCTCAACGTCATCGCCATCGCGATGTTCCTGGTGTTCGTCGTAGCAACGCTTGGCATCACGCGATGGGCGGCCCGGCGCAACAACAGCGTGGCAGACCATTATGCCGCGGGCGGCAAGATCACTGCCATGCAGAATGGCTGGGCCATCGCCGGCGACTACATGTCCGCCGCCTCGTTGCTCGGCATCTCCGCATTGGTGTTCACCAGTGGCTACGATGGGCTGATCTACTCCATCGGCTTTCTGGCAAGCTGGCCGATCATCCTGTTCCTGATTGCCGAACCGCTGCGCAACCTGGGGCGCTACACATTGGCCGATGTATTGTCATACCGGCTTCGGCAACGCCCAATCCGCGCATTCTCGGCATCCAGCTCCATCGTGATCGTGCTGCTCTACCTGGTGTCGCAGATGGTGGGCGCCGGCAAGCTCGTGGAACTGCTGTTCGGCTTCAACTACACCTCGGCAGTGGTGCTGGTAGGCGTGCTGATGGTGGTCTATGTGTTCTTTGGCGGCATGCTGGCCACCACGTGGATCCAGATCATCAAGGCGGTCATGCTTTTAGCCGGCTGTGCGTTCATGGCGTTCATGGTAATGAGCCGGTTCGGATTCAGCCTGAACAGCCTGTTCGACCACGCCATTGCCGCACATGGCAAGCAGCAGGCCATCATGCGCCCCGGCGGCCTGGTCTCAGACCCGGTATCCGCAGTCTCGCTCGGGCTGGCGCTGATTTTCGGCACGGCAGGCCTGCCGCACATCCTGATGCGGTTCTTCACGGTCAGCAACGTCAAGGCCGCGCGCAAGAGCGTGCTGTACGCCACCGGCATCGTTGGCATGGGCTATGCCATGATCATTGTGATCGGCTTCGGCACGATCGCGCTGGTGGCTCAGGACCCGCTGTATCACAACAGCGCCGGCGCGGTCATCGGCGGCGTCAATATGGTGGCGGTGCACCTGGCCCACGCGGTCGGCGGTAACGTGTTCCTCGGCTTTATCTGCGCGGTGGCGTTCTCGACCATCCTGGCCGTGGTGGCCGGACTGACGCTGGCCGGTTCATCCGCCATCTCGCACGATCTGTATGCCACGGTGCTGCGCCAGGGCAAGGCATCGGACAAGGATGAGATGCGTGTCTCGCGCATGACGACACTGGTACTGGGCGTGCTGTCGATCCTGCTCGGTATCCTGTTCGAAAAGCAGACCATCGCATTCATCGTCAGCCTGACGTTCTCGATCGCCGCCAGCTCCAACTTTCCGGTGCTGCTGCTGTCGATCTACTGGCGCGGCCTGACCACGCGCGGCGCAGTCATTGGCGGCATGATGGGCCTGGTCACGGCCGTGGTGCTGACGATCCTGAGCCCGACGGTCTGGGTGCAGGTCCTCGGGCACGCGTCGGCAATCTACCCGTACGAGTATCCGGCGCTGTTCTCGATGCTGGTGGCTTTTGTCGGGATCTACGCCTTCTCGGTAACCGACCGCTCGGCACGCGGCGCCTGGGAGCGCAATACCTACCAGAACCAGCGTGTGGACTGCGAACTGGGCATCACCGCCAGATCGGGAGGCTGAACTCGTCTTCCGGCATTCGGATCAGGGCGGCGGCCTCCAATCGGGCCACCGCCCTGTTCCCATTTATCGGGCGATTGGTAGAATCGGACCTTATCCGGACAGCAGGACCAGAGAGACAGCCATGGAGTCACGCGCCACAACCACCGAAGACGACGACGCCGCCGCCAAGTCCACGCGCCGCCTGCTGCCTGAAGAGCGGGAGCAGCAGATCGTCGAAAAGGCGATCGAGCATTTCACGCGCAACGGTTTCGGCGGTAGTACGCGCGAACTGGCCCGGCAAATCGGGGTCACGCAACCCTTGCTCTATCGGTACTTCGAGAGCAAGGACGCATTGATCGAGCGCGTTTACAACGAGGTCTTCCAGTGGCGCCCCGATTGGGAGCGCCAGATAGCCGACCGCTCGCTGCCGCTGACGGAACGACTCCATGCCTTCTACCTCGACTATTCGACAGTGATCCTCCGTGAGGAATGGATCCGCCTCTTCATTTTTGCCGGCCTGACGCACGAAGGCATCAACAACAAGTATCTGAGCAAGCTGCGCACCAAGGTGTTCCTGCCGGTCCTGGCCGAAGTGCGCGAGGCGTTCGGCATTCCCGCACCGCGCAGCACCGCTGAAACCGACGCCGAAATCGAGATGATCTGGAGCCTCCATGCGGCGATCTTCTACATCGGCGTGCGCAAGTGGGTCTATGGATTGAAAGTCCCTACCGACCTGGATGCGGTGATTCGCCAGAAGGTGGACATGTTCCTGTACGGCGCGCCAGCTGCAATGGAGAAAATGCGCGGCGGGAAGAGCTGAGCGATCTGTATCAAGAATCTGAAGCCAGCATCAACGCCAGCTAATATCGGCGTGCCCTTCCTCTTCGATCATGCTCAACCGCTTGTAAAGATACGAGCGTGAAATCCCGAGCTCTTCGGCAACGCGCTTCTTGTTGCCGCCCGTACGGCGCATGGCCTCGACAATCAGGTCCGATTCCAGGCGCTCCTTCACCTCACGAATATCCGGCTGCCGACGCTTGGGCAAAGCGTCGGCGTCCGTGTTGCCATCTCGCGATCGCGCAGATGGCTCGGCCCCTTCCAGCGTACCGAAGTCGTGAATGGACAGGACCGGTCCGTCGCAGAAGATTGCGGCACGCTCCAGCGCATGCTGCAGTTGCCGGACATTGCCGGGCCACGCCCGCGATTGCAGAAAGTGGATGGCGGATGCGGCAACCGATTTTTTCGGTGCGCCGTGCCGCATCGCAAACGCTTCCAGGAACGTATCAGCCAGTTCGGGGATGTCTTCGAGCCGATCGCGCAACGCAGGCAGACGCAGGGTGACAGCGCTAATGCGATAGAAGAGATCGAGCCGGAAGGTCGAGGCGCCGATCATCGCCTTGAAATCGCGATTGCTGGCGGAGATCAACCGGAAGTCGGAATGCCTGGCCCGGTCTCCGCCGATGCGCTCGAACTTGCCGTCTTGCAACACGCGCAGAAGCTTGACCTGCATATCGATCGGCATATCGCCGATTTCGTCGAGGAAGAGCGTACCGGTATCGGCCGCTTCAAACTTGCCCTTGCGGCCCTTGCGATCGGCGCCAGTGAACGCTCCCGGCTCGTAACCGAATAGTTCGCTCTCCACAAGGTTTGCGGGCATGGCAGCCGAATTGACCAGCACCAGAGGTTTGTCGCTGCGCGGGCTGAGCATGTGGATGGCATGCGCGACCATTTCCTTCCCGGTTCCGCTTTCGCCCGCCAGCAGCACTGGCACATCGAGGGGTGCCACCCGAAGGATGTCTTCCTTCAGGCGCCGCACAGCATCGCTGCTTCCCACGATCTGGTCCAGGCCGTAGCTGCGGTTGCGGATGCCGGAAAGTTCGCGCCGGTAGAAATCCAGTTCCTGCTTGACCTGGGCGAGTTCGACGGTCAGGTCACGAATGGCCTCCGGCCCCTTGAACATCACCTGCCCAATGGCGGCCACCACCCGTTTATTGCGATCGAAGATTGGCAGACGAGACACCACGCGCGTTACGCCGTTCATTTCCTGCAGCTGCGCCACCTGTCCCTTGCCTGTGGCCACGACCTCCTGCAACTTCGTATTCTCGATAACCGACGTCACATCCCTGCCGATGGCCTCGCCGTGCTTGAGACCGAAGAATCGCTCGTGCACCGGGCTCATGTATGTGATGCGCGCAGACGTATCCACCACCACCATCGCCTTGTAGGGGTCCGTCACGAAATGCCTGAGGATATCGGGTGCTGCCTCCACGCTCGCCACGAACTCGCTGAGTTCGTCCCCTTCCTGCAAGACAAAAATCAGAAAGCAGACCGCGTCCCGCGTGGGAATGGCGGCAACCGTTAGCGGCCGTTCCAGTTCGGCCATGTACGACATGCGCTTGAGCGGAACGCGGCCCCTGTTTTGCCACAGCCGGCCGAGGGACTTCGCAACCATCGAATCCGTCCCCAGCCCACTGGAAAAGGTGGTATTCCCATCGGCATCCAGCACGAGGATGCCCTCTGATTCACGCTTCATGTCTCCACCGTCTCGGTCTGTTCTTTGAATACCAGTGTCTTCGGCGACTACACAATTGCCTTTCCGTGACGCCACGAGGACACAGGGAAGACAGTTCGATTCTATGCAGTTTTACGTAACGCCGCCGAAATCGCCAGCCGCGTAGGCCCGTTAAACCGCGTCGCTTCAACCTTTCGCACGCAGTCCCGGTGGCTCTGCAAATCCCATGCCAATTTGGTGGCACGCGCTTTGCAGTATGTCCGGCAACCTCGATTCTTCGACTGCCATGGACACTCTGAATACACTCCCCCTTCAAACGGCCGGCGCCGGCCTCGCTTGCCTGAAAGGCATCCGCGTGGTCGACTTCACAACCTCCGTGGCGGGACCGTACGGCACCCTGTTGCTGGCAGACCTGGGCGCGGAAGTCATCAAGGTGGAAAAGCGCAACGGCGGCGATGACACGCGCAGTTGGGGTCCCCCGTTCCTCGACGGCGAGTCACTGTGGTTTCTCAGCATGAACCGCAACAAGCGCAGCGTGACCATCGACCTCACCCGTCCGGAAGGACAGCGCGTCGCGCACGAACTGGTTCGCAAGGCCGACGTGGTTGTGCTCAACACCGGTCAGCGGGTTCAGCAAAAGCTTGGGTTGGACTACGACACGCTCAAGTCCCTTCACCCTCGCCTGATCCACGTCACCGTTACCGGCTTCGGCCTTGATGGCGAGCGCGCCGATCTGCCGTGCTACGACCTGATTGCGGAAGGCTATTCCGGCGTCATGCATCTGACTGGCGAGGCCGATGGTCCGCCCCAGAAAGTTGGCACGCCGGCCGCCGACCTGCTGTCCGGCCAGGACATTGCCATGGCCACGCTGGCTGCGCTGTTCGAGCGTACGCAAACCGGCGCCGGCAAGCGTATCGACGTATCGATGGTGGCAACGATGGCGCGGTTCATGTCGCCACGGATCGTCCCGTACCTGGGGTCGGGCGAGGCACCTAACCGCTCCGGCGGTACGGATTCCGTGATTGCGATCTACCAGGTCTTCGACACCGCCGACGCGCCTATCACGCTGGGGTTGGGAAACGACGCCATCTGGCATCGCTTCTGGCAAGCCGTGGGACAGCCCGAATACGGCCATCAGCCCGGGTTCGAAACGAATGCAAGCCGCAGGGCATCCCGTGCGTCCATCGTGCAGGCCATCGCCGACCTTCTCGCGACCCAGCCGCGGCAGCACTGGCTCGCCCTGTTTGCTCAGCATCGCATTCCTTCCGGCCCGATCAATGGCATCGACGAATTGGCGGCAGACGTGCCCCTGCGCGAAAGCGGCTTTCTCTTTACGGCACAAGGCACCGCGGGGCGGGTTCCACAGGTCGGATTGGGTATCCGCTTCGACGGTAGCAGCGACGTGCTTCGCAGCCCACCGCCCGCACTCGGCCAGGATACCGAACGCATTCTCAAGGAAGAGCTGTCCATGTCCGAGACCTGCATCGCGGGCCTCATCGATTCAGAAATCGTCTAACAAGGAGACAAGATGACCCAATACACCGAGATTCTGTACAAGGAAGATGGTCCGATCGGCACGATCACGCTGAACCGTCCGAACGACGGCAACATGTTCACCGAGACCATGTGTCACGAGATCCGCGATTGCATCAACCAGATTCGTCGCGAGACGCGCACGCGAGTCATTGTCATCACCGGTGCGGGCGACAAATTCTTTTGCACCGGTGGCCGCAAGGACGGCATGCAGGACACCACGCTTTACGCAGGCGTGCTGCCCACGCTGGAAATGTACGAGAGCATCGACCGGTTGCAGAAGCCGGTGATTGCTTCGGTCAATGGCTTCGCCGTGGGCGGCGGCAACGTCCTGCAGGTGGTATGCGACCTGACAATTGCAAAGGAGTCGGCGATCTTCCGCCAGGTTGGACCCATGGTCGGTAGCTTCGACGCAGGCTACGGCACCTGGTACCTCGAGGATCTGGTCGGGAAGAAGCGCGCCAAGGACATCTGGTATCGCAACCCGAAGATCACCGCCCGTGAAGCGATGGAGATGGGGCTGATCAACAAGGTCGTGCCCGATGACCAGCTCGCAGCGGCAACGCGCGAGTATGCGCTGGAAGTGGCCGAGCGCGGCGCCTTCGCGCTTGCGTCGCTCAAGAGCGCATTCAACGCACGCCATGGCGGTGTCAGCGGCCTGTCTCGCATGGCCCACGACTTGCTGCTGCGCGGCTACCTGGAAACCGACGAGCACGACGAACTGGCCGCTGCCTTCGCCGAACGCCGCAAGCCGGATAGCGCGAAGTTCGGCCATTGATGCCCGGATAGAGATCATGCAAAACATCCTCACGCTTCACAATCCGCAGAATGCGCGGGACTACTACCTGTCTGGCATCTGGCAGCAGGAGACCCTGTACACACTGGCGAGGCGCCACTCACGCGAACGACCGACATCGTGCGCGCTGCGCGACGCCGACCTGCGCCTGACATGGCGCGAGGTGGTCGACTGGGTGGACAGCGTGGCCGAAACGCTTCACCGACAGGGGCTGAAACCTGGCGACCGGGTTGGCATCTGGCTGCCGAACGTCGTACAGGCCACGATTGTGTTCCTCGCCTGCTCGCGCAATGGCTATGTGTGCTGCCCCTCGCTGCACCAGAACTACACGGTCGACGAGATCTGCACACTGCTCAACCGTATCCAGTGCAGAGCCCTGTTCGGAATGCCGGGATACGGCGCCGATGCCGACCGCAACTCAATCTTCGCCCGCGCGGCAGATGTGCCGACGATCTCGGCCATGTACGCGATGCCGGGCAACGGCACTGGCGGGACGACGTTCCCCGCCGACGCACAACCGTTCCCCGACCGGCAACCGCCATCCGCGCTGTCCACACCGGACCTGAACCCTGACAAGATCGTCTACCTGGCGTTCACGTCCGGCACCACGGGCTTGCCAAAAGGCGTCATGCACAGCGACAACACGTTGCTGGCCAACGGCCGCGCGCTGGTCGAGGATTGGGGCCATGGCGCCGGTACCGTTTTGCTGACGCTGAGTCCGATGAGCCATCACATCGCGACGGTTGCGCTCGAACAGGTACTCGTGGCGGGCGCCGAACTGGTCATGACCAACCTCACGCCGGGAAAGCAGGCAATCGACTGGATCCTCGAGACGGGCGCCACATATGTCATGGGCGTACCTACCCATGCCATGGACATCCTGCAAGCGGTCCGGGACCGCAATCTGAACACCCTTGGCGAGGTGCGCACGTTCTACATGGCGGGCTCCGCGATTCCGCGAGAGGTCGCGCAGAAGTTCGTGACCCTCGGCATCACGCCACAGAACGTCTATGGGATGACGGAGAACGGGTCGCACAACTACACGATTCCGACCGATACGCCTGACACCATTGTCTCCACGTGCGGACGCGCCTGCCGCGGTTACGAGGTGCGGCTGTGGAAGCAGGACAACTGGGACGTGGAGGCCGAAGTCGGCGAGATCGGCGAAATTGGCGGATGCGGTGGCCTGCTCATGCTGGGCTACTTCAGCAATCAGGTCGCAACGGAAACCTCGTTCAATATTCACGGCTGGTTCATGAGCGGTGATCTGGGCATCGTTGACGAAAACGGCTGCATCGTGATCGTCGGGCGCAAGAAGGACCTCATCATCCGAGGTGGGCACAACATCCATCCCGCGCGCATCGAGGAACTGGCCCTGCGTCATCCGCTCGTGGAGCGGGCCGCAGCCTATCCTGTACAGGATGAGCGACTCGGCGAGAAAGTCTGCCTGGCCGTAGTGGTCCGCGCAGACCAATCGCTCCCGCCCGACGACATGCTGGCACACCTGGCCAGTTGCGGACTGTCGAAATACGACATGCCCGAGTTCTTCATCAGCCTCGACCAATTCCCGTTGACGGCCAGCGGCAAGATCCTGAAGCGCGACCTTGTCGAAATGACCTTGCGCGGCGAACTGAAGCCGACCGGTGTCCGCTACAAGTCGCCCGCCGCGGCAGGAGCCTGACCATGTCGATCGATATCAAGTTTGACGGCCCGTATGCCATCCTCACGCTAAACCGGCCCGAAGCCCGCAATGCGCTGCAGTTCACCATGATCGAGGCCCTGTCCTACACGCTCGACCAGGTGGCAGCGTCGGGCGCCCGCGCACTGATCGTGACGGGAGCCGGTCCGAAGTCGTTCTGCGCCGGGGCAGACATCACCGAACTGATGGATCGCAGCCTGATGGCGCAACGGCAGGGGGCCCAGTTGGGCCAGCGCACGTTCGACAAGCTGGCAAGTTTGCCGATCCCTTCGGTGGCCGTGATCCACGGCTACGCCTTTGGCGGGGGCCTGGAACTCGCGATGGCCTGCACCTTCCGCATTGCAACGGTGCACGGCCGCATGGGCCTACCCGAGATCAAGCTTGGGTTGATACCGGGCTACGGCGGCACCCAGCGCCTGCCGCGCCTGATCGGAGAGGCGCGCGCACTGGAGATGGTGATGTCCGGACGCACCGTCGAGGCCATCGAGGCTGAACGATGGGGGCTCGTCAACCGCGTCGTTGCCGATGGCGACCCCGTCGAACTCGGCAAGACGTTCCTCTCGGAATTCATTGGCTACAGCCGCTGTGCTTCGCAATTTGCACGTGATGCGGTCGTGCGTGGGATGGCTACCACGCTCAATGCTGGCCTGGAGATCGAAGCCGACCTGTCCACGCTTGCGTACCAGACGGCAGACGCCGCCGAGGGCATGCGTGCTTTCCTCGACAAACGTACGCCGGAGTTCAAGGATGCCTGAACATCAACACGGCACGGTGATCGTGACCGGCGCCAGCCGGGGCATCGGCGCCTCCATTTCGCGCGAACTTGCACGCGCCGGGCTGCACGTGGCTTGCCTGTCCCGCTCTGGCGAACTGCCCGATGCCGGCACGCTCGACGATGGCGAGTACAAACGCCTTGCCGCGCTACGTTGCGACATCACCGATTCCGCCTCCCTGGTTGCCGCTTTCGAGGCAGCACCGAACTTGTTCGGCCAACCTGTCGTCGGCCTGGTGAACAACGCAGGCATTCACCTGCAAGGGCCATCCGCCACCTTCCCGATCGCCGACTTTGAGCGAGTGATGCAGACCAACGCATCGTCGGTACTGCTCGCAAGCCAGGTTGCCTACCCGCTGCTTCGGGAAGCCGGTGCGGCGCTGATCGTCAACATTGGCTCGTTCTACGACAAGTTGGGGGTACGCGGCAATGCCGCCTACTGCGCCTCGAAGGCGGCGGTCGGCGCCATCTCGCGTTGCCTGGCGGTCGAATGGGCGCGCGATGGCATCCAGGTGGTCAACATTGCACCGGGCTATATCGAAACCGATCTCAACCGCGACGAGTTGAACGAGGGTGCCCTCCAAGCGTTCCTGAAGAAGCGGATTCCTGCTGGCGGGCCGGGCAAATCCGAGGATATCGGCCGCCTCGTCGCCATGCTGTTCCAGCTCCCCGGCCGTTTCCTGACAGGCGACACGCTCTATGTCGATGGCGGCCAGGGCATGGCGCTCTGACGCCCACTCTGAGCCCCATATACGGAGGAAGACATGAATATGCTGGACCGAATGGACGCAAGGCTGCCGCTGTCGTCCGAGGAACGCATGCTGCTCGACAGCGTCAAGGAAGTCTGCAGGACCCAGATTGCGCCACGCGCGGCCGACTATGACCGCAGCGGCGCGTTCCCATGGGAGAACGTGCGCGCTATCAACGAACTGGGGCTGAACGCGATGTTCGTGCCAGACCAGTATGGCGGCGCTCAACTTTCCTTCCTGAGCTACCTCGCTTGCGTACGCGAGATCTCGAAGGCATGCGCCTCTACCGGTATCGTCTGGGCCACGAACTACCACGCCATCAAGCCGCTGATCGAATACGGCAGCGAGGAGCAGAAGAGCCGACTATTGCCACGCATCGCGGAAGGCGGCCTGGCCTCGCTGGCCATCACGGAACCGTCCGCTGGTTCAGATGCCACGGGGATGCGCACCAGCTTTACCCCTGATGGCGACGACATTGTCATCCAGGGCGGCAAGACTTTCATCACCAATGGCGACGTAGCGGACCTTTATCTGGTGTTCGGCAAGTGGTCGGACATTCCGGACCCCAAAGGCGCCATCTCCGTTCTGATCCTGGAAAAGGGCACGGAAGGTCTGCGCGTAATGGGCACCGAGCACAAGATGGGCACCCGCGCGTCAAGCACCGCAAGTCTCGCATTCGACGGGTGCCGTGTGCCGCGTGCCAATCTCATCGGCAATCCCGGAGAAGGCCTGCAGATCCTGTTTGGCTCTCTGAACCGCTCCCGCCCCAGTGTGGCCGCGCATGCGCTGGGTATCGCACGCGCGGCGTTCGAGGACGCGGTGGATTACATCAACGAACGTCGGCAATCGGGCAAACGAATCCTGGAGTTCCAGGGTATCCAGTTCATGCTGGCTGACCTGGCGACGGAGCTGGTGCTTTGCGAATCGTGGCTATGGCGTGTCGGCGAGATGGTCGATGCCGGGGACCAGGACTTTGGTATCGAGGCCTCGATGCTCAAGCAACGTGCCACCGATGCCGCCATGCGCATCACCACCGATGCCGTGCAACTGTTCGGCGGCTATGGCTATTGCAATGACTACCGTGTCGAGCGCCTGATGCGCGATGCCAAGATCACCCAGATCTGGGAAGGCACCAACCAGGTCCATCGACAACTGATCGGCCGCAGCTTTCTGAAAAAATAGGAGACAACCGTGACGACCATACAAACCGTCGGCATCGCCGGCGCTGGCACCATGGGTGCCGGCATCGCGATCGTGGCCGCTC
Organism: Cupriavidus sp.; assembly: GCF_057315035.1. Classification (NCBI taxonomy): domain Bacteria; kingdom Pseudomonadati; phylum Pseudomonadota; class Betaproteobacteria; order Burkholderiales; family Burkholderiaceae; genus Cupriavidus; species Cupriavidus sp. Next base: position 3,780 of record NZ_DBHKYV010000071.1, on the reverse strand, counting down.
GGGCGGGCTTTCGCACCATCGTGTTCGATACGCGGCAGGATGCGCTGGACCGTGCTCGCGGCCAGACCGAGGCCTTTCTAAAGAAGTCCGAAGAGCGCGGCAAGCTGCCGGCTGGCGCCGCCGCCGAAGCGTTGGCCCGTTGGGAAGGCACAACCCAACTGGCGGATCTCGCCCGCTGCGACCTCGTCATCGAAGCGATCTTCGAGGATCTTGGCGTCAAGCACCAGTTGTTCAGCCAGCTCCATGAAGTTTGTCCCGAGAGCACCATCTTTGCGTCGAACACCTCGACCATCTCGATTACCGAGATTGCCGGCGGCTCGGGACGTCCGGATCGATTTGTCGGCATGCACTTCTGCCTGCCTGCTCAGCTCATGAAGCTGATCGAAATGTCACCCGGTCTTGCCACGTCCGAGGATACGTTCCAGAAGGCCTGGGCATTCGCCGAAGCCATGGGACAGAGGCCAGTGACCACCCAGGATACGCCGGGGTTCATCCTCAACTACTTCCTGATTCCGTTCAACAACGACGCGATCCGTCTGGTCGAGCAAGGCGTCGCCGAGCCTGCCGACATAGACCTCGCAATCAAGACGGCACTTGGCTATCCGATGGGTCCACTGGAGTTGCTTGACCTCGTTGGCATGGATACCCAGAAGCTGCTGTGCGAAGCCATGCACGGTCTCACGCACGAACCTCGCGCCGCCTGCCCGCCGCTCGTGCGCCGCATGATCGCGGCCAATCACCTGGGCAAGAAGACCGGGCGTGGCTTTCACACCTATGGCAACACCAAGATGTTCGGAGCCTGACATGCGCTATGAAATAGTGAAAACCGGCGAGAGCCGCTCGTTCCCCACGTCGCACCCCTTTCTCGAGCAGGCATCGCGGGACGCCGAAGGTATCGTCTACCTGGGGTCTGACGCCGGCCTGTCGTACGCTGCAGCGGAAGGTCACTCACAGCGTGTCTTCGTGGCGATCGAACTGGGTACCGAATGTCTTGGAACCCATACCGGCGAGTGTCGTGGCCAGGAAGGCTCGAACGTGGTCGGGTTCGCCCGTTTTCGGTTGGGTGATGCCGATCCGAGTCCGCTCGTGGAACTGGTCAGGCAGCCCAACACGCAGCCCGCCGCAATCGCTGCCGCAAAGGCGGCTTTTGAAGCCGCGGGACTCGTTGTGGCGATCTGCAACGACTTTCCCGGCCGCATCGTTGATCGGCTGATCCGCCCCTATTTCAATGCGGCCCTGCGCCGCCTCGACGAGAAGCTGGCCAGCGCCGACGATCTCGACAAGACGCTATGCCTCGGGCTCGGTTATCCGGAAGGCCCGATCTCGCTGCTCGAACGTACAGGGCTGGCACATCATTTTCGCGTAACCGAAGCGCTGCACGAAGCGCTGGGGCAAGAACCGTACGCCCCCGCGCGGCGCGCCCGCGTGGCTGCCGAGCGCGCCGGCGCCGCACCGAGGAAGACGTCATGACCCAACCGCTCGCCGGCATAAAAGTGCTTGATTTCAGCACTCTCCTGCCTGGCCCGCTTTGCTCCCTGCTGCTCGCGGAAGCGGGCGCCGAAGTCATCAAGTTCGAGCGTCCGGGCCGTGGTGACGAGATGCGGTCGTACGAACCGAAGGTCGATGCCGACAGCGCAAACTTCGTCCTGCTCAATCGGGGCAAGCAATCGGTATCCATCGACCTGAAGTCGCCGGACACGCTGACGCGCCTGACTCCCCTGATCCGCGAAGCCGATGTGCTTATCGAGCAGTTCCGGCCCGGCGTCATGGAGCGCCTCGGGCTGGGCTTTGCCGCCTTGGCCGAGATCAATCCCCGCCTCGTCTATTGTTCGATCACGGGATTTGGGCAACATGGCCCCCGCGCCAACGAGGCCGCGCATGACCTGAACTACGTCGCGGCATCCGGCACGCTTTCGCTGACGGCGGGCAAGGATGGCGCGCCGGTGCTACCCCCTGCCCTGATAGCCGACATCGCTGGTGGCACCTACCCTGCGATGATCAACATCCTGCTGGCGCTGCGTCAGCGCGACCAGACCGGGTCCGGTGTCCATCTCGATATCGCGATGGCGGACAACCTGTTCACGTTCCAGTACTGGGGGCTCGGCAATGGCGCTCTCGGTGCCTGGCCGGGTACCGCGTCGGAACTGGTGACAGGCGGGACGCCGCGCTACCAGATCTACCGTACTGCGGACGGCGCCTTCCTGGCTGCGGCGCCGCTGGAAGACAAGTTCTGGGATAACTTTGTCCGGCTGGTGGGTCTCGACGCGGACGCTTTGACGGCACTGGCACCCAGCGACGCCATCGACGCCGTCGCGGCCGCCATCGCGCAGCACCCGGCGGCATATTGGGAAGACCGTTTCGCGGGGCAGGATGTCTGCACGAGCCGGGTCGTCAGCCTGGAAGAGGCGCGGCACGATCCGCATTTCCGGAAACGCGGCCTATTTGGACAACACGTGGCGACCGCAGCAGGCGCCACCATGCCGGCCTTGCCCGTTCCGATCGATGCGGCCTTCCGCGGCACAGACGACACCCGCCAGGCACCCGCGCTTGGCGCCCACAACGCCATGCTCGATCATTGAGGGCGGCACCATGAAAGCCACCATGAAAGCTATTGTCATCAGGGAATATGGCAGTCCCGCCTCCGTCGCAGTCGATGATCTGCCAGCACCGCAGGTCGGGGATCAAGATGTGCTCATCGAGGTCCATGCCGCTGCGGTCAACTATCCGGACGTCCTGGTCGTGCAAGGCAAGTACCAGATGCTGCCACAACGTCCGTTCGCGCCGGGCAAGGATGCGGCGGGCATTGTCCGCGCGGTCGGGGCTAATGTGACACACCTCACGCCCGGAGATCGGGTCGTGGCGCAACTCGAGTATGGCGCCTTCGCCGAGTTGGCCAGTGCCAATGCCTCCGCCTGCTTCAAGATCCCGGATGCCATGCCGTTCGAGGATGCCGCCGCCATGGGTCTTGTCTACCAGACTGCCTACTTCGCCCTCATGGAGCGGGGCGGATTCCGCCCCGGCGAAACCGTGCTGGTCACCGGCGCGGCCGGCGGCGTCGGTTCCGCAGCGATCCAGATCGTCAAGGGACTGGGTGGCGTCGCATTGGCGGGCATCGGGGGGAACAGTCAAACCACCACTGCCAGCGACCTGGGCGCCGATGCCATCATCGACCTCGCCGTGCCGGACCTGCGCGAATCGCTGCGAGAACAGGTGCGCAATGCCACGGACAATCATGGTGCGGACGTCTTGCTCGACACACTGGGAGGCGATGTCTTCGATGCCGCACTGCGCGCGATGGCGTGGTGTGGCCGAGCTGTGGTCATTGGCTTCGCGGCTGGACGCATTCCCGAGATCAAGGCCAACTACCTGCTGGTGAAGAACATCAGCGTCAGCGGACTGCAATGGAGCGACTATCGCGACCGCCAACCGGATAAAGTCCTGGCCGTGCAGCGGCAACTCTTCCAGCTCTATGAGCAAGGTGCGCTCCGGCCAAGGATCGCCGCCAGCCTGCCTCTCGCGCGTGCTGGCGAAGCGTTGGCGCAACTCGCATCCGGACAAGCTGTGGGTAAGTATGTGCTGACGCTGCAGTAACGCGGGCAACCTGGCGCAAAGCCCCTTCCGACCACCGACGCAGCCGCGAGCGAAAACTCGCGGCTGCGTTGCCCTGTACTCCGACATTTCAAGAACCAGACAGCATGACCTCGCAAGCTACCTTCACCACCTCCATCCAGACACTTGGCATCGTTGGCACCGGCGCCATGGGCCGCGGCATCGCCCAGA
>NZ_DBHKYV010000070.1:0-26563 GCF_057315035.1 Cupriavidus sp. | reverse complement strand
GGATGCCGCGATCGGCGCCGATGGCCATCGCGGTACGCAGCGTTTCCTGGCACTGGGCCACGCCGCACGACACGGCGATCACCTCGGTGACCACGCCAGCTTCCTTCAGACGCACGGCCTCTTCGACGGCAATTTCGTCGAACGGGTTCATGCTCATCTTCACGTTGGCCAGGTCGACGCCCGTGCCATCCGACTTCACGCGGACCTTGACGTTGTAGTCCACCACCCGCTTGACTGCGACGAGTACTTTCATGCGCTCACTCCACTGATTGCTGGATAGTCCAAAGTTTTAAATCGCTCGCCATTATAACCACCGGGGTGGCGACGTTTCTGTTTTTCGAACGATCGTACTATTTTATAGACAAAGAATTGCCGGGCATAGCCGGCAATTCGAAAAATCCTCGCCGATTGTGCCGCAGGATGCCCTGCGCGCACAGGGTCTGGATGAAAACCTCCAAAAATTACCAGGCGGTAATGACGGATTCCTTGAAGGTGGCCTGCACGTACTGCTTGATTTCCGGCGAATGGTAGGCCTTCACGAGCTTGGCCACCCATGGCTTGTTCTTGTCGGCTTCACGAATCGCGATCAGGTTGGCGTACGGACCCTTCGGGCCTTCCATGGCGATGGCATCACGCGTGGGCGACAGGCCAGCCGATTCGGCGTAGTTGCCGTTGATGGCGGCCGCATCGAGGTCATCGAGCGAACGCGGCAGCTGCGCGGCATCGAGTTCCACGATCTTGATCTTCTTGGGGTTCTCGACGATATCGAGCGGCGTGGCCTTCAGGCCGGCGTCCGCACGCAGCTTGATCAGGCCCTTCGACTGCAGCAGCAACAGGCCACGTCCACCGTTGGTGGGATCGTTGGGCACGCCAACGCGTGCGCCCTGCTTGATCTGGTCCAGCGACTTGATCTTCTTCGAGTAGACGCCCATCGGGAACGTCACCGTGAAGGCGATATGCGTGAACTTGTAGCCGCGGTCCTTGATCTGCGCTTCGAGGTACGGCAGGTGCTGGTAGCTGTTGGCGTCGAGATCGCCGGCGGCCAGCGCGGCATTGGGCTGGATGTAGTCGCTGAACTCCACCACCTGGATGTTCAGGCCATCCTTGGCCGCTACCTTCTTCACCTGCTCCATGATCTGCGCGTGCGGGCCACCCGTGACACCGATCTTGATCGGCTTTTCCTGCGCGAACGCGCCGGCCGACACCACCACACCCAGCGCGACGATGGCGCTCTTGATCACACTACGACGTTGCATTGCGAATACCCCTTTGTTTCCCTGGAAAAGACTGCTCAACGATGGCTGATGCGACGGACCAGCCAGTCGCCAAAGCTCTGCACGGCTTGCACGAACACGATCAGGATCAGCACCACGGCGACCATGATCTCGGTGATATAGCGCTGGTAGCCATAGCGGATACCAAGGTCGCCGAGCCCGCCGCCGCCGATGGCGCCGGCCATGGCCGAATAACCGACCAGGCTCACGAATGTAATGGTCAGGCCAGCCACGATGCCTGGCATGGCTTCGGGCAGCAGCACCTTCCACACGATCTGGCGCGTGGTGGCGCCCATCGATTGCGCGGCTTCCACCAGCCCCTTGTCCACCTCGCGCAGCGCGGCCTCCACGAGGCGCGCGACAAACGGAATGGCGGCGATCGTCAGCGGCACGATGGCGGCCGTGGTACCGATCGACGAGCCGACGATAAAGCGCGTGAACGGAATCACCACCACCAGCAGGATGATGAACGGGATCGACCGTACCGCGTTCACGACCACGCCAATCGTGCGGTTGAACAACGGATGCGACAGCACGCCACCGCGATTGGTCAGGTGCAGCAGCACGCCGAGCGGCACGCCGAGCAGCGCGCCCACCACGCCGGAGATGCATACCATCAGCAGCGTCTCGTAGAACGAGGACAGGAACAGATCAGACATTTCAGACCACATGTTCGATCTCCTCCACTACTACGCCTTGCGCCTGCAGATAATCCATGGCTGCGCGTACATCTTCCGGATTGCCCGTGGCCATGATCGCCAGCGAGCCGAATGCCTGCCCCTGGATCTCGTCGATATGGCCATGCAGGATGTTGAAGTCCAGGCCATGCTGGCGAATCGCCTGCGCCAGCACCGGCTGGTCGACGTTTTCACCGGTAAAGGCCAGCCGGTAGACGTGATCGCGACCATTGCCAAGACGGCTTTCCACGCGCTTGAGCACGCTGGCCGGCAACTCCTGGGCAATCACGTCGCCGATCATCGCGCGCGTGACTTCGTGCCGCGGGCGCAGGAACACGTCGATCACTCGGCCGGTCTCGACCACCTGGCCCGCTTCGAGCACGGCCACGCGATCGCACACCTGCTTGATGACTTCCATCTGGTGCGTGATCATCACGATGGTCAGGCCCAGTTCCTTGTTGATCTGCTTGAGCAGTTCCAGGATCGAGCGCGTGGTCTCGGGGTCCAGCGCCGAGGTGGCTTCATCGGACAGCAGCACCTTGGGCTTGCTGGCCAGCGCACGCGCAATGCCCACACGCTGCTTCTGCCCGCCGCTGATTTGCGAGGGATGGCGGTCACGCAGTTGCGACAGGCCTACGAGTTCGAGCAGCGGTTCGACCGTCGAGGCAATTTCCTGCTTCGACTTGCCGGCCAGTTCCAGCGGCAGCGCCACGTTGTCGTAGACGGTGCGCGACGACAGCAGGTTGAAGTGCTGGAAGATCATGCCGATCTCGCGGCGCGCCGCACGCAGCGCGCCGTTATCGAGTGCGGTCAGGTCCTGGCCGTCGACGATCACCCGGCCGCTGCTGGGCCGGTTCAGCAGGTTGATGGCACGCACCAGCGTGCTCTTGCCGGCGCCGCTGCGACCGATGATGCCGAAGATTTCGCCCGCGGCGATCGAGAGGCTGACGTCACGCAGCGCGTGCACTTCCCCGGACCCACCGGGAAACCGCTGCGAGAGAGCTTGCAGTTCAATCATGAACGAGAAAAGAAAACGGCAACAGCGCGGGGTCTCCTGCGTTGTTGCCGCACTTATATTTATGAAGCCCGCATTTTATGCGATCCGCTTCATACCTCAAACGAGATTTTTTCGATCTCTTTATGCCTTGACGGCATAAAGAGCATGTAAAAGCGATCTTAAGGGCATATTCAAGCCTCCATCAGCACCTTCAGATGGGCAAACACGCTGCGTGCCAGTGCGCTGAGGTTATAGCCGCCTTCCAGGCAACTGACGATGCGGCCCTTGGCATGGGTGCGCGCCAACTGCACCAGTTGCTCGGTAATCCACGTGTAGTCCTGCTCGACCAGTCCCATCTGGCCAAGGTCGTCCTCGCGGTGCGCATCGAAGCCGGCCGAGATGAAGAGCATCTCGGGCTTGAACTCGTTCAGGCGCGGCAGCCAGATGGTCTCCACCACCTCGCGCACCGCCATGCCATTGGTGTACGCGGGCAGCGGAATGTTCGACATGTTCGGCGCCAGATGCTCGGTGCCGCTGTACGGATAGAACGGATGCTGGAAGAAGCTGCACATCATGACCCGCGGATCGTCGCGGAAGGCAGCCTCGGTGCCGTTGCCGTGGTGCACGTCGAAATCGACCACCGCCACGCGTTGCAGCCCGTGCGCGTCCAGCGCATGGCGCGCGGCAATGGCCACGTTGTTGAAGAAGCAGAAACCCATCGCATGGTCGGGTTCGGCGTGATGGCCAGGCGGTCGTACGCAGCAGAACGCGTTCTCGATTTCGCCGGCAATGACCGCATCGGTGGCCGCCACGGCCGCGCCGGCCGCATGCGTGGCGGCGGCAAGCGTGTGGCGGTTCATCGAGGTATCGGGGTCGATTGGGAAGTAGCCTGCCGACGGGCTGTTGGCGGTCAGGCTGGCCACGTAGTCGGGCCGGTGCACGCGCTCGATCTGTTCCTCGGAAGCGGCCGGGGCATCGCGCCGGTCGAGCAGGCCGTCCATCCCGTGCGATATCAGGTGGTCCTCGATGGCCTGCAGGCGTTCCGGGCATTCGGGATGGAAATGTCCCATCTCGTGCAACAGGAACGACGGATGCGTGTAGTAGCCCGTTGGCATTTTTGATTGCGGGTCAAGTTTGTCTCCAGACGTTACGTTAGCACAGGACATGGCAGATCTGCCGCCGCGCCGGCGGCCCCGGAAACTTCGTAACCAAATGCCCTGGAACGGGGCGTTGCATAAATCGCATCCGCTATACTCGGTGCGACTTGCAAAGGACAACATGACCGACCAACAGCGCTCCCTGCGCCGCCCGCTGATAGGCGCCGCACTCACCGCTGCCGCATTGGGCCTGTGCGGCGTCTCACCCCAGCTTTTCGCCGCCGGCAAGCGCCGCGTGAGTGTCCGCGAAGAGGAAATCGAACCGGGCCGCTATCAGAATCATCCGCAAGCGCGCGCATTCATCGACGACATGGTGGCCCGCAACGGCTTTGCCCGCGCGGAGCTGGAATCGTATTTCAATCAGGCCGTGTATTCCGCCACCGTGGTGCGGCTGATCATGCCACCCTCCACGCCAGGCAAGAAAAGCTGGCGCGCGTACCGTTCACGCTTTATCGAACCGATCCGGATCAACGCCGGCGTACGCTTCTGGCAACAGAACCGCGAGACGCTGCGCCGTGCAGAAGCCGAGTTTGGCGTGCCGGCCTCCGTCATCGTCGGCATCATCGGCGTGGAGACGATCTACGGCCGCGACATGGGCACCTTCCGCGTGATCGACTCGCTGTCGACGCTCGCGTTCGACTATCCCGACACGCCCAATCGCGACGCACGCATCAAGCTGTTCCGCAACCAGCTGGCCGACTACCTGCTGTGGTGCCGTGAGACAAAAACCGATGTCTTCTCGGTGCTCGGTTCGTTTGCTGGCGCGGTTGGCATTCCGCAGTTCATGCCCACGAGCCTGCGCGAGTACGCGCTCGACTACGACGGCGATGGACACGTCGACCTGCGCGGCAGCGCCACCGACGCGATCGGCAGCGTCGGACGCTTCCTGCAACTGCATGGCTGGGAACAGAACCGGCCCGTGGTCTGGCGCATTGCCGGAGACACCGGCAGCCTCGGCGTGGCGGCAGCGGCCGCCGATGGCGAACCGTGGCCCACGCGCACGCTGAACCAGCTCACCCGTGCCGGACTGCGCGTCGATGAACCCATCAACGTGCAGCGCGAAGGTGAAACCGGCGTACTGATCGTGGACTTGCCCACGCCCGACCAGCCGACCGAATACATGGTAGGCCTGCGCAATTTCTACGTGCTCACGCGCTACAACCGCAGCTTCTTCTATGCGCTTGCGGTGTACCAGCTGGGTGAGGCCGTGAAGGCCGCGATGGGGTAGGTTTTTTGGTTGTTTTGGACTTGCTAACCTCTCCCGCGCGCGGGAGAGGGGTTGGGGGAGAGGGCCAGCGGTTCAAGCTGAGACAAGTCGCAATTTGAACCTCACACCCTCTCCCCCGCCCCTCTCCCACTTCGCGGGAGAGGGGAGAAAAACAACAATCAAGCCGGAAACACCCCCGTCGACAGGTACCGGTCACCGCGATCGCACACCACGAATACGATCGTGGCGTTCTCGACTTCCTCGGCAATCTTCAGCGCCACGCACAGTGCGCCAGCCGCCGAGATACCGCAGAAGATACCTTCCTCGCGCGCCATGCGGCGGGCCATATGCTCGGCATCGGCTTGCGACACCAGTTCCTGGCGATCGATGAACTTCGGGTCGTAGATCTTCGGCAGGTACGCTTCCGGCCACTTGCGGATACCGGGAATACGCGAACCTTCGGCCGGTTGCGCGCCGACGATCTGGATCGCCGGATTCATTTCCTTCAGGTAGCGCGACACGCCCGTGATGGTGCCCGTGGTACCCATTGCCGAGACAAAGTGGGTAATGCGGCCTTCGGTATCGCGCCAGAGCTCGGGACCCGTGGTTTCGTAGTGCGCCAGCGGATTGTCCGGGTTGGCGAACTGGTCAAGGATCACGCCCTTGCCTTCGCGCTCCATTGCATCCGCCAGGTCTCGCGCATATTCCATGCCGCCCTTGACCGGCGTGAGGATGATCTCGGCCCCATAGGCCGCCATGCTCTGGCGGCGTTCGAGACTCAGGTCCTCGGGCATGATCAGCACCATGCGATAGCCGCGAATGGCAGCCGTCATGGCCAGCGCAATGCCGGTATTGCCCGACGTCGCTTCGATCAGCGTATCGCCGGGCTTGATGCGGCCACGCTCTTCCGCGCGGCGGATCATCGACAGCGCAGGCCGGTCCTTGACCGAACCCGCCGGGTTGTTACCCTCGAGCTTGCCGAGGATCACGTTGCCGCGCGCTTCGATGGCATCACCGGGAATGCGCTGCAGTCTGACCAGCGGCGTATTGCCGATGGTGTCTTCAATCGTTTTATAGGCCATGGTGCGGGGTCGGTCGGTTTTCGTTGGCCATTGTAATGCACCAACCTTACCCGCACCGGCGGCCGGGCCATTTCGCCCGGACAGCCTTGCGCCCCGGATCAGTGCGTCAGGCCCTGTTCCTCGACGCGGCCCTTGCCCAGCAGGTGGTACAGCAGGATTGCGCCGAACGTGGCGGTACCGATACCGCCCAGCGTCATGCCGCCAAGCTTCAGCGTCAGGTCGCCGGCGGCCACGGTCAGCGTGGCACCCACCGTGATCAGGTTGCGCGAGCTTGAAAAGTCCACATGGTTCTGCACCCAGATGCGGCCCGCCGTGGCCGAGATCAGGCCAAACACGACGATCGTCAGCCCGCCGATCACCGGACCCGGGATCGTCAGGATCAGTGCACCGAACTTCGGCGAGAACCCGAGCAGGATCGCCACCGCGGCAGCCACCACGAAGATCAGCGTCGAATAGATCCGGGTGACCGCCATCACGCCCATGTTCTCGGCATAGGTGGTCACGCCCGTGCCACCGCCCGATGCGGACAGCATGGTAGCCACGCCATCGCCAATGAATGCACGGCCGATATACGGGTCGAGATTGCGGCCCGTCATCACGCCAATCGCCTTGATGTGCCCCAGGTTCTCCGCCACCAGCACGATCGCCACCGGCGCGATCAGCAGCATGGCACTGGCCTGGAAGACCGGCGTGGTGAACTCGGGCATGCCAAACCAGTTGGCGGTTGCCACGGCCGAGAAATCGATGGCCTTGCCCATGCCCATCAGATTGGTGGCGACAAAGTACGCAAGATAGCCAGCCAAACCGCCCAGCAGAACCGGCAGGCGGCCCAGCATGCCAGGTGCGCGCACCGCGATCAGGCCCACGGCCAGCACGGTCAACAGGCCTACCCACGTATCGAGCGGCGCGCCGCTGACTGCCTTGACGGCCACCGGCGCCAGGTTCAGGCCAATGGCCGCGACGATGGCACCGGTCACCACCGGCGGCATCAGCTTCTCGACCCAGGCATAGCCCACCGCCTGCACGATCAGTCCAATGACCGTGTACAGCGCGCCTGCGGCGATGATGCCGCCCAATGCCACCGGAATATTGGGGTTCGGGCCGCTACCGCCATAGCCAGTGGCCGCGATCACCACGGCGATGAACGCGAAGCTCGAACCCAGGTAGCTGGGCACGCGACCGCGCACGCACAGGAAAAACAGCAAGGTGCCAATGCCCGAGAACAGGATGGCGATATTGGGATGAAAACCCATCAGGATCGGTGCAATGGCCGTCGAGCCGAACATCGCCACCACGTGCTGGATGCCCGCCAGCAGCGTCTGGCCTGCCGGCAACCTTTCATCGGGGCCGATCACGCCCCCGGTCTTGAGCCGCCACTTCGGCAGGAAGCCCTCGTCGTCGGTACTGCCCTGGCCATTCGCCATATTGTTCTCTCCCTGTCAGCGGTACGTCTGGTTATTGGATGGTATTGCCGCGCCGCACGATGCGGCAAACACCGACTGCAAACGCGGGCGGCAACAGCGATGCGCATGATACCGTCCCGCACCCCGGGCCGGGCAAACTGGCCGTCCGTTGGTGCGCCATGCGGCAAGCACAACGCATACCAGCGTCGATCCACTGATTCGGGATGCGGGATACAGGGAAGGGATGCGATGGAAGCCGTCAGCGGGCGGCCGCAGCCTTCTGCGCCGGTTTGGCGGCGTCCTTGCGGGCCGGTGCGGCCTTGCCGAAGCTCAGGCCGGCCTCCTGCAGGTTGGCGACGGATTTGCTGCCCACGCCGGGCACGCGGTCCGCCAGATCGCCGGCATCCTTGAAGGCGCCATGCTTGTCGCGCTCCTCGACAATGCGCCGGGCCGTGGCCGGGCCAATACCCTTGACCGCGTTGAGCGCCGCTTCATCGGCCTGGTTTACATCGACCTCGGCGTATGCCGGATGCATGCCAAGCATGGCCAGCGCGATTGCCAGCGTCATGCTGGCGCGGCGCCAGCCGGGCAGCATTGCCTTGAGGATCGTCGGGATGTCGTGCATCGGGGAAACTCCTTTCCTTGACAGGTTGACACCGCTACCGGGATGGCAGCGGGGACGGTCAGGATAGGAGTCCGAGCAGACCTCGGAAATTGCCGGACACACAAGTTCACAACATCCGCGCGGTTGTGTGTCGGCGTTGCCAGATCGGCGTTGCGATCCCGGACTTGTACGAATTCGCGGGACTTTTGCGGGACCCTTGCCGTGGCGCAGGTGCGACACGGCAAAGAGAACGCCGCAGATCAGCGTTCCATCAGCTACGTTCCATCAGCCACTTGCAGTAACGGCTCACGCCTTCCTGCACGGTCAGGAACGGCGCGTCATAACCGGCCGCACGCAGGCGTGAAACATCGGATTGCGTGAAGCACTGGTACTTGCCGCGCAGCGCATCGGGAAACTTCACGTACTCGACCAGCCCTTCCTGGACCATTTCATCGAGCGACAGCGGCGCCTTGTCTTCGGTCTCGCGCAACGCGTTCACCACCGAAACCGCAATGTCGTTGAACGGCTGCGAACGGCCCGTGCCCAGGTTGAAGATGCCGGACTTGTGCGGATGATCAAGGAAGTACAGGTTGACCTTGACCACGTCCTCGACCGAGACGAAATCGCGGCTTTGCGTGCCCGGTGCGTAGCCGTTGTACTCGCCAAACAGCTTCACGGTGCCTTCGGCGCGGAACTGGTTGAAGTGGTGGAATGCCACCGAGGCCATGCGCCCCTTGTGATACTCACGCGGGCCGTACACGTTGAAGTAACGGAAGCCCACGATCTGCGAATGGGCCGACTGCAGGCGACGACGCACCACCTGGTCGAACAGGAACTTCGAATAGCCGTAAACGTTTAGCGGCTTTTCGTATTCGCGGTCTTCGCGGAACATTGTCGACGCGCCATAGGTGGCGGCCGACGACGCATACAGGAACTGCGTGCCCTGCTCGAGGCAGGCTTCCATCAGCGCCAGCGTATAGCGGTAGTTGTTCTCCATCATGTAGCGGCCATCGGTCTCCATGGTGTCGGAGCAGGCGCCTTCATGAAACACCGCGCGGACATTGCCGAAGTCGCCGCGCTTGAAGCGCTCGACGAATTCGTTCTTGTCCAGGTAGTCGGCAATCTCGCAATCCACGAGATTGTTGAATTTCTCGGCACGCGTCAGGTTGTCGACTGCGACGATACTGGTTTCGCCGCGCTCGTTCAGTCCTTTGACGATATTGCTGCCGATAAAGCCGGCAGCGCCGGTCACGATGATGGTCATGGCGGATTCAGGCTCGATGGCGCGCGTCAGGCAGCGCCAAACAGTTCGGGATAAGTGACAACGGCGGTACCCAGCTTGCCGACGACGATGGCACCGGCACGGTTGGCGAGCTGTACCGCTTCCTTGAGCGGCACGCCGGCACCGAGCATGGTGGCCAGCGTGGCAATCACCGTATCGCCGGCCCCCGATACATCATAGACTTCGCGCGCCTGGGCCGAGACGTGCAGGACTTCCGCTTCGGTATAAAGCGTCATGCCCTCTTCCGAACGCGTCAGCAGCAGCGCCTCGAGCTGCAGTTCGCGACGCAGGTTCTGCGCGCGGATGGTCAGGTCGGCCTCGGTTTTCCATGCGCCGACCACGGCACGCATCTCGGCACGATTCGGTGTAATCAGCGTGGCGCCGCGATAGCGCGAGTAGTCGTCGCCTTTCGGATCGATCAGGACGGCACGGCCTGCCGCGCGCCCTGCTTCGACCATGCGGCCCACATGGGTCAGGCCGCCCTTGCCATAGTCGGACAGCACCAGCACCTGGTAGTCGTTCACCAGCGCCTGGAATCGATCCTGTACCGAAGCCAGCACTTCACTGGCCGGCGCATTTTCAAAATCGACGCGCAGCAGTTGTTGCTGGTGCGCCACCACGCGCAGCTTGATTGTGGTGTTCAGGCTGGCGTCGCGCTGCAGGTAAGGTTGCACGTGGCTGGCATGCAGCAGCGCTTCCAGCGTGCGGCCCGGTTCGTCGTCGCCAACCACCCCCAGCATGCCCACCTTGGCGCCCAACGCGGCAGCGTTGCGCGCCACGTTCGCGGCGCCGCCCAGGCGTTCGTCGCTGCGCTTGATCTGCACCACGGGCACGGGTGCTTCAGGCGAAATGCGTTCGACATCGCCAAACCAGTAGCGGTCCAGCATCATGTCACCGACCACCAGCACTTGCGCGTGCCGGATCTGATCCTGCGGAATCGTGTTCTTGCTCATGAACTTCCCTTTGCGGCAGCGCCGCGCCGGCATGGCGCGACTGGCCGCTCTGGATACGCGGATGGGTACGAATCAGTGCGTCGTCGTGGAACGCCCGATCGCGTGATATTCGATGCCGGCTTCCGCCATGGCATCGGGTTCATAGAGGTTGCGGCCGTCGATGATGACCGGCGTCTTCAGCAACGCGCGGATCTGCGCGAAATCGGGACTGCGGAATACCTTCCACTCGGTCACGATCACCAGCGCATCGGCATCTTTCAGCACATCCATCTGTGCATCGCAGAACTGCACGCGTGCCGCGCCGCCCGGAATGTCGGCCAGGTCCAGATCCAGCACGCGGCGCGCCTCTTCCATCGCCACCGGGTCATGGACGCGCAACGACGCGCCGCGCGACACCAGTTCACGTGCCAGCACGCGCGACGGCGCTTCACGCATGTCATCGGTGTTCGGCTTGAACGCGAGCCCCCAGATGCCAAACGTCATGCCGCTCAGGTCCTCGCCAAAACGCTTGATCACCTTGCGGCCCAGCACCTGCTTCTGCGCGTCGTTGACGGACTCCACCGCCTCCAGCACGCGCATCGGCTTGCCATAGGCGCTGGCAGTGCGCATCAGCGCCTGCACATCCTTGGGGAAGCACGAGCCGCCGTAGCCGGCGCCCGCGTACAGGAAGCTGTAGCCGATGCGCGGATCGGAGCCGATGCCCATGCGCACCAGTTCGATATCGGCACCCACTTCGTCAGCCAGGTTGGCCAGTTCGTTCATGAACGAGATACGCGTGGCCAGCATCGAGTTGGCGGCGTACTTGGTGAACTCGGCCGAGCGCACATCCATATAGAAGGTACGCTCATGGTTGCGGTTGAACGGCGAGTACAGCTGGCGCATGATGGCCTGCGCATGGCGGCCCGCGGCGTCGGGAGCGCAGCCCAGCACGATGCGGTCCGGACGCATGAAGTCCTCGACCGCCGCGCCTTCCTTGAGGAACTCGGGATTCGACACCACCGAATACTGCAGGTCTTCCAGGCCACGTGCGGCAAGTTCCTCGCGGATCGCCGCGCCAACCCGGTCGCCGGTACCCACGGGCACGGTCGACTTGTCCACCACGACCTTGAAGCCGGTCATATGGCGGCCGATATTGCGCGCGGCGGCCAGCACGTATTGCAGGTCCGCCGAGCCGTCCTCGTCGGGCGGCGTGCCCACGGCGATGAACTGCACATCGGCATGCTCGACGCTGGCGGCAACATCGGTGGAGAAGGTGAGACGGCCCGCCGCACGGTTGCGGTCGATCAATTCCTTGAGGCCCGGCTCATAGATGGGTACGCCGCCGGCATTCAGCAGCGCGATCTTCTTTTCGTCGACATCGAGGCAGAACACGGAATTGCCGAGTTCGGCCAGGCAGGCACCGGTCACCAGGCCAACATAGCCGCTGCCGATAATAGTAACTTTCATTGCGGAAGCTCCAGAATGATGTGATTCGCTTGAGATGACTTAGCCAAGCGCTTCGGAGCGGCGCGGCGCATACGTTTCCCAGCGGTTGCAGCCGGGGCACTGCCAATAGAACAAGCGGGCGCGGAAGCCGCATTCGCGACAGGTATAGCGCGCCAGGTTACGGGTTCGCAGTTGCAGCAGATCGCGGATGGCGACGGTCTCCTGTGCCTGCGCGGCGGCACCCGGATCGGCCTCGGCCTTTGCAGCGCCATCGGTACCATCCGCGCCCGCGATTTGCGGGACTTCCATCTCGGCGGCCTGGGCCTCGAAATACCTTGCCAGCGCCAGCAGCGTGGGCTGGCGGCGCAACTGGTCGCGCATCATGGCCGTGGCGGCCACCGGACCATTGACCTCGAGTTCGGTGCGATAGGCGGTATCGAGCAGCTCGGCCGCCAGATTGCCCTTGAGCAAGCCACGCAGCCAATCCACCGCCTTGCCCTGCTCACCCAGCGTTGCGTACGCCTTCACGATGCGATCGGCCACCAGCGGCAGATAGTTGGCGTCCTGCGCCTCGATGCCAAGCCAGTGCTTGAGTGCACCGGGCAGATCGCCAGCGGCGGCAGCCACATCGCCAAGCAGGATCGGCGCGCGGATATTGGCGGGATTTTCTTCCCTGGCCCGGCGCAGCCACTCGATCGCATCCTCCGGGCGCTTTTTCTGCAGCGCATCCTGGGCCAGTTCGCAACAGAACTGCGCGATCTGCATGCGATAGTCTTTCTGGTCGAGCGTCTGCAGTTCGCGCGCGGCATCGATCGCCTTGGACCACTCCTTCTCGACTTCATACAGTTCCAGCAACACGCGTTTGGCGGACGCGGCATAGGAACCGGACATCAGTCGGCGCAGCGATTCCTCGGCGCGGTCCAGCAGGCCGGCGCGCAAGAAGTCCTGCCCCAGTTCATAGAGCGCGTGCTCACGTTCAGGCTCGGGCAGATCGGGACGCGTGGCCAGGTTCTGGTGCACCCGGATCGCGCGTTCGGTTTCACCACGGCGGCGGAACAGCGCGCCGAGCGCGAAGTGCAATTCGGTGGTTTCGGGATCGAGCCGGGCCACCTCGACGAAGGCATCAATCGCCTGGTCGGGCTGCTCGTTGAGCAGGAAATTCAGGCCCTTGAAGTACGAGCGCGGGAGTGCGCCCTGCTCGCTGATCAACTGGCGCAGATCGAAGCGGGCAGCCATCCAGCCAAGGCCAAAGACAAGTGGCAGCGCAAGCAGCCACCAGGTTTCAAACATCATGGGTCAGACTTTCGGACCGACTACGTTATAGGGGACGCCCGGTTTCGCCTCGGGTGGCACGGCGTCGACCGGCGACGCGGCACGCGCCTCGCCTAGTGCGCGGCGCAGCCGGCCTGCCTCCATGCGTTGCCGCATCAGTCCCGGAGCCACGGCTGCCAGCGCTGCCACGATGCCCAGGCCGAAAGCGGCCAGCAGGATCAGGATCAGCGGCGCATGCCAGACGGCGCCGAAAAACAGCTGCAGTTCGGCATCGGCAGTGTTGCGCAGGGCCAGCACGAACAACAGGACGAACAGGACAATACGGAAGATCCAGGCGACGAGTTTCATGCGGTCAGTGCCATCGAGATGTAAATGGGCATCCGGTCACGCGTTCGCGCATCGGGACACCGGGCGACGGATTCCCGGCATTGTAGCGGATTGACATCTCGGCGACGGTAACCAATGGTCGCAGCACGGCGTGCAAGTCCCTGCCAGGGCGGAGTCTGCCCAAACAAAAAAGCGCTCCCGAGGGGAGCGCTTTTCATGGACTTGCCAGTATGGCGAGTGTGCATCAGGAACGTACCAGGTTTAACTGGTTGTCCTCGTGCATCCCGGCCGAGGCCGAGGGCTGCGACGAGGCCAGCGACTGTCCGGCCTTGCCATGCGACGCCTGACCGTTGACGGTCATGACGCCACTGTGTGGCGAGGCCGGGCGATCGACCCGTTCACGCAACTCCTTGCCCGCCTTGAAGTGCGGCACCCGTTTCTCGGGCACCAGCACGCGTTCGCCGGACTTGGGGTTGCGGCCCACGCGAGGCGGCCGCCGGTTCAGACCAAAGCTGCCGAAGCCGCGGATCTCGATGCGGTGGCCATCGGCCAGCGCTTCGGACATCGCGTCGAGGATCGTTTTTACCGAGATGTCCGCATCCCGCAGCAGCAACTGCGGGAAGCGGGCAGCCAGTTTTTCGACGAGCTCGGACTTGGTCATGGGCGGTCTCGCTCTCTCGCGGGCGCTGCGCGTTTTACTGGTTGTCCTGGCCCAGCTTGGCCTTCAGCAGTGCGCCAAGGTTGGTCGTGCCAGCCGTGCCGGTGTCAGCCGAGAACTTCTGCATCGCTTCTTGCTGCTCTGCGCTGTCCTTGGCCTTGATCGACAGGTTGATGTTGCGCGACTTGCGGTCGACGTTCACCACCAGGGCGGTGATCTGCTCGCCTTCCTTCAGCACGTTGCGGGCGTCTTCCACGCGGTCTGCGGAGATTTCCGAAGCACGCAGGTAGCCTTCCACGTCGTCAGCCAGCTGCACCACGGCGCCCTTCGCGTCAACGGCCTTGATCGTGCCGTTCACGAGCGAGCCCTTGTCGTTGGCCGAGATGAAGTTGTTGAACGGATCGCCCGACAGTTGCTTGATGCCCAGCGAGATGCGTTCCTTGTCGACGTCGATGCCCAGGACGACAGCTTCCACTTCGTCGCCCTTCTTGTACTTGCGCACGGCTTCTTCGCCCGTCTCTTGCCACGACAGGTCCGACAGGTGCACCAGGCCGTCGATGCCGCCCGGCAGACCGATGAACACGCCGAAGTCGGTGATCGACTTGATCTGGCCGGCCAGCTTGTCGCCCTTCTTGTGGTTGCGGCTGAAATCGTCCCACGGGTTGGCCTTGCACTGCTTCATGCCCAGGCTGATACGACGCTTGTCTTCGTCGATATCCAGGACCATGACTTCCACTTCGTCGCCCAGCTGGACAACCTTCGACGGAGCCACGTTCTTGTTGGTCCAGTCCATTTCGGACACGTGCACCAGACCTTCGATACCGGCTTCGATTTCCACGAATGCGCCGTAGTCGGTCAGGTTGGTCACCTTGCCGAACAGGCGGGTGCCTTGCGGGTAACGGCGCGAGATGCCCACCCACGGATCTTCGCCCAGTTGCTTCACGCCCAGCGAGACGCGGTTCTTTTCCTGGTCGAACTTGAGGATCTTGGCAGTGATTTCCTGGCCAACCGACAGCACTTCGCTCGGGTGACGCACACGACGCCATGCCAGGTCGGTGATGTGCAGCAGACCGTCGATACCACCCAGGTCCACGAACGCGCCGTAGTCGGTGATGTTCTTGACGATACCGTTGACGATCGCGCCTTCCTTCAGCGTTTCCATCAGCTTCTGGCGCTCTTCGCCCAGCGTGGCTTCCACCACGGCGCGACGCGACAGCACGACGTTGTTACGCTTGCGGTCGAGCTTGATGACCTTGAATTCGAGGGTCTTGCCTTCGTACGGCGTGGTGTCCTTGATCGGACGCACGTCGACGAGCGAACCCGGCAGGAAGGCACGGATGCCGTTGACCATGACGGTCAGGCCGCCCTTGACCTTGCCGGTCACGGTACCCGAGATGATTTCGCCGTCTTCCAGCGCCTTCTCGAGGTTCAGCCACGATGCCAGGCGCTTGGCCTTGTCGCGGGAGAGGATGGTGTCGCCATAGCCGTTCTCGAGCGCGTCGATGGCCACGGAGACATAGTCGCCGGCCTGCACTTCGAGTTCGCCCTGGTCGTTCAGGAACTCCTCCACCGGCACGAATGCCTCGGACTTGAGGCCGGCGTTGACGACCACGAAATTGTGGTCGATGCGCACGACTTCAGCGGAAATCACTTCGCCAGCCTTCATATTGGAGCGGGCGATCGATTCCTCGAACAGTGCGGCAAAGGATTCGTTAGTTTGCAGGTCGGACATAAACGTAAGGTAGCAATCCGCAGTACGTAGGCCGGCACGACTATCGTGCTCAGTCTGCCTGACGCAGCGGGGTTAGGTTAAAAAACCGGCACCGGACATGATTTCCGATGCAGGCTCCAGGGTGGCGCATCGTGGTTTGTCACCGCACGGCGGCGAACCACTCCAGCACCTGCGCTACCGCCTCATCCACCGTCATTTCCGATGTATCCAGGCGTTGCGCATCTTCCGCGGGACGCAGTGGCGCGGCGGCACGGGAACGGTCCCGCGCGTCGCGCGCCTCGAGGTCACGCAAAAGGGCTTCGATATTAGCAGAAATTCCCTTATCAATCAATTGTTTATAGCGCCTGCGAGCGCGCGCTTCCACACTTGCGGTCAGGAACACCTTGAGAGGGGCCTCGGGAAAGATCACCGTGCCCATGTCGCGGCCATCTGCCACCAGCCCCGGCAGCTTGCGAAAGCCGCGCTGAAGTGCCGTCAGGGCGTCACGTACCGGTTGATGAACCGCAAGCGCCGAAGCGCGGTTGCCAATCGCCTCCTGGCGAATCAGCTGGCTGACCTCTTCGCCCGCCAGCCAGACCCGGTCCGGGCCGAACTTCACATCGAGGCGCAGGGCGATTTTTGCAAGGGTGTCGACGTCCGCCACGTCCACGTTGGCACGCTCGCTGGCCAGGGCGACAAGCCGATAGAGCGCGCCGCTGTCCAGCAGATGAAAGCCGAGGGCATCTGCCACCTTATGGGCCACCGTGCCTTTGCCGGACGCGGTGGGACCATCTATGGTGATGACGTCGATGATTGTCATTATTTATCGAATCGCTTAAAACTATTGATTTCAGATCTCAATTGAACATCAATATCATGTGAAGCATGGTTGCGCGGCCGCAGCACGACCGGTCCCCCAAAAGACGCTGCGCAACCATCCTGATGAGTCCGGCAGGGTACTCAGATGTGGCGAGGCTTTAGCCCAGCACCACTTCACACCTGCCGTTGGAGCGAAGTAGTCGCTTACCGCGCTACCCCTGCAAACACCTGAAAATACTCCGGGAAGGTCTTGGCCACACAACCCGGATCGTTGATCCGGACCGGCAACGGACCAAAAGCGGCCAACGAGAAACACATGGCCATCCGATGATCATCATAGGTGCCAATACCATCGGCCGGAGTCTGCCATGACGATGGCGACGCCGGCGGCGTGACCTTCAGGTAGTCGGCGCCCTCTTCCACCCCGGCACCGAGCTTGCGCAGTTCGGTCGCCATGGCGCTGATCCGGTCGGTCTCCTTGACGCGCCAGCTGGCAATATTCGTCAGCGTGGTCGGGCCCTCGGCGAACAATGCGGCCACGGCGAGCGTCATCGCGGCATCGGGAATATGGTTGCAGTCGAGCTCGATGCCGTTCAGCCGGCCGTCGTCGCGCTCGGTACCGCGTACCTCGATCCAGTTGTCACCCGCCATGACATTGGCGCCCATCCGGTTCAATGCGTCCGCAAAGCGGACATCGCCCTGGATGCTCGACAGCCCCACGCCTTCCACGCGCACCGGGCCGCCACCAATGGCACCCGCGGCCAGGAAGTAAGACGCCGTCGACGCATCGCCTTCGACATAGATTTCGCCCGGCGACAAGTACTGGGCATTGGCCGGCAGGATGAACCGCTCCCAGCCCTGGCGTTCCACCGCAATGCCGAAACGCGCCAGCAGGTTCAGCGTGATTTCAATATACGGTTTCGAAATCAGCTCGCCCACCACTTCGATCTCGATGCGGCCCGACGGGGACGACGCCATCGGCAGCGTCATCAGCAATGCGGTCAGGAACTGGCTCGATACATCGCCGCGCACGCGGATCGGCGCATCGATGCGGATCTGTGCGGGGTTGATCTGCAATGGCGGATACCCCGGCGTACCAAGGTAGTCGATCGCGGCGCCCACCTGCAGCAGGCCATCGACCAGATCGCCGATCGGGCGCTCATGCATGCGTGCCACCCCGCTGACCCGGTAGCTGCCGCCCTGTAGGGCCAATGCCGCGGTCAACGGTCGAATCGCCGTGCCGGCATTTCCCATGAACAGATCGGCCGCCTTGTTCGGAAACTGTCCGCCCACGCCGGTCACCACGCAATCGCCGTCTTCGCGACGCCATGCCACGCCCAGCACCTTGAGCGCTTCGAGCATGACACGGGTATCGTCGGAATCGAGCAGGTCACGCACACGCGTCTCGCCAGTGGCCAGCGCCGCCAGCAACAGCACGCGGTTGGAGATGCTCTTCGAGCCGGGCAGGCGAACCGTACCCGATGCACGGGTCAGGGGGCCGAGGGTCAGATGTTCCATGGTCATTGCAGCATGGCCGCGGCGCGCGAAGGCGCGGCAGCGTGGTATCAGGGTTCTACGTCAGGGTTCTACATTATGGGCAGCCGCACGCGCCGCCCCCCATTTCAGGCGTGCTGCGCTGGCGCGGGCGAACACGCGTTCGAGCGCGTCGCCATCGCCGGCCTTGATCTGCGCCTTCAGATGGCCAAGTACCGCTTCGTACGTATTGATCTCACGCAGCAGCGCTTCCTTGTTGGCAATACAGATGTCGCGCCACATTTCCGGCGACGATGCGGCGATGCGCGTGAAGTCGCGGAAGCCGCCACCGGCGAAATCCAGCTTGAGCGATGCATCCTCGGCGTTGGCCACCTGGGCCACCAGCGCATACGACAACACGTGCGGCAAATGGCTGACCGATGCAAACACCGCATCGTGCTGCACCGCCGACATGACGTGGCAATCGGCACCCGCCGCTTCCCACATCGCGCGCACCGCGGCAACATCGGCACGGCTGTTTTCCTGCAACGGACACAGCACCACCTTCTTGTCCAGATACAGGTCGTTGAGCGCCGCTTCCACGCCATGCAGTTCGCGACCGGCAATCGGATGCGCGGGCACGAACTGCGCGACCTTGTCGCCCAGCGCGGTCTTGGCGGCCATGATCACGTCCGACTTGGTGCTACCGGCATCGGTCACGATCGTGCCCGGTTCCAGATGCGGCTCCAGCGCATGCAGCAGCGCAAAATTCTGCGCGACCGGCGCGCACAGCACGATCAGGCTGGCGCCGCGCGCGGCATCGGCCAGCGACTCGGCAGCTTCGTCGATCACGCCGAGCATTTTGGCCTTCTCGAGCGATGCCGCCGAACGGCCCACGCCCACCACGGTGCCGACCACGCCGGCACGCTTGAGCGACAACGCCAGCGATCCGCCAATCAGGCCGACACCGACAATCACAACACGGGAAAAATGCAGAGCGCTCACGGTTTCAAAATACCTGGATTCACTTCAATGCCTGCTCGAGCGCCGCGATGCACGCGTCGTTCTCTTCGGGCAGGCCGATCGTGATGCGTAGCCACTGCGGCAAACCGTAGTTCGCCACAGGGCGCACGATCACACCTTGCCTGAGCATCGCCAGGTTCACGCGCGCGCCGGCGCCATCGTCATTGCCTACTCGCACCATGACGAAATTGCCCGACGACTTCACATACTCGAGGCCCATGCGTTCGAACGCCGCTACCAGTTGCGCCTTGCCCGTGCGGTTGAGCCCGGCGCTGCGCTGCAGGAATTCCGCGTCGCCCAGTGCCGCCACCGCCGCGGCTTGCGCGAGGCTGTTCACATTGAACGGCTGGCGTACACGGTTCAGCAGGTCGGTCAGCGGCGGCTGGGCCACGCCGTAGCCCACGCGCAGACCCGCCAGCCCATACGCCTTCGAGAACGTCCGAGACACCATCAGGTTCGGATACCGGCGCACCCACGCAATCGATTCGTATTGCTGGTCTGCGTCGAGGTATTCGTTGTACGCCTCGTCGAGCACCACCACCACATGCGGCGGCACCTTGGCCAGGAAGCGCTCGATCTCGGCCGCGGCAATGAACGTACCGGTCGGATTGTTCGGATTGGCGATGAAGACCAGCTTCGTATCCGGCGCAATCGCCGCAGCCATCGCATCGAGGTCATGACCGTAGTGGCGCGCCTTCACCTCGATGGCGCGCGCCCCGACTTCCTGCGTGGCCAGCGCGTACACCGCGAACGAATACTCGGCATAGACGATCGATTCGCCCGTGCGCACCAGCGCATGCGCGGCCAGTTCCAGGATGTCATTGCTGCCGTTGCCCAGCGTCAGCCATTCGGCGGGCACGTCGAACTTGTGCGACAAGCTCGCCTTGAGCTCGAAACCGTTGCTGTCCGGATAGCGGCCAAGATCCTCCATCGCGGCTGCAATCGCAGCCTTGGCCGAGGCCGGCATGCCAAGCGGATTCTCGTTCGACGCCAGCTTGACGATGCGTGCCTCGTCGAGCCCGAATTCACGCGCGACTTCCGAAATCGGCTTGCCCGCGATATACGGCGAAATCTTGCGAACATAGGTCGGGCCAAAGTAATCGGCCACGCCCTGCGCCGCCGCGCTCCCCTGCTCTGCCATGCTGTCTCCTCGCTGCGTTTACTTGCTCGACGGGTAGGACCCGAGCACTTTCAGGTATGCGGCATTCGCACGCAACGTGTTGATCGCGCGCGCCACCGAGGGGTCGTGCTGGTGGCCTTCCACATCGACATAGAAGTAGTACTCCCATGCACCGCTGCGGGCGGGACGCGATTCGAAGCGGCACATCGACACGCCATTCTCCGCCAGGGGCGCCAGCAACTGGTACACGGCACCGGCCTTGTTCGGCACCGACAGGATCATCGACGTCTGATCGCTGCCCGATGGCTCGGTCTCGTAGCGGCCGATCACGGCAAAGCGGGTACGGTTGTGCGGATCGTCCTGGATATGCGTGCGCACCATGTGCAGATGGTAGCGATTGGCTGCGGTTTCACCGGCAATCGCAGCCACGGTGGGATCCTCGCTGGCCATGCGCGCGGCCTCGGCATTGCTGGAAACGGCCTGGCGCTCCAGATGCGGATAGTTGGCCGACAGCCAGTGCTGGCACTGCGCCAGCGCCTGGGCATGCGCGCGCACCACGGTCACGCCCTTCATGTCCGGCGATGCCGCCATCAGGTTGTGGTGGACCTTCAGGGCAATCTCGCCGCTGATCTTCAGCGACGTCTGCAGGAACAGGTCGAGCGTGCGCGACACCGCGCCCTCGGTCGAGTTCTCTACCGGCACCACACCATACTCCACGGTGCCGGCTTCCACGGCGCGGAACACTTCGTCGATGCTCGTACAAGGGACGCCGGAAACCTCGTGACCGAAGTGCGCGTAGAGCGCCTGTTCGGAGAACGTGCCGGCCGGCCCGAGGAAAGCGATTTCGAGCGGCTTTTCCAGGCCACGGCAGGCGGACATCACCTCACGCCAGATTGATGCCACGCTTTCACCAAGCAGTGGGCCGGGATTGGCGCCCTGCACCTTGCGGATCACCTGCAACTCGCGCTCGGGACGAAACACGGGCGCACCGTATTTCTTCTTTACCTCGCCCACATCGAGCGCCAGTTGCGCGCGGCGGTTGAGCAAAGCCAGCAGTTCACGATCCACCGCATCGATCTGGTTGCGCAGCGGTGCCAGATCGGCAGACAGCGCCTGCTCTTGCGGGCTGGGTCCGGCTGAGTCGTTGCGCGGCGCGTCGGTGTCGCCGTCTGGCTTGTCTTGCTGTGTCATATCAAACCCTATGGCCTGTGGGCTATGAGCCGTGCCTCGCACGGCCCTGGAAAAGTCTGGGTCACCGCGCTGGCGTCAGGCAGCGGTGCGCTCGAATTCGCGCATGAATTCAATCAGCGCTGTAACACCTTCGAGTGGCATCGCGTTATAGATGCTGGCGCGCATGCCGCCCACGGACTTGTGGCCCTTGAGCTGTACCAGGCCATTCGCGCGCGCCTGGGTCAGGAACGCTTCGTTGCGCGATTCATCGCGCAACAGGAACGGTACGTTCATGCGCGAGCGGCAGCTGGGGTCGATTTCGTTACGGTAAAAGTCGCTCTGGTCCAGGTACGTGTACAGCGCGCTCGCCTTGGCGATATTGCGCTGTTCGATGGCGGCCACGCCGCCCTGGGCCTTGAGCCACTGGAACACCAGCCCTGCGATATAGATCGCATAGGTGGGCGGGGTGTTGTACATCGAGTCGTGTTCGGCCACGAGACGCCAGTTGAATGCCGACGGGCACAGCGGATGCGCGAAACCGATCAGGTCTTCGCGCACGATGACGATCGTCACGCCGGCCGGGCCGATGTTCTTCTGCGCACCACCATACACGACCTGCACGCGCGACCAATCGATCGGGCGCGACAGGATATGACTCGAGGCATCGGCCACGACGATGCGTCCCTTGTCATGCGTACCGGTCTGGCCGATATCGGGAATCTGCTGGAACTCCACGCCAACGATCGTCTCGTTGGTGCACAGGTGCACGTATGCCGCGTCGTCGGAGAGCTTCCACGATGCCGCATCGGGAATCCTGGCCCACTTCTGGTCCTGGCTCGAAGCGGCGATATTGACTTCGCCATAGCGTCGCGCTTCCTGCTCGGTCTTGACCGACCAGGTACCCGTGACCACGAAATCGGTCTTCGGCTTTTGCGCATCGATGCGGCGGGCAAGGTTCAGCGGCACGATGCCGTTCTCGCCGATGGCGCCGCCTTGCAGGAACAGGATCTTGAAGTTCTTGGGCACATGCAGCAGTTCGCGCAGATCGGTCAGTGCCTGCTGGTGAATGCTCTCGAAGTCCTTGCTGCGATGGCTCATCTCCATGACCGATACACCGGTGCCACGCCACGACAGCATTTCCTCGGCGGCCTGTTGCAGGACTTCGGCCGGCAACGCGGCCGGGCCAGGCGAGAAATTGAAGACGCGCTCGGCCAGGGAACGTTGCAGGCCGGCGAGGGCGGGATTCTGGGGATCGTTCATGGAGGGGAGAAAAAGAAAAATGGCTGCCGGATTGAACCAGGCAGCCATTATCGCCCAAAACCCGCGCCCCTTGGACACCAGCGGCGTCGGGCGCGCGTTCAGGGCAGGCGACCTCGCCGGGCTAACCGCCCCGCGAGGTCAGCCGTCGATCACTTCGAAGCGGCGGCGATTTCCTTCTCGGCGGAGTCGCGCATCGACTTGCCGACCTGCGGGCCGTACTTCTGCATCATCGAACCCCAGATTTCCTGGGTGGCCTTGCCCTGGTTGGCCATGAACTTCTGGCCAGTCGGCGACTTCAGGAACGTGGTCAGGTCCTTGATTTCCTGGGTCGAGTAATACTTGCCGAAGGCATCGTAGTGGGCCTTGATGGCATCCTGGCGGAAGCCGTCGGTGTTGAACGCCGTACCGGCGCCATCCACCATGCGCTGCACGGCGCCGTTCTTCTTGAGCTTGTCGACAGCGGCCTGCTTCTGCTTGTCGTTCAGCGTCTTGTTTTCCACCAGGACCTGCTCCAGCACCAGCGGAGCTTCCTGCTTGGCGCCTTGTTGCCAGTTGTCGGCCTGACCCTTGACTGCCTGGTCAGCCTGCATGACGGTCAGCAGTTCCTTGATGGCTGCGGTCTTGTCCTTGTCTTCCTGAGCGTGCGCACCTTGCGCCAGCATCATCAGCGGAGCGAAAGCAGCCAGAACAGCGATACGTCGATAGGTTTTGAACATTATGACTCCCTGGTAAATACGTCCGGATTAGTCCGGCCGGCCGTCTGGCGAGTTCCGGCCGCCGTCCCATTGTTGCAACAATTTACGAATTCGCGTCCGCGTCGGTGGCACCGGCGGCGCTATCGCCCGTGCTGTCGCCGGGGGTGTCGCCGGTGGCATTGTCTGCCGCGTCGGCATCGTCACCCTCTTCACCCTCGTCGCCGTTGCCGCTGTTGTCGGCATCCGATTCAACAATGCGCTGCAGACCCGACAGCTTGGTGCCTTCGTCCACATTGATAAGCGTGACGCCTTGCGTGGCGCGACCCATTTCGCGGATTTCGGCCACACGGGTGCGGATCAGCACGCCGCCGGTCGTGATCAGCATGATCTCGTCTTCGGGCGAAACCAGCGCCGCGGCCACTACACGGCCATTGCGCTCGCTCGTCTGGATCGCAATCATGCCCTTGGTACCGCGGCCATGTCGAGTGTATTCGGAGATCGGCGTACGCTTGCCGTAGCCGTTCTCGGTAGCGGTCAGCACGCTGCCCACCGACATTGCGCCACCTTCTGCAGCATCGGTATCCGCATTCTCTGCCGGTGCAACCAGCATGGCGATCACGGCCTGGGTTTCGTCAAGGTTCATGCCGCGCACGCCGCGCGCCTGGCGGCCCATCGGACGTACATCGTTCTCGTCGAAACGCACGGCCTTGCCGGCATCGGAGAACAGCATCACGTCGTGCTGGCCGTCGGTGACGGCGGCGCCGATCAGGAAGTCGCCCTCATCGAGATCCACGGCGATGATCCCGGCCTTGCGCGGGTTCGAGAACTCGGTCAGCGCAGTCTTCTTGACCGTACCGCGCGCGGTGGCCATGAAGATGAAATGCTCGGCATCGAACTGGCGCACCGGCAGGATCACGTTGATCTTCTCGCCATCGGCCAGCGGGAACATGTTCACGATCGGACGGCCGCGCGAGTTGCGCGAGCCCTGCGGTACTTCATAGACCTTGAGCCAGTACAGGCGACCGCGATTCGAGAAGCACAGGATGTAGTCGTGCGTGTTGGCCACGAACAGCGTATCGATCCAGTCGTCTTCCTTGGTCGCCGTGGCCAGCTTGCCGCGGCCTCCGCGCTTCTGCGCCCGGTACTCGGAGATCGGCTGGCTCTTCATATAGCCCGAGTGCGACAGCGTCACGACCATGTCCTGCGGCGTGATCAGGTCCTCGGTATCGAGTTCGGTGGCGTTGTGCTCGATCTGCGAGCGGCGCTCGTCGCCGAATTCGGCACGAATCGCGCCGAGTTCCTCGGTGATGATCGTCGTGATCCGTTCGGGACGCGCCAGGATGTCCAGCAGGTCCGCGATCACGCCCATCACCTCGCGATATTCCTGGACGATCTTGTCCTGCTCGAGCCCCGTGAGGCGTTGCAGTCGCATCTGCAGGATTTCCTGCGCCTGGCCATCGGACAGGCGGTACAGGCCATCCGGCTGCATGCCGAAGACGGCGGGCAGGCCGTCCGGACGATACGAGGCGCGACCGCCCGACGTATCGCTTTCGGCACGTGCCAGCATTTCCCGCACCAGGCTCGAATCCCAGGCCTTGGCCATCAATTCCTGCTTGGCGAGCGGCGGCGTCGGCGCGGCCTTGATGATCGCGATGAACTCGTCGATGTTGGCCAGCGCCACGGCCAGGCCTTCCAGCACGTGCCCGCGTTCGCGCGCCTTGCGCAGCTCGAACACGGTACGGCGCGTCACCACTTCGCGGCGATGCGACAGGAACGCGGACAGCATCTGCTTCAGGTTCAGCAGGCGCGGCTGGCCGTCGACCAGCGCCACCATGTTCATGCCGAACGTATCCTGCAGCTGGGTGTTCTTATATAGGTTGTTCAGAACAACCTCGGGCACCTCGTTGCGCTTGAGCTCGACCACCACGCGCATGCCTGACTTGTCAGACTCGTCGCGAATGTCCGAAATGCCCTCGATCTTCTTCTCGGTGACCAGCTCGGCAATGCGTTCGAGCAGTGTCCGCTTGTTCACCTGGTACGGCAGTTCGTCGACGATGATCGCCTGGCGCTGACCGCGATCAATGTCCTCAAAGTGCGTGCGCGCGCGCATGACCACACGGCCACGCCCAGTGCGGTATCCCTCACGCACGCCCTGAATGCCATAGATAATGCCGGCGGTCGGAAAATCGGGTGCCGGCACCAGTTCGATCAGTTCATCGATGGTCGCATCGGGATTACCCAGCAGATGCAGGCAGGCATCCACCACCTCATTGAGGTTATGCGGCGGGATATTGGTTGCCATACCCACCGC
This sequence comes from Cupriavidus sp., assembly GCF_057315035.1. Lineage (NCBI taxonomy): Bacteria > Pseudomonadati > Pseudomonadota > Betaproteobacteria > Burkholderiales > Burkholderiaceae > Cupriavidus > Cupriavidus sp. Next base: position 663 of record NZ_DBHKYV010000070.1, on the reverse strand, counting down.
AATACCCGACGAACCATTGATCAGCAAATTCGGAATACGCGCCGGCAAAATACCGGGCTCTTTCTCCGAACCGTCATAGTTGGGTTCGAAATCGACAGTTTCCTTGTCGATATCGTGAAGCATTTCATGGGCAATCTTCGCCAAGCGGATTTCGGTATAACGCATCGCCGCTGCGTTATCTCCGTCCACTGAACCGAAGTTACCCTGACCGTCGACCAGCATATAGCGCAGCGAGAAATTCTGCGCCATGCGGACGATCGTGTCGTATACAGCCGTGTCACCGTGCGGATGGTACTTACCAATCACGTCACCGACGATACGGGCCGATTTCTTGTAGGCCCGGTTCCAGTCGTTATTGAGCTCATGCATCGCAAAGAGCACGCGCCGGTGTACCGGCTTCAGGCCGTCCCGGACATCGGGAAGCGCACGCCCCACGATTACGCTCATGGCGTAATCCAGGTATGAGCGGCGCATTTCCTCTTCCAGTGAGACCGGAAGGGTTTCTTTGGCGAATTGATCCATTGCGACGTGGTTTATACGGCGGGTTTAAGCAAATGAAGCCCGGAATCCGGCAAGCAGAAGATGGCCTGCCGACGACGGGCGAACATGGCATTCTATCACGCGCGGAACCCCTCCCCGCCCACCGCCAAACCCCTCGCCGGA
>NZ_DBHKYV010000069.1:0-27082 GCF_057315035.1 Cupriavidus sp. | reverse complement strand
ATTCTCCAGTCAGCGAGACGCTACAATGTGCGCCGATGCCGCATTGCCAATCCTGCCATCGGCATCCCAGGGATTTCCACAACGATTGCCTGCCCATGACTGCTGCCAGCCAAGCCCCCGCCGTTGCCCGTGAGTCCACCCGCCCCGCGCCGGACGCCAATCCGCGTGGCCTTGTACGGGGAAAATCGAAGCTGGCCACGGTCGCCCTGGCCTTTTTGTTTGGCAGCCTCGGCGCACATCGTTTCTATTTGAAGGGCCTCGGCGACAAGTTCGGCTGGGCCCATCTGCTGGCCACCGTGGCCGGCGTCATCGGCATTGCTTCGCTGCGCCTCGATACCGGCAGCACGGCATTGAACTGGACTTTCGCCGTTGCCGGCGGCGCGTCACTGATCAGCGCCTTCCTGACCGCCATCGTGTTTGGCCTGCGCCCGGACGACAAATGGGATGCGCGCTACAACCCGCACGGAAAACCGACGCGTTCGGGCTGGCCGGTCGTGATTCTTGTGATCCTCTCGCTGATGATCGGCACCGGCCTGCTGATGGCCGGCCTGGCCATCAGCTTCCAGACATTCTTTGAATCGCAGGTCGAAGCCGCCAAGGCGCTTTCACAGGAATAGCCGGCGTAGCAGGAATACCCGGCACCTCGACCATGCATTTCGACCTGCTCGACATCGCCGTCTTTGTACGCGCGGCGGCATTGGGCAACCTGTCGGCGGCCGCGCGCGACCTGGCCCTCTCCACCTCCACTGCCAGTGCACGCCTGCAGCGCCTTGAGGATCAACTCGGTACCCGCCTGCTCCACCGCACCACGCGCCGCCTGTCGCTGACCGGCGACGGCGAGCGCTTCCTCGAACATGCCGAGCAATTGCTGATCACCTCGGAAGCCGCCGCGCAATCGGTCGGCCGCGGGGCCGAGGCACCGCACGGCCAGTTGCGCGTGACGGCGCCGGCATCGTTCGGACGACAGCACGTATCGCCGGCACTGCCCGCCTTCCTGGCCGCCTATCCGGGCATCACGCTCGACCTGCGACTGACCGACCAGGTAATCGGCCTGGTCGATGGTGGCATCGACGTGGCACTGCGCATGGGCGTGTTGCCAGATTCCACGCTCGTGGCGCGACCGCTTGCCCCGAGTCATCGCGTGATCTGCGCATCGCCAGACTATCTCGCGCGCCACGGCACGCCCCGTCATCCCGAAGACCTGCGCCGGCACAACTGCCTGGTGCTCGGCGATCAAACGAACTGGCGTTTCGATACCCCGCTTGGCGAAACCGCGGTGACGGTGCATGGCAACCTGCGCGCCGACAACGGTGAAGTGATTCGCGATGCGATCCTCGCAGGCATGGGTATTGCGCTCAAGTCGACCTGGGATGTCGCGTCGCATTTGCGGCGTGGCGAACTGATCACGGTTCTCGACGAGTATCCGGTACTGCCAGCCGTGTCGATCTGGGCTGTATATCCAAGCCGCCATCTGGTGCCGGCCAAGACGCGCGCATTTGTCGACTTCTTCGCCGACTGGTTCGGATCGCCACCGTACTGGGATCGCGGCGATCTCCCCGCCCCGCCAGCCACGCACCATTTCTAGGTTACCTCGCCAGGCCACCCCGGCTCCCCGTCCGCCAACTTCTCGCGCATTCCAGACAGTCCGGCCATGCGATGCCGCACAGCGGCTATGCTCAACCGAACAGTCGAGCAACGGAGGTAGCAGTGATGAAACACGTTCGTAGCGCACCGGCATGCGGATGAGAACCTCACTAGGCCGGACCGGCCTGGCCGTCGTACTGGTGGCGGCGATGGTGGGCGCCGCATTGCTGCTGGCAAACCACCTGGGTGGCCCAACCGTGGTATCGACAGCGTCGGGAGCACCCGCTGACGTGCAGATGCAGCCGGCGGCTGGGGGCGCCGATCAGGGGGACGCGCTGCAAGCCGCCATCGACGGCCTGCAGGCCGGCCAGCGGCTGGTACTGTCGCCCGGCGTGTATGTGGTGGGTCGCGTACTGGCCATGCGTGGCGAACAGGTGGTGATGTCCGGATACGGCGCGACGATCGTTGCCACCAATCCCGACCAGCAAGCCATCATGATGACCGGCAAGAACTCCACGCTCGTCGGGGTGACCCTCAATGGCATTGGCACCGAGCGGCTGGAATCGGCCACCTCGGCCAAGGTAGCGGTCGACGGCGAAGGTATCCAGGTACTCGACGTCACCATCAACGGCGGCGCCAGCGCGGGCATCTTTGTCTCGCGGGGCAGCAGCATTGCACTGGTTGGCAACAAGGTCACCGGCACGCTGGCCGACGGCATCCACATCACCGGCAGTTCGCATGACGTGCTGGTGCAGGATTGCTCGGTAACGGCCACCGGCGACGACATGGTGGGCATTGTCAGCTACCAGCGCGATGGTGGCGTGACCCAGAATGTCTATGTCACCGGCAACTATCTGGCCGGCAATGCCTGGGGACGCGGCGTGGCGGTGGTTGGCGGGGCCAACGTGACCGTGACCGGGAACTGGATCGAGGGCGTGCAGAAAGCCGCCGCGGTAATGGTCGCGCAGGAAGACGGCTATCGTACGGCCGACGTGACCAATGTGCTGATTGCCAGCAATTCGATCTCCGACGACCAGAATGCCACGCAACCGGGCAACAACCGCGCACCGGCCGGTCATGCCGCGATCGATCTCAACACTGGCAGCGGCAGCGTGTCGCAGGTGCTGGTGACCGGCAACCAGATCACGCGCACACGCTTCGACGGCTTTCGCGCGCAGGGCAATGTCTGCCGCACAGGGATCACCGGCAACCGCTTTGCCGCCGTCAATGGCACGCCAGTCTCGCTGCAGTACCGCAACTGCGCAGCGGATCAGTTTATCTGCGACACCAATACGCTCGATGGCGCGAGCCTGGCGGTCCCGCCAGGATGTTCCGGCGCGGGATCGATCCAGGTCTCCGGTGCGGACGCGAGCCGCCTCCCTCAAGTGCGAACTTCGCTGCGACGTGCCCTGAATGCAGCCCTGCCCCCGCCCCGCGCAGGCTGAGCGGTGCCTGCGCATGCGCTTGCCGCCCGTTGCGGCAGATGACACGCATGCGCGGCACTACCTGACCCGTGGCGATTCCGCCAGCAGACGTTGCAGGTACTTGCCGTAGTGGCTTTTGCCGAGCGGCACCGCCAGCCGGCCAAGCTGCTCGGCATCGATCCAGCGCCGCCGATAGGCAATCTCCTCGGGACATGCCACCATCAGGCCCTGCCGCTTCTGCAACGTTGCCACCAGTTGCGCGGCATCGACCAGTGAATCATGTGTGCCGGTATCGAACCACGCATAGCCACGTCCCATGATGTCGACGTTGAGCTTGCCCGCCGCCAGGTAGTGCGAATTGACATCGGTAATTTCCAGTTCGCCACGTGCCGAAGGCCGGATCCCGGCTGCAATATCGCAGACCGTGTTGTCATAGAAATACAAGCCGGTCACGGCATAGCTCGAACGCGGCACCGCTGGCTTCTCTTCGATCGACAGCGCGCGGAAGTCTTCGTCGAACTCCACTACGCCATATCGCTCGGGGTCGTGCACGTGATAGGCGAATACGGTGGCGCCATCCTCGCGCCGTCCCGAGCGCGTCAGCAGCCTGGCCAGGTCGTGCCCATAGTAGATGTTGTCGCCCAGGATCAACGCCGACGGGTCACGTCCGACAAAGTCGCGCCCGATGATGAATGCCTGCGCCAGTCCGTCCGGCGACGGTTGCTCGGCATACCGCAGATTGAGCCCCCATTGATGCCCGTCCCCGAGCAGCGCGGCAAAGCGCGGCGTATCCTGCGGCGTCGAGATGATCAGCACATCGCGAATGCCCGCCACCATCAGCGTCGACAGCGGGTAGTAGATCATGGGCTTGTCGTAGACCGGCAGCAGCTGCTTGGAGATGCACTGCGTGACCGGATAGAGCCGTGTGCCGGATCCTCCGGCGAGGATAATGCCTTTGCGAGTCATGCCTGAATCTCCCTGGCCGATGATGGATCCTGCGCTGCGGGTGTGGGGGTGGTTGCAGGCGCGGTTGTGGGCGCCGGCACGCTGCCGGCGGTCTCGCGCCGATAGCAGACCGCGAACGCCGTCGCGCCGATCACTTCGGTCAGGATCACCGAGATCACGGTCCCTTCCGCGCCCATGTACAGCACGAACGGCACCACGTAGAGCAGATGCAGTACCGTTACCGCCGCATAGATGTTCTGCACTGCCCGATGCCGCCCCAATGCCAGCAAGCCCAGGTTGCCGAAGATAAAGGCCACGCTGGTCACCGGCAGCAGCACGCCTTCGAGCCGCAACAGGAAAATGGCGTCGTGGAACGGCTCACCGAGCCACATCCGTATGCCAAGCCCCGCAAACAGCTCGATGCCGACGAACATCGCACCCGAACAGCCGAATACCACCAGCATTGCCTTGCGCATCAACGCGCGTGCTGCCGCCGGGTCCGTCACGTTGTACTGACTGATGCGCGGAAAGAATGCGGTACCGATCACGGTGAAGATCGTCTGGCCGGCAATGCGGATCTTGTCCGCCATCGAGAACTGCCCGACCGCCACCGGCCCGTGGAAGTAGTTGAGCAGGATCGCGTTGAAATTGACGTAGAAGCTGACCAGCACGAGCGACAGGAAAACCGGGAAGCCTTCGCGCAGTGACGCCACGACCGCACGCATCTGCACCGCAACCAGCGCGGCCAGCCGCTTGCGCCATGCCCCCCAAAGTGCCGCGGCGGCCAGGATCACCGACCCGATACTGATGCCCAGCGCCGCCAGCGCGGCGTCGCCGGGCGTCCTGACCCATGCCACCACGCATCCAAGGCTGACCGCCTTCGAGATGAAGTTCGGCACTACCAGTACCTTCATCCGCTCCAGGCCCTGGTATAGCCATATCGGCGTGACGGCATTGGCCACCACACCTACGAATGCCGCAGCGAGTATGGTCCAGTGCTCGCGCAGGCTTGGCGCCAACAGCAGTGCGCCGGCCAGCAACAGTGCGGAGGCCAGCATCAGCAGCAGCTTGGCGGCCAGCGTGGCCGAGAACACCTGTGCCAGTGCCAGCGGATCATCGCGCCGCACCGATACCAGGCGTGTGGCCGTCAGATTGTGGCCGTAGTCGGTCAGCAGGATCAGGTACTGCGCCAGTGCCTGGCAGTAAGCCAGCACGCCAAACTCCCTGACGCCAAGCACCTTGCCCAGGAACGGCAGCAACAACAACGGAAACAGGTAATTGCCGCCCTGGATCAGCAGCAGATACATGGCGGTGGAACGTATCGAAGGCGGCATGGGCGTGATGTCCGGCGATCTCAGCGCCGGCTCCAGATGCGCAGGTTGGCGCGGCCATACAGGCCACTACCCGGCGGCGCTGCGAACCCCACGGGCTTGCCAAAACAGCGGAACACCAGCCACAGCAGCGCAAGCGGCACGAAGTTGCGCCCGCTGAACAGGTTCGGCACGCGCAGGATCTCCATCAGCGACACCAGCAGCACCGCATGCGCGCAGCACCAGAACCCGTTGCCGGAACGCCAGCCCGCATAGCTGCGGCCCAGCAACCAACCCATCAGCGCGGCTTCCAGCAGCGCGAACCACCCCCATTCATAGAAATGCACATAGATGCCGGACGGGTTATTGAACTCCGGGTCGCCGAAATTGCTCAGGAAGGTCCCGTAGCCGTCGCCGCCGCCAACCCATGGCCGGAACGTCTCACCGATCACCGGAAACTTGATCAGCCAGTCGAACGTGAAGGTCGGGTCGCCGGTGCCCCACCCCATGATCGTGAGCAGGCCGGCGCCATTGTTGATGGCGGTGGAGTAGTACAGGCCCAGGCGTTCGAGCGCAAAGTCAAGAATGTTGTCGTAGACGTTGATGTAGTACGTTTCCCAGGAGCGGTTGTATTCGTTCGCGATAAAAAAGCCAATCAGCGGGACGATCGCGGCGAATGGCCCCAGCGTCAGCAACAGCGTGCGCTGCGGGCCGCTGCGGAAGCGCACTGCCATCAGCGCCCATGGCAGGATCACTTCCACCAGCGCCAGCCGCTCGGCAAAGATGAAACTGCGCAGCAGCGTCAGTACACACAACACGCCAAGGAACACCTTGTAGCGATTGAGTCCGTCCACCGGCTGACGAAAGATGTGGAAATACAGCGGCACATAGGCCACGGTGGCCTGGGTGAGCGTGCTGATGCCGGCGATACGGCCCTTCAACTCAAGCACGTCGTAGGTACTGGCCTGCCCACTCAGGAACGAGAACAGCACGGCCGGCCGCGCGATCACGCCGCCCATCATGACCAGATAGCCGAAGCACGCCAGCCAGAATAGGGCATCGAGCACTTCGCGCGGCACCTGCACAGGAGCGTCGGGCCAGCGCGGCAACAACACGCGCTCGCTGGCCGCCGCCACGGTCAGCACCACCAGGAACAGGGCTCCGGCAATGGCGAACTCGCTGTTGAAATAGACGCGATCGATGGCCTTCTGCTCGCCGAGCAGGTCCAGCGAGATCAACATATAGAGCGGCACGATAAAGTACATCAGCAGCCTGGCGGGATCTTCCCACCAGTAGCCGTCGCGCAGGGCAAGCTGGTTGAGCATATTTGGCGGCATCGTTGGCGGCAACCTTGGCGACATCAATGCGGTGCAACGGCCAGTGGATCGACGACCGGCGGAGGCGTGGCGGGGGCGCGATCGACCATCTGCCGCAAGACCGGCGCCTGTTCCATGGCGGTGCGTACCATGGCCAGGAACTCACGCCGGAAGCGCTCGGGCGAAAACTGCAGGGCATTGCGTCGGCATGGTGCCGACAGGAACGGGCCGGTATCCTCGAAACGGCACACCGCACGCACGATGTCCTCGACGGTCTGGCGCGGAAAGAACACCCCGGTGCGCAGGTCGCGGTCACGGCTGTCGATCACACTCTCGCGCGCACCGCCCTGTCCGAGCGCGATCACCGGCGTGCCACAGGCCTGCGCCTCCACGGCCACGATGCCAAAGTCCTCCTCGGCCGCGAACACAAACGCACGCGCGCGTTGCATATGGGCTACCAGCACCTCGGTCGGCTGATACCCAAGCACGCGCACATTTGGCGTGGCCATATCGCGTATCCGTTCGAGATCCGGACCATCTCCAATCACCACGAGCTGCTTGTCCGGCATTGCCGCGAACGCTTCGACGATCAGGCTGACTTTCTTGTACGGCACCAGCCGCGACGCCGTCAGGAAGAAATCCTCGCGTTGCTCGCACAGGCTGAAATGTTCGACATCGACCGGCGGGTACACCACGGCGGCATCCCGGCCATAGACCTTGCGGATGCGGCGCGCGACATAGGCGGAGTTGGCCACGAACAGGTCCACGCCGTGCGCAGTACGCTGATCCCAGATCCGCATGTAGTGAAGGATCGCCCGTGCCAGCCAGCTCTTCACGCCACGCGTCAGGTTCGATTCGGTCAGGTACTGGTGCTGCAAATCCCACGCGTAACGGATCGGCGAGTGCACATAGCTGACGTGCACCTGGCCAGGTCCGGTGATGACACCCTTGGCCACCGCATGGCTCGATGAAATCACCAGGTCGTAGCCGGACAGGTCCAGTTGCTCGACCGCCAGCGGCATCAATGGCAGGTAGGCACGAAACGACTTCCGCGCACGCGGCAGGCGCTGGATAAACGTGGTCGTCGCGTGCTTGCCCTGCAGCGCGTGCCGTTGTGCCTCTGGAAAGAAGTCGACCACGCTGAACAGGTCGGCCTCGGGCCATATCCTGAGGATCTGTTCCAGCACGCGCTCGGACCCTGCATAGGTCGTCAGCCATTCGTGTACCACGGCGACCTTGCCGAACTCGCCGGGTGAAGGATTCATCGCTGTGCAAGCCATGGTGAGATCTCGCTGAGTAACCGCGCGGCGGTAGCGCGCCAGGAATACCGTTCCACGTGCGCGTAGCCCTGCCTGCGCAGGGTGTCGCGCAACGCGCCGTCATGCATCACACGCGTCAGCAGTTCGCCGAACTCACGCGCGCTGGTCGGCTGGAAGTAAAGCGCGGCCGTGCCGCAGGCTTCGCGCACCGAAGGCAGGTTCGAGGCAAGCACCGGGCAGCCCAGTGTCATCGCTTCCACGGGCGGCAAGCCATAGCCTTCGTAAAGCGATGGAAAAACGAAGCAGGCCGCATCGCGGAACAACGCCTTGAGGTCGGCATCGTCGACATAGCCGACCCGCTTGACGCTGGCCGTGGTCTGCTGCCTGATCGACTGGAACACCGGCGATGCGGCGCCAACGATCACGACGTCATAGTCGGCTGCTCCCAGCATCTCCACGGCCTCGACCACCAGCCGGAAATTCTTGTGATAGCTGGCGCTGCTGACCGCGAGCACATAGGGGCGGTCCGACAACTGGAACTTCCGGCGCACGTCCGCGGCTTCGGGCAGGCGCAGCATATGGTCGCCACTCATTGGCAATACGCCAACCTTGGCGTCGGGAATGCGATACGCATCCACGATCTCGCCGCGCGAAAACTCGGACACCGTCAGCACGCGCCGTGCGATGCGACCCACCCATGGCGCCATGAAGCGATACCACGCCCGGAACGCACGCGAGTAAGCCTGCGGTACGCGCATCGGCGCGGCATCGTGCATCACCGTGACCTGGTTCGGATACAGCAACGGCGCCGCATTGCACAGGTTCAGCAGCAGGGAACCGCGTGCGGCCAGCGGCAGGCTCACCTGCTCCCAGTACTGCCCCTTGCCACCTGGCACCGTGCGGATGCGCAGATGCGGAAACTGCCGTGGCTCCGCCGTTACCGACGCCGGCACCAGCAATTCAAAGGACAATCCGGCCGTGGCAGGATCCTGCTCCGCCACCAGCCGGTCGATGCTGCGCACTACCTCGTACGCGAAGCGATCGACGCCGGTGGCGCGCCGTCCCAGGAAGCGGCCGTTGATCGAGATGGTGCTGGTCACGGTCTCGCTCCTGTGCATTTCAGTAGCCGGCGCGCGCCAGCGGGTTGGCGATATACCGCACTACCCGGTTGCTGAACGAAGCCACCGGCACGAGGCACAACGCCGTCAGGCACCACACCGCCACCTTCTTGCGTGCGCTCCAGAACGGGTTGGCAACAATCGTATGGAAATAGCGGCCCGATTCATGCAGGAACCAGTGCCAGCGCCGCGCCAATGGCGCGCCATAGACCACCGTGGCGAATTCCGCCTTCTCCACGGAGAAATCGAGAATGACAGGTGGCAGCACGATGCCAAGGCGCTCGCGCGCAATGACCCTCAGGATCGCCCAGCGTCGCGCCGCTTGCCGGGCTCCGGCAAGCGCATCCTCGGCATTGGCCAGCGACAGGCTCGCACTGCCCTGTGCTTGCGCACCCTTGCGCGTCTGCCGGTGCACGCGGTAGCACCCTAGCGAACGTTCGATTGCAGATACCTCGCCCACCAGCGCGATGCCGTAGATCGCATAGAAATCTGCACCGTGGATATTGTCGGCGTTCACCGGTACCGGGAAGATCTGCCGCAATGCATCGGCACGATAGGCGTTGCCAGACCCGGGGGGCGACGGGTACAGCCAGCCACCGCGCAGCAGCGCGCCGCAATCGGGCGCCGCGATCGACTGCGGCACCTGCACCCCTGTGGGCGTGCCATCCTCGGTGATCACATCGAGCCGGTACTGGACCTTGACGCAGTGGCCCGCGGCAAATGCGGCCAGCACGGTTTCGGCGGCATCGGGGTGCAGGCGGTCATCGGCATCGAGAAACAACACGTACGGTGTCACGACCCGTTCCAACGCATGGTTGTACGCGGCCACCTGGCCACCATTGCATTGGAATACGGCCTCGATGCGCGAACCATAGCCCGCGATGATGTCGCACGATCGGTCGGTCGATCCGTCATCGACCACCATCACTGTCACGTCCTGAAGTGCGGACTGCTCCAGCGCGGAGTCGATCGCGGCCCGCAGGAACTGCGCATGGTTGTAGTTGCAGATCACAATGGTAAGCATCATGGTCCTTTGCGGGTCGGCAGCATTACAGCGAGTAGTCGGCGTTAAAGCCGAGCCGGCTCGCCTCGCCATCGGCGATCGCACGTTCGAGCAGTCGCAGCCGGTCGGCCGCCTGACGGCGCTTGCCGTACAGGCGCAACAGGGTCAGGAACACAAAGCGGTTCAAGCGATATGTGAATCCGGAACTCGACCAGTAATGCTTGTCGAACCACGCCTGGTTACGGCTGCTGTAGTAGGCGCGAAAATCGGAGCCGCTGAGCAGCATGCATTCGAAGTGGTTCTTCCAGTGGCGCTTGACGTTCCAGGACCCCTCAAGATCTTCGAGGCGGGCGCCCGTAACCAGCGCAATGTGGCCACCGCGTGCGGTCAGCCGCCACGTGTACTCGATATCGTCCGCGTACAGCACCAGTTGCCGTTCAGGCAAGCCGAGATCGAGATACATCTCGCGGTGCCCCAGGAACCCGCCATATGGCGCAAACGGCATGCGCACCACCGCGGGAATCGCCTGGGGCTGGGGCTTGCCCCATGGCGTGCGCCGCCAGATCTTGTAGGGGATACGCGCCACGTGAAAGCCGAAGTAGCTCGACCTCGGCGGCAATGCCTGCGTGGCCGGTACGCCCATCGCGATATCGGCCTGATGATCGGGACGAAATCCAAGCACCGCCGTGCGGCTACGGCCGTGCATGCGTGTCAGCAGATCGAGCTGGTGGCAGAGCACGTCGAGCGCGCCCGGGCATGGCGCATTGTCGTCGTCCATCAACCACAGGTAGTCGGTGTCGCGCGCCAGTGCGGTGGCAATTCCCACCGCATAGCCATTGGCCGATCCACTATTGGTCGGCAGACGTACCACGGTGATACGCCGGCCCCATACGGATTCCAGCGCACCGAGGTCGGATGCGGAGTTGTTGCTGACCACCACGGCATGCGCCACGCCTTCATTACCGAATGCACGACGCAGAAGCTCGGCACAATAGTGCACGCGATCGGCATAGGTGACCGTGACCAGCGTGACGCGCTTGTGGTGAGTGTGGTTCATGGCTGCCGTTCCCCTGATCAAACGGAATTGACCGGATGCGCTTCGCTGACCCCGTATGCATAGCTGTAACGATGCATCGCACCCGTGAAGTCGTTGAAGATCACGCCGCGCACGGCCACATTGGCCTGGGCCAGGCGCCGCGTGCTTTCGTCGATCTGCTCCACGGTCGTGACGCGATGCCGCGCCACCATGAACACCGTGCCGGCCAGGCGGCCGAGCACCAGCGCATCGGCCACCGGCAACAGCGGCGGACCATCGAGTATCACCATGTCATAGTGCGCGGCTACGCGCTCGACCAGCGCCGCCAGCTCCGGCTGCAGCAACAGCTCGCTCGGCCCCGATGTCAGCGCGCCCGTCGACAGGAAATCGAGTCCGTGCGATACATCGCGGCGAATCGCCTTTTCCGGCTTGCACCTGCCCGCCAACACCTCGGCAAGTCCCGGCCCGCGGTCCAAGCGGAAGCGCTTGTGCAACATGCCGTTGCGCAGGTCGGCATCGATCAGCAGCACACGACGTTTCGACGCGCCCGCCAGCGTGGCCAGGTTGGCGGCAACGAACGACTTGCCGACACTCGCGGTGGGCCCGGTGATCAGTACCACGCGATTGGGCGCGTCATGGATCGCGAAATGGAGCGTGGTGCGCACTGCGCGCAGGCTTTCGATAGCCGCATCGGGCGGTGCGTGCCCGGTACCGGGCGTCAGGAAGCGCGGCCACGTCGTGCGCAATTGCCCGGTCAGGCGACTGCGCGGCACCGTCGCATACACGGGAATGCCGGTAGCGATCTCGATTTCGTCGCGATCCTGCACCGTACCGGCGATGCGCCGCCGGGCAACCGCCAGTACGATCCCGGCCAGCAGCCCCGCCAGCAGCGATCCACCAACCGCCACCCCGCGGCGCGGCGTGATCGGCGTCTCGGGCGGCGTAGCCGGATCGATCAGCCTGACAGTGGCCACCTTGCCGGCGCGTACCAGCGTCAGTTGCTGGCGGGCATTGAGGCGATTGGTGTAGAGCTCGGTATCGACCTGCATATTGCGCTGCAACTGCAGGACCTTCTGTTCGATCAGCGGCAGTTGGCGCGTACGCCCCTGGATTACCGACAACGCGGCCTGGGCCTCGCGCATCTGTCCGTCCATGGCCAGCAGCGCGGGATGTTTCTCGGTGTATTGCGTCACCAGTTCCTGGCGTTTCTGGCGCAGGTCGACCAGGCGCGTTTCCGCCTCCACCGATTGCTGCAGCAGTGCGCGCGCTTCCTGGCTGGTGTCGACGGTACCCTGTTGGGCGCGAAATGCGTTGTAGCGGCTTTCCGATTCCTCGAGCTGGCTCTTCAGTTGCGGCAGTTGCTCGTCAAGAAAGCGGATCGACTTGTCCGCCTCCTCCGAACGGCGTCGCACATTCTGGTCCACATACTCCCTGCCAATCTCATTGAGGATCTGGGTCGCGCGCAACGGATCGATACTGTCCAGCGACACACCAATGATGCTGGACTGCTTGCCACGCTCGCCAATTGCCAGCGTCTTCTGCAACCACTCCGTGGTAGCGGTTTCGGAATAGCGCTTCAACGTAAAGCTTGCGCCGGCCGCACCGGCGGCCCGGCGCACCAGCAGGGTCAGCGGACCGCGCGCGGTATCCGCCCGCAACAACACGCCAACCTTGCCGTGCAGTGTCAACGCCGGGCCGCTCCATGCCGTGTCCAGTGTCAGGTCAAAGGCACCGTCCCGACCCAGTGTCACGACGAACGGCTTGCCCTGCCACGCTGGCGGCACATCGAACGTGGTCACGTCGATCCGCTCCTTGCCATAGACGTGGCCGGCAACCGGATGCGAGTAACCGTCGGCGCGCTCGGCCAGCCACCAGCCAATCACTGGCACAAAGCGCGGCGTCGCCTCGATATACAGCTTCAGCGTCTCCACCGCGCGCGACACCACCATGCGCGAACTCAATACCTGGATCTCCGACGTGGTATCGGGCTTGATCTCTGGCGTCAGGCGCGGATCGCCAGAGGTGGAGCGGTTCTCGATCGTGCTTGGTTCGACCTGGATCAGCATGTCGGAGCGATACACCGGCCGCGCGAACACGGCATACGCGACACCGGCCAGCAGGCAGGCCGACGTGGTACCCGCAATCAGCCAGCGGCTTGCGAACAGCGTGGTCACGGGATTCATCGGCCGGATCGGCGGACGGCCGGGCGGCTCGTAGGCCGGGTTCGCAAGATAGGATGAATGCATGCGGTGCTCCTGGTTGGCCGCGGCGCTAGGGCGCCAGCGCGCGGCTGGCCGTCGCCGTCTGCGCGGTGGGTAACAGCAGGTTGACCACCCGGCTCCAGCGCACCAGCGACGAGGTGTCGACGAACACCACATCGTTGGCCTGCAGCGCGAAGCCATCTGCCAGTGCCATGGCCGATGGCGTACTCGCATCGAGGTGGTACACCTCGGGCTGGTTACCACCATCGCCACGCACCACGTACACCTGTTGTGCATCGCCCGAGTACTGGCTCACGCCGCCCGCGTCACCGAGCGCCTGGTTGAGGCTCAGCTTGCCGTTGTTGAGCGTCAACGCGGACGTACGGGCCACTTCGCCAATGACGTAGACCTTGCTGTCCGTCGCGGTATGCACGCGCACCAGGTCGCCATCGCGCAACAGGATGTCGGATGGATTGGCGCCCTTGGCAATCAGGTCCGGCAGGCTGATACGCGCGGTTTTCTCGGCTCGCGTGACCGACACCCACGAACGGTCGGCCACCGCGTTGAATCCGCCGGCGCGGTTGATGGCCTCGGGCAGTGTCATCGGCACATCGTTGATGATCTGCAGGCCTGGCACCTGCACCGCGCCATCCAGGTAGACGCGCTTGCTGCGATAGGCCTGGATGCGCAGCGTGATCTGCGGGTTGCGCACATACTCGGCCAGCCGTTGCGTAAGCCGGTCGCGCGCCTGCGCTTCAGTCAGGCCAGCCACCGGTACCATGCCCACGAATGCATACTGCACATTGCCGGCAGCATCGACGGTGTAGCCGGTCACCACCGCGTTCGAGCCCGACGTGTCGACGCCGCTGGTGACCTGCAGCGCGGGCAGGTTCAACTCCGGATGCCCCCAAACCACGATGCTCAGCACATCGCCGGCACCCAGTACATAGGGACGCGGCTTGTCGAACAATGCCTGCACCTCGGGTGCCACGCCGTTCGGCCGCGCTGCGCGTTGCGCGTTGATCAACGCACTGTCGATCTCGATCAGCCTGTCACGCGAGACGGACCCCACGCCGTTCATCGACGGCAGGCTGCCGGCGGGCAACGTCGATACACCCGATGACACCTCGCCGGTGCGCGCCTGGGAAGCCTGCGCGCCAGACTGGTACGACATGCCCGGCGCCATCGCGCAGGCACCGAGCAGCGTTGTTGTGAAGCCCCACAGCAGTATCACTGCGAGGCGCCGGAACCACGGAAGTTTAGTATGCGCCGCGACCACGAAGCACCACCCCGATTGTCTTGAACAGAATCACGATATCGCCGCCGAAGGTCCAGTTCCTGACGTAGGCGACGTCGAGCGCCACGCGCGTGTCGTAGTCGGTATCGTTGCGGCCACTGACCTGCCACAGCCCCGTAATGCCTGGCAGTACCTCCAGGTAGTACGACACCGAATCGCCGTAGCGTTCCAGCTCCTTCTCGACCACCGGCCGAGGGCCCACCAGGCTCATGTCGCCGCGTACCACGTTCCACAACTGCGGCAACTCGTCGATGCTGGTCTTGCGGATGAAGTGCCCGAACCGCGTTACGCGCACGTCATTCTTGAGTTTGAAATCCGCGGCCCATTCCGCGCGTGCCTGGGCATCGCTGGCGAGCAAGTCCTTGAGCACCGCATCGGCATTGCGCACCATCGACCTGAACTTCAGGCACTTGAACTTGCGCCCGTCCACCCCGACCCGCGTATGGCCATACAGGCAGGGACCGCCATCGCGCATCACGAGCAACGCCACCATGACCAGCAGCGGCGATAGCAGCAACATCAGCACCAGTGCCGCGGCAACATCGAACACGCGCTTGGTGCCCAGCCCGAACGCAAGTACGCGCGGCCGGGCAGTCCGCTCCGCTGGCGTCGCCGGCGCCGTGGTCACTGATGGCGCCATGATGCCCGGCAGCTCCGGAGGCATGGCCGGCGATGCGGCGGTCAGCCGGCTCGGCATGATGCCGATTCTCGACAGCAGCGATTTCAGGACTGGCATGGCGACTTCTCCCGTAGCCATAGGTTGGAGAGCGGGTACCGAGGCGCCGCATGCCGGCGGCGCCTCGGGGGCAAGGGGATCAGGCGCAACGGCCGTAGGTGTCGGCAAGCCGGACGATGTCGTCCTCGCCGAGATAGGAGCCGGATTGCACCTCGATGACTTCGAGCGGCAGCTTTCCCGGGTTCTCCAGCCGGTGCATGACGCCAATCGGGATATAGGTGGATTCGTTCTCGCTGAGCAGGAACTGCTCGTCGCCGCGTGTCACGCGGGCCGTGCCGCGCACCACGGTCCAGTGTTCGGCGCGGTGGTGATGCAGTTGCAGCGACAGCGACGCTCCGGGATGCACGACGATGTGCTTGACCTGGAAGCGTTCGCCGTGATCGAGCGAGTCGTAGCAACCCCATGGCCGCTGCACCTTGCGGTGCGTCTCGGCCTCGGTGCCCGCCTGCCGCGCGATGCGTTCGACCAGGCCCTTGATGGCCTGCACGTGCGAGCGGTCCACCACCAGCACCGCGTCGGCAGTCTCGACCACGATCAGGTTCTGCGTGCCCACGCAGGCCACGAGCCGCCCATCGGCATGCGCGTAGCAAGACGTGGCGCTCTCGTACAACACGCGCCCGCGCGCCGCATTGCCGTCGGCATCCTTGTCGATGGCGTCCCACACGGCGTCCCATGAGCCCAGGTCGGACCAGCCGGCCACCAGCGGCACCACCACGCCTTGCACGTCGTCGGTACGCGCCAGATGCTCCATCACGGCATAGTCGATCGAGTCCGAGGGCACGGCCGAGAATGCCGCGGTGTCCGGATGGTGGAAGTTCCCTTCGGTGCGGCCCGCGTCGAAAGCCCGCTTGCAGGCATCGAACATGTCTGGCTGCAGTCGTTGCAGCGCCGCCAGCCAGGTGCTGGCACGCACCACGAAGATGCCGCTATTCCACCAGTACTCGTTCGATGCCACGTACTGCTGCGCAAGCTCGGCGGCGGGCTTTTCCACGAATGCGTCGATGCGATGCGCAATATCGCCCAGCGGCGCGCCAATGCGGATATAGCCGTAGCCCGTATCCGCGCGCGTGGGGGGCACGCCGAGCGTGACGACGGCGCCCTGTTCGGCAAAGTAAGCCGCCCGCATCACGGCGAGCCGGAACGCCGCGTCATCGGCCATGACGTGATCGGCGGGCATTGCCACCAGGATGCTGTCGTCATCCTCCTGCATCGCCAGCAGCGCCGCCATCGTCAACGCGGGCGCGGTATTGCGCCCGCTCGGCTCGACCACGATACGGGCTTCAACGCCAGCCGCTGCCAACTGCTGCGCGGTCATGAAGCGGTGGGCTTTGCCGCAGACGATGATGGGCGTGCCTTCGGCCGGCGCCTCACCGTGCAACGCCGCCATGCGCCGCACGGTGGCCTGCAGCAGCGTATCGCGGCCAAGCACGTCGATCAGTTGCTTCGGATACTGCTTGCGCGACAGTGGCCACAGCCGCGTACCCGAGCCGCCGGCCAGCACTACCGTGGTGAGGCGCATGGTTACCAGCGGCGGCACGGCGCCTGCGGCAACGCCAACCTTTGCATCCACTGCGTCCACTGCATCGATGGGATCGGTCGTGTGCATCTTCAGCTCCTGTACGGCGGGTCAAGCAGCGTGAAAACCGTTTTGCTGCACTGAAGCATAGATGCGTGGAATTGCCGCAAAGGCGGCTGGCTGAAAATGCAGAAGCTTTGGCCGATGGGGCGGATAAAAGCGGGCTAAAACAAGGACAAAAGAAACGTCCAAGGTATTTTCTGGGGAAACAAGGGATTTATTTTTTTATCTGTGCGGTGGCGCACATGCCACTCGTTCCCAGACAAGGTGCGCGATTATCGGGTCCGCATCAAATCGGCAAGCAGCACGCACAAACCCCGTGAAATCTGAAGCTTAGGGCCTGCCCTTTCCCCAGATCAGTGAATTTTCTTCCTTATGGAGGCGTTAAGGCAGCCAGTAATATTTACGATAATGATTCATTTTTGATAATCAATCCGATGCGATTTTCGCATTTCTGATAGATTTTCAATCGAACCCAGTAATAATCCGCCAACATTGCGCAAAAATCCGACACAGGGCATTGTGCATTGCCGCATATTGCTTATGATGCAATGCAATAGATTCGAGTTCGAAGTTTCTTAGCAAGGGTGGGAACGCCATGGAAAGCCTTGTCGAGATACCTCCGCCAGTCCGCCCCCTGGGCCTGCTACCGGTAGCGGGTAATCGTGCGATCCAGCGCATCGGGCTGATGTTGTTCGACGGTTGCTCGCTGCTGACCGCAGGAATCATTGCGGAGGCGTTCCGCGTGGCCAATGAACTCGAACTGCAGCGCAACCGGCGTCCGGTCTACCAGTTGTCACTGCTGTCCTATCGCGGCGGCAATGTTGCGTGTTCCTCGTCGGTGCGGGTCTGGACCCAAGGCCTCGATGCGCTTGGCCAGCGCGGCTTCAATGCCATCTTCATTGCCTGCAGCGAACGCGAGCCCGTGGGGGAACGCGACGCGCGACTGATGAGCGCCTTGATGGAAGTGAGCGCATCGGTGCTGGAGCGCTGCGGCAGAAGCCGCGACGTGCCGACGCCGCGCGTGTCGCGTGCACTCGCGCAGCGCCCGGGCGAGGGCCTTGCGGAGACCGTGCAGGCACCCGCTTCGGTGTTCTGGTGTCGTGGCGGCACCGATTCCGCGCCGGATGTCATGCCGTCGGCCATCGACATGGCACTGGCCCAGATCGAAGCGGACCTTGGCAACACAGTAGCGCGCGAGGTAGCCCGGCTGCTCGATCCCCCTCGCAATCCATCGAGCGATACGGCGCGCGCGCAGCTCGAGGCCATCCTTTCCGATGAGCGCGACGGCGATCCGGATGGCGACGATGAACGGGCATGCGCCGCGACCGGTAAGATTCGCGCCTCGGCACGCTGGATGTCCGAACACTATATGGAAGAGATTTCGGTCGCCGATGCGGCGCGCGTAGCGGCGATGAGCGAACGCAACTACCTGCGGCGCTTCAAGTTCACGCTGGGCATGACGCCTTCGGAGTACCTGCTCAGGGCGCGACTTGAAATGAGCTGCCGGTTGCTGATGAAGACGAGTCTCCCCGTCGACAAGATTGCGCGGCGTTGCGGCATGGGCAATGGCGACCGGCTCGGCAAGATCTTTCGCAAGCGGTACTCGCTGTCTCCCACCGAGTACCGCAACCAGGGCCGGGCCGGCCCATTCCAGACCACGCCGCTACTGGAGGAGACCTAAGCATGCGCCACGACCTGCTGAATATCGCCAAGCTTGACTGGATGTCACGCGAGCTGTCGGAGCCCTACCGCTCCGCCGCACCATTTCCCCATGTCTGCATCGACAACTTCCTCGACGAGGACATCTATCGCGAAGCCAGCGATGCCTTTCCGAGCAAGAAGGAAAACGTCTGGTTCAAGTTCCAGTCCGCGGCCGAGAACCTGAAGCTGCAGATCCAGGACTTCTATGCCATTCCGCCAGCGCTGCGCGCGCTGATCATGGAGTTGAACGGGCCCGGCTTCACGCGCTTCCTGGAAACGCTGACCGGCATCAAGGGGCTCGTGCCCGATCCGCACTTGCACGGTGGCGGCCTGCACCAGACGCTGCCCGGGGGACATCTGGGGCTGCATATCGACTACAACCACCACCTGGAATGGAAGCTGGACCGGCGCATCAATGTGCTGCTGTACCTGAACGACCATTGGGAAGAAAACTGGGCCGGCCATCTGCAACTGTGGGATGAAGGCGTCCAGCACTGCGTGCAGAAGATCGCGCCCATCGGCAACCGGCTGGTCATCTTCAACACCAACGAAGTGTCATGGCACGGCCATCCCGTGCCGCTGGCATGCCCGCCCGGCGTCTCGCGCCGCTCGATTGCACTCTACTACTACTCGAACGGACGCCCCGAACTGGAGGCGGCGGAGAATCACAGCACCCGATTTCAGGCGGCACCGGGGGAACACTTTCCACTGACCGCACGCGATTTCCTGCACGGCATCACGCCGCCTTACGCCAAGGCACTGGCCCGACGGATCGTAGGCCGATCGTAGGCCGCCAGCAGATTGCGCGCTGCACTGCGCGGGAGGAACCATGTCAGCACACTTGCAAACGCTCGCCGCCGGAAGCGGCGGCGCGGCACCGTCATGCGTACTCGTTACCGGAGGCGCCGGCTTCATTGGCAGCAATTTCGTACTGGACTGGCTGCATCGCCCAGACGCCGACAGCATCGTCAATGTCGACCGGCTCACATATGCCGGCAATCGCCAGAACCTTGCCTCGGTGGACACCGACGCACGCCATGTCTTCGTGCAGGCCGACATCTGCGATCGCGCCATGCTGGACACGCTGCTCGCTACTTACCGCCCACGAGCCGTGGTGCATTTCGCGGCGGAAAGCCATGTCGACCGGTCGATCCATGCACCGGACGATTTCATCCAGACCAATGTCGTCGGCACCTTCACGCTGCTCGAAGCAACGCGCGGCTACTGGGCCGGCCTCGACCCCGCTGCAAAGGCCGGTTTCCGCTTCCTGCATGTTTCCACGGACGAGGTATTCGGGTCGCTGTCAGCGGACGAAGCGCCCTTCCACGAAGCCAGTACCTTCCAGCCCAACAGTCCCTACTCGGCATCCAAGGCCGCCGCGGACCATCTGGTCCGGGCCTGGCATCACACCTATGGACTGCCGGTACTGACCACGAACTGTTCCAACAACTACGGGCCCTATCACTTCCCCGAGAAGCTGATTCCGCTGATGATCGCCAATGCCATCGCCGGCTGGCCCCTGCCGGTCTATGGCGATGGCCTCAATGTGCGCGACTGGCTCTACGTGGGCGACCACTGTGCCGCGATACGCGAAGTACTCGCACATGGGCGTCCCGGTGAAACCTACAACGTGGGGGGATGGAACGAGAAGACCAACCTCGACGTCGTGCACACGCTGTGTGACCTGCTCGATGAGCTGCACCCCCGTGCCTCGGGTTCGTACCGCAACCAGATCCGTTTCGTAAAGGACCGTCCGGGCCACGACCGCCGCTACGCGATCGATGCTGGCAAGCTCGAGCGCGAACTGGGCTGGAAACCGGTGGAAACGTTCGAGACGGGCCTGCGCAAGACCGTGCAGTGGTATCTCGATCACCAGGCCTGGGTACGCAACGTGGTCTCCGGCGAGTATCGCAACTGGATGGTGACGCAATATGCCGCGTAATCCCGAAGCGCTCCCGACACTGGTGATCACGGGCTGCAATGGCCAGGTCGGATTCGAACTGCGGCGCAGCCTGGCACCGCTGGGGCGTGTGATCGCACTTGATCGCACCGGCTGCAACCTCGCGCAACCCGACCAGGTGCGGCGTGTGGTGCGTGACCTCAAGCCCGATGTCATCGTCAACGCGGCAGCCTACACGGCGGTGGACCGCGCCGAAAGCGAGCCCGACCTGGCGTTTGCCATCAACGGCAATGCGGTCGGCATCCTGGCCGAAGAGGCCAGCGTGCTGGGCAGCCTGCTGGTGCACTACTCGACCGACTACGTCTTCGATGGCAGCGGGCGCAGGCCATACAACGAGAGCGATGTGCCAGATCCGCTATCGGTCTACGGCGCCAGCAAGCTGGCTGGCGAACGTGCCATCGCGTCGGGCGAGGCGGCGGCACTGGTCCTGCGCACGGCGTGGGTGTTTGGCGCGCATGGCGCCAACTTTGCAAAAACCATGCTGCGGCTGGGCTGTGAACGCGACAGCCTGCGCGTGGTGTCCGACCAGTTCGGCGCCCCCACGCCCGCCACGCTGATTGCCGATATCACCGCGCAGATCGTCGCACGTTCCTGGCTGTCCGGCGACCGTCGCACATTTCCATCGGGTATCTATCACCTGGCTGCCGCGGGCGAAACCAGCTGGCACGCTTATGCATGCGAACTGTTGCGCGGCGCGGCGGAGCGCGGCATCCCGCTGAAGGTGGATCCGGCGCGCATCGAGCCGATCCCGGCCGCACAGTATCCGTTGCCAGCCCGGCGCCCGGCCAACTCGCGGCTCGATACCACGCGATTGCGCCAGACGTTTGGCGTTCATCTGCCGGACTGGCAACAGGGCATGCATCACGTACTGGACCAGCTCTTGTCCTGAATCTATCTGGAGGGCGACATCATGAGCATGAACGTCATTCGCACCGAGATCCCCGATGTGCTGATCGTCGAGCCCAAGGTGTTCGGCGATGACCGCGGCTTTTTCTATGAGAGCTTCAACGGAACGGAGTTCGAAGTCGCAACCGGCCTCAAGCGAAGCTTCGTGCAGGACAACCATTCGCGCTCGGCGCGTAATGTCCTGCGCGGCTTGCACTACCAGATCCGGCATCCGCAGGGCAAACTGGTGCGCGTGATACTGGGCGAAGTATTCGATGTGGCGGTGGACCTGCGCAGGAGTTCGCCCACCTTCGGCAAATGGGTCGGTGTTACGTTGTCGGCCGAAAACAAGCGGCAACTGTGGATTCCGGAAGGCTTCGCGCACGGCTTCGTGGTGACGTCGGACCACGCCGAGTTCCTCTACAAGACCACCGACACATGGCATCCCGAGCATGAGCGCTCGCTGCTCTGGAACGATGGCCAGATTCGCATCGAATGGCCCATCGTCGGCGCGCCGACGCTTGCGGCAAAGGATGCTGCAGGCAGGGCGCTGGAAGATGCCGAGGTGTTTGCATAGTGGTCGCCCGCCGCATTCAGAACAGGCTGCCCTGCGCCGATGCCACTACCGGCACGCGGAACAGGTCGAGCCGAAGCGGCGAGCGCTGCTGGTTGAGCCCAAGCCGACGGCACGCATGCTGGAAACGCTTTTCGAGCAGATCCGCAAAGATGCCCGATCCCTTCATGCGCTGGCCAAAGGTCGAGTCATTGCGACGCCCGTCGCGGATCTGTTCGATCAGGCTGAGCACATGCCGCTGGCGTCCCGGGTAATGCTGCGCGAGCCATTCCACGAAAATGTCGTGCACCTCGAGCGGCAGGCGCAGCATCACATAGCCTGCCGCGCTTGCGCCGGCATCATGGGCCGCCTCCAGAATGCGCTCCACTTCCGTATCGGTCAGCGCGGGGATCACCGGCGCCACCAGGACCCCGGTTGGAATGCCTGCGTCGGCAAGGCGCCTGATGCCTTCGAGACGTCTTGCTGGCGTGTTCGCGCGTGGCTCGAGCTTGCGCGCGAGATCCGCCGATAGCGATGTGACCGAGATATAGACACGCGCGAGCTGCTTCTCGGCCATGCGCGCCAGGATGTCGATATCGCGCGTGACCAGCGCGGACTTGGTGGTGATGGCCACCGGATGTTCGAACTCTTCAAGTACCTCCAGGATCGCGCGAGTCAGACGCATCTCCCGTTCGATCGGCTGGTACGGATCCGTGTTGGTGCCGAGCGCGATCACCGAAGGCTGGTACGCCTTGCGCGACAGCTCGGTCCTTAGCAGCGCGGCGGCATTGGGCTTTGCGAACAGCTTGGTCTCGAAATCGAGGCCCGGCGACAAGCCCAGGTACGCGTGGGTTGGACGCGCAAAGCAATACGAGCAGCCATGCTCGCATCCGCGGTAGACGTTCACCGACTGGTCGAACGGAACATCCGGCGACTGGTTGCGCGAGATGATCGACTTGACCGTCTCCAGCGTGATGGTGGTCTGCGGCACCGGGCGCTCGCCATGGACCTCGATGTCCCCGGCGAGGCCATCGAGATCGACATCGCGCGACCAGCCGTCATACCTGGACTCGACGTTGGAAAGCGCCCCCCGGCCTTTGCGCGGCTGGGGTCGATAGGACGGCATGGGATGCCCCTTTGAGAAACGAGTACTGTATAAATATACAGTACTCATCGGAAACCCCCAAGCTGAACAGGCTGAACGGGCCGAATGTCTATGCCGCGCCGCCCTGCGTGCTTTCCCGGCCATCCACGGCAATCGCCAGCGTCTCCTTGATCTCTTCCATCACCACATAGCTCTTCGACTGCGCGGCCCCGGGCAATTGCAGCAGGATGTCGCCGAGCAGCCGCCGGTACTCGCCGATCTCGCGAATGCGCGCCTTGATCAGGTAGTCGAAGTCGCCGGACACCAGATGGCATTCCAGCACTTCGGGAATGCGCAGCACCTCGCGACGAAACTGTTCGAACATATTGCCCGACTTGTTACCGAGCGAGATTTCCACGAACACCAGCAGTGCGCTGCCCAGCAGCGTCGGATTCAGGCGCGCGTAGTAACCCATGATGACCCCGTCGCGCTCGAGCCGTTTCACGCGCTCGATGCACGGCGTAATGGTGAGTCCCACGGTCTCCGCAAGGTCCTTCATCGAGATGCGACCGTCGGCTTGCAGCACCGTCAGGATCTTCCGGTCCAGCCGATCCAGCGTACGTACCGGCTGACGACTCGTTCTCATGATTTTTTCCTGTTTTACGATTAACTTCAGTAACTATGACTGGATTGAAGTCAATAGTATAGGAGTGAATTCTTCTACAGCCTGTTCTTGCAGTACGGAGCCCCCGAAAAATGCGCGTTCTCGTTCTTGGCAGTGGTGTGATTGGCGTCACCAGTGCGTGGTATCTGGCCCGGGCCGGTCATGAAGTGATCGTGGTGGATCGCGAAAGCGGCCCCGCGCTTGGCACCAGCTTTGCCAACGCAGGCCAGATCTCGCCGGGCTATGCGTCGCCGTGGGCCGCGCCGGGCGTGCCGCTCAAAGCGATCAAATGGATGTTCCAGGAACACGCGCCGCTGAGCATCAAACCCGATGGCACGTTGTTCCAGCTGCAGTGGATGTGGCAAATGCTGCAGAACTGCACGGTCGAGCGTTACGCCACCAACAAGGAACGCATGGTGCGCCTGGCTGAATACAGCCGCGACTGCATCCGCGCATTGCGCGCCGAAACCGGGATTTCCTACGAAGGACGCCAGCAAGGGACGCTGCAGGTCTTCCGCACCGAAGCGCAGCTCGAAGCAGCATCGCGCGATATCGCGGTGCTCGAAGAAGCCGGCGTGCCCTACGAATTGCTCTCGCGCGAAGAACTCGGCGCGAGCGAACCGGCGCTTGCCGCTGCTGGCCAAAAGCTGGCCGGCGGCCTGCGCCTGCCGAACGATGAAACCGGGGACTGCCAGCTGTTTACCGAACGGCTGGCAGCCATGGCTGCATCGATCGGCGTGCAGTTCCTTTACAACCGTTCAATCGATGGCCTGCTGACCGAAGGCGATGCCGTGACCGGTGCCGTGGTGGGTGGCCAGCCAATGCTGGCCGATGCCGTGGTGGTGGCCCTGGGCAGCTGGTCGACCCCGTTCGTCAAGCATGTGTTGCCTGGCTTGTCGAACCTGCCGGTCTATCCGCTCAAGGGCTTCTCGATCACGGTACCGCTGCTCGATGCCGAAAAGAGCCCGGTCTCGACCGTGCTCGATGAAACCTACAAGGTGGCCATCACCCGCTTCGACGATCGGATCCGCGTAGGCGGCATGGCGCAGATCGTCGGCTACGACCGCTCGCTGGACCCGAACAAGCGCCGCACGCTTGAACATGTGGTCACCGACCTGTTCCCCGGTGCGGGCGACGTAAGCCGCGCCACGTTCTGGACCGGCCTGCGCCCGATGACGCCGGACGGCACACCGGTGGTAGGCCCCGCCGGCATTCGCGGCCTGTGGCTCAATACCGGCCACGGCACGCTAGGCTGGACCATGGCATGTGGCTCGGGCCAGTTGCTGTCGGATCTGGTATCCGGTGCGCGCCCGGCGATTCGCGCCGACGACCTGTCGGTGGACCGGTATCGCAAGCAACCGCGCTCGCATCACGTGCCGCGCCCGATGCCTGCTTGATTGTTTTTGTCTTTCTCCCCTCTCCCGCAGCGCGGGAGAGGGGAGCAACCCATCAGCAAATCAGAACTGCTCGGCTGTCAGCGCATTGACCGGCGCCGCGCCATCCACGATTGCCGCGCGTAGCGATGAAGCCTGCGACAGGATGTGCTGGCCGAAGAAATGCGCGGTCGCAATCTTGGCCTCATAGAACGACGGATCTTCCGCACGCTTTGCATCGGCCGCCAGCATGGCGCGGCCAAACTGCCAGCCCGAGAACACGATGCCGCACAGCTTCAGGTACGGCACGCTGCCAGCGAACACGGCGTTGGGATCGGCCTTCGCGTTGTCCACCACGAACTGCACCACTGCTTCCAGCGCCTCGCGGCCCTGCTTCAGTTGCGTCTGTACGGCCGTAAATGCCGCACCGCCATGCCGGCCAAGCGCGGCTTCGGTCTCGGCGATCTGCGCGCAGATCGCGCGGGCCACGGCTCCGCCATCGCGCACGGTCTTGCGTCCCACGAGGTCATTGGCCTGGATCGCAGTCGTGCCTTCATAGATCGGCAGGATGCGCGCATCGCGATAGTGCTGTGCCGCGCCGGTTTCCTCGATGAAGCCCATGCCACCGTGTACCTGCACGCCGAGGCTGGTGACATCGATCGACAGTTCGGTGCTCCAGCCCTTGACCACCGGCACCATGAATTCGTACAGCGCCATGTTCTGCTTGCGCACCGCTTCATCGGGATGCTGGTGCGCGATGTCGCTGGCCGCCGCGGCCACATAGGCCACACTGCGCGCACCTTCGATCAGCGCACGCATCGTCAGCAGCATGCGCTTGATGTCCGGATGGTGAATGATGGTCACGGCCTCGCGCGCCGACCCGTCGACCGGGCGGCTTTGCACACGGTCCTTCGCATACGCCACGGCCTGCTGGTACGCACGCTCCGACACCGCGATCCCTTGCATGCCCACCGAGAAACGCGCCGAATTCATCATGATGAACATGTATTCGAGACCGCGATTCTCTTCGCCCACCAGTGTGCCGATCGCACCACCGTGGTCGCCAAACTGCAGCACTGCCGTGGGGCTCGCCTTGATGCCGAGCTTGTGTTCGATCGATACGCAATGCACGTCGTTACGCGCACCGGGCGTGCCGTCCGCGTTCACCATGAACTTCGGCACGATGAACAACGAGATGCCCTTGACGCCCTCGGGAGCGTTTGGCGTACGGGCCAGCACCAGATGGACGATGTTGTCCGCCATGTCGTGCTCGCCGTAGGTAATGAAGATCTTGGTGCCGAAAACCTTGAAGGTGCCATCGCCTTGCGGCTCGGCGCGGGTGCGCACTGCGGCCAGGTCCGAACCGGCCTGTGGCTCGGTCAGGTTCATCGTGCCGGTCCACTCACCCGAGATCAGCTTCGGCAGGAAGGTGGCCTTCTGCGCATCGGTACCGGCTGTCAGCAGTGCCTCGATCGCGCCATCGGTCAGCAGCGGACACAGCGCAAACGACAGGTTCGCGGTGTTCAGCATCTCGTTGCATGGCGTGGCCACCAGCTTCGGCAAACCCTGGCCGCCAAAGTCGGCCGGATGCAGCACCCCTTGCCAGCCGCCTTCGCCAAACTGGCGGAATGCGTCCTTGAAGCCGGGCGTGGTGGTGACCACGCCGTCCTTCCAGCTACTCGGGTCGGTGTCGCCGATGCGGTTCAGCGGTGCCACCACCTGTTCGTTGAATCTGGCCGATTCCTCGAGGATCGCCTGCGCGGTGTCGGGCGTGGCCTCTTCATAACCGGGCAGTTGGCTGATGTGATCAAGGTCGGCCAGTTCGGTCATCGCGAACAGCATGTCCTTGAGCGGTGCACGGTAGGTCATCGATGTCTCCACGTTATTTGTAAAAAAGCCGCTCGCGGGATTCACCCGGAACGGCTTTTATTCTTCTTGTTGCGGTGGCCAGTTCAACATGCGTCGAACCGGCCGGTCGGGCTCGATCAGCCCAGTGCTGCCACCAGCTCGGGGATCACGGTATTCAGGTCACCCACCAGGCCGTAGTCCGCCAC
>NZ_DBHKYV010000068.1:0-27579 GCF_057315035.1 Cupriavidus sp. | reverse complement strand
GCTCTTATACCCAGAACCCCCAAGCCCTAAAAGCTTGGGGGTTTTGCTTTTGGGCTTTTGTATTTTTGCGCCGATCATGTCATCGACGCCGCCAGAACTGACTGCAGGGTGTCCGCCAGCATGTCTGCCTGACTTTCGCTGAAAACCATCGGCGGGCGGATCTTGAGGATGTTTGCATGCGGCCCGGTGGCATTTAGCAGCACGCCTTTGCGTCGCATATTGTTGACCACGCGCTGAGCCAGCGCCGTGGCTGGTGTCTTCCGAACATCTTCCACCAATTCCACGCCGACGAACAAGCCGGCCCCACGCACGTCGCCAATGCGGGGATCTTGCGTAGCGAGTTGCCGCAGGCGTGCACGCAGATGCTGGCCGACCTTGCGAGCATTCGCGCCGAGCTCCTCTTGCTCGATCACGTCGAGTACCGCCATGCCCGCTG
Organism: Cupriavidus sp.; assembly: GCF_057315035.1. NCBI lineage: Bacteria > Pseudomonadati > Pseudomonadota > Betaproteobacteria > Burkholderiales > Burkholderiaceae > Cupriavidus > Cupriavidus sp. Next base: position 27,143 of record NZ_DBHKYV010000068.1, on the reverse strand, counting down.
CAATGGATACCGGATTGCCACCAAAGGTGTTGAAGTAGCGGCATTGCTGCGCGAATGGCGCGAGTACATCGGGCCGCACCGCCAGACCGGCTAGCGGGTGGCCATTGCCCATGGGCTTGCCCATCGTCACGATGTCTGGCACCAGGTCGTGGCGCTGGAATCCCCAGAATACATCGCCGGTTCGGCCTAGTCCCGGTTGAACTTCATCGGCGATGAACAGGCCGCCCGCTGCGCGTACGGCTTCCACGGCCTCGCGCAGAAAGCCCGGTGGATCGGTATAGATGCCGTCGCTGGAGAACACGGTATCGACAAGTAGCGCCGCAGGCCGAATGCCATGGGCCTGCAAATCCGCGATGGCGGCGCGTACGCCGTCCGCAAATGCGGACCCGAGCTGATCGGGCGCGATGCGAAAACTGTCGGGTGGTGCAACCGTACGCACGTGATCGCCAAGCCGGATATACTGGCCAAGCGAAGGCGAGGCCGTGGCAATCGATTCGGTGACACCGTGATAGGCAAAGCGCGTCACGATCAGTCCGTCGTGACCCGTACGCGCTCGTGCGATCCGCATGGCCAGGTCGTTCGCTTCGCTGCCAGTGCAGGTGAAGATCGTGTGCCCAATCTCCGCTGGCATGGTCGACAGCAAGCGCTCCGCGTAGTCGAGCACGGCTTCGTGCAGATAGCGCGTATGTGTGTTGAGGACTGCGGCTTGGCGTGCAATGGCTTCCACCACATGGGGATGGCAGTGGCCTACGGCAGCCACGTTGTTGTAGGCGTCCAGATACCGGCGCCCGTCGGCATCGTATAGCCACGCGCCTTCTCCACGCACAATGTGAAGCGGTTCTTCGTAGAAGAGCCGGTACGCCGGGCCCAACAGGCGCGCGCGGCGCTCGCTCAAGGTTTCGTTGCGAGATTCGATAGGCATACCGGTGTCCTCAGCAAAGCCCGCACGCCGCGCGCAGCGCAGCCGCGGCTTGTTGGCGATCGATGGCATCGCAGGCGGCCAGCCGTGCCCACGATATGGCGTTGTTGCGCAGCAGGTAGTCGGCATTGGCCGGCTCCCGAGCCGCGCGCCAGCCGCTGATTGCCACCACCATCAGCAACCGCGCCTGCACCAGGTCGAATAGCAGTTCACATTCCAGCGCCTGTAGTGGCAGCACGGCGTGATACGCACTCACAAAGCGGGAAAGCGCGCCCAGCGTATCGCCCTGTGCGTCCACCTGATAGGCGGCAGCCACGGCAAGGTCATCGATCAGCGGCGCGTGCACCATGTCGCCGAAGTCGAGTATGCCGGCAATACGATCGTGATCCTGCGGGTCGACCAGCAGGTTGAAAATGTTGAAGTCGTTGTGGATGGGTTGCGTGCGCAGCGCGTGGAGGTGCGGCTTCACGTGTGCGACGAACCGGTCCAGCGCGCGCTGGGCAAGCGCCTGGCATGCCGGATCGTCGATGCTATCGAGCAGACCAGCTACGCTGTCCGCACGCTGGATGTCCCACGGCAATTCAAGTTCACCGGCCGGATGGCGAAAATCGCGTAGGGCCAGATCCAGTCGCGCCAGCATGGTCGCCAGTGCAGTGGCCTGTGCAGGGGATCGGCGCGCTTTCGGCAGCGGCTCGCCATCCAGGTAGGTGAACAGGCGGACGACGCGCGTGCTGCCGTCGGGTGCGTGGGCCAGCAGCGATGCGGTGCCTTCCGTTGTTGGCACGATGCGCTGCACGGGCAGCAGGGGATCAGTGCGCGCGATATGGAGCAGAGCCTGCGTCTGGAAATCCGCCACGACGGGCGCTTCGGCAGGATGAGAGATCTTGAGCACGCAGCGCTGCGCCGATGGGTCGTCTGCCGGTATCAGCAGGAAATTGCGATCGCGTTCGCCACTGAGCGCACGCAGTTCGCCAGACAGTCCCCAGTGACGTGCCAGCAGATGGTAGGCCCATTCCAGCGGTGCGGCTGGCGAGGTGGCGTCCAGTACCGTGGACGCCGGCGCATGCAAACGGCCGCTGTCGGCCGTGGCGATGGCGACTGCGCTCATGCCGCACTCACAAAGCCACCCAATGCACTGGACAGGTTCGGCCCCAGATCTTCGGACAGATACCCGCCTTCCTGCACCAGTACGGTGGGGAGTCCAAGCCTGGCGATGGCGGCGGTAATGCGCGCGAAGCCCTGCGTAGTGACCGCGAGCGCTTGGTATGGGTCGCGCTCGTGAGCGTCCAGGCCCAGCGCCACCACCAGCGCGCCGGGTGCGTAGGCGCGCAGCGTGTCCAGCATGCGATCCAGCGCCGCCAGATAGGCGTCATCGCCGGTGCCCTTGGCCAGTGGCACATTGATGTTGTAGCCCAGCCCTTCGCCGTCGCCACGTTCGTGCGCGTGCCCGGTGAAGAATGGCGTGAACAGATGCGGATCGCCATGGAGCGAGATCGTCAGCACGTCGCTGCGGCGATAGAACACGCCTTGCGTACCGTTGCCGTGGTGCATGTCGATATCGAGAATCGCTACGCGATCGTGGATACGTCGTAGATGCTGCGCGGCAATGGCGCAGTTGTTCAGGTAGCAGAAGCCATTGGCGCGATCGACATACGCGTGGTGGCCCGGTGGGCGGCACAACGCATAGGCGGCGCGCTCTCCGCCCAACACCAGTTCGGCTGCATGCACGGCCGAATTCGCGGCGCCCACGGCCGCGCGCCATGTGTGCGGACCAATGGAGCACGCGGTGTCGCCCATGTGAAACCCTGCTTGTCCCACCACGCTGTCGGGATAGGTGCAGGGCTGGCCCGGGAACGGATGGATATTGGGCAGCACCTCCTCCGATGCATCGGGCAGCAACTGCCAGCGGTCATAGGCTGTTTCCAGAAAACGCAGGTATTCGGGCGTATGGATGGCCGCGCGCGGGCCCGCACCGTAATCGTCGGGAGTCACCACGTCGTACCCGTCGGTGCGCACCGCGGCCAGCAGGCGTTCGGCTCGCTCGGGTTGCTCGTTACTGCGTTTCATGCGCCCGCGGACGATGAAGGCGCGTGGATCATGATCGATGTGCTCGTTGCTGTAGACGACTTTCACAGGGCGGACTCCATGGTGGGCGCCTGGTCGGCGCCGTGCTTGGTCATGAATACATTGCGGACGTGCTTCCAGCCGTCCTCGATATGAAAGCGCAGGGCGGCGGTGGCGGTATCCACATCGCGCGTGCGCAACGCCAGCGCAATGGGTCGGTGAGTTTCCGCCACTGCGCGTGGGTCGTGATAGACGCTGTCGATTACCGCGACGACCATGCGGATTTCCGTCAGCATCTGCGAGAACACGCGGTGCAGGTAGGCGTTGCCTGACAGTTCGCAGATTGCGGTATGGAAGGCCAGGTCGCGCGCGACGCGCTCGATCTGCGGCAGCGATTCGGCATCGCGCACCATGTCGTCCACCATGGCGATCAACTGATCCAGACCGGCGTCGGATGCTTGCGTGCAGGCCAGCGATGCCGCCATCAACTCCATGTTCAGACGCACCTGGAACAGGTCGTCGATCTCGCGCACGGTCACGGTTCGCACGGCAAAACCGTGACGTGGCCGTGAAATGAGAACGCCCTGGCGTTCCAGGCGTCGCGCGGCTTCGCGCACGGGCGCGCGGCTCACGTTCATGCGCCGCGCGATCTCGGCCTCGACGATGCGGCTGCCCGGCGGCAGGCGGCCCTCGATAATGGCTTGCGTCAACTGCGCTTCGACGGCTGCGACCAGATCGACCGCCTCGATCGAGGCAAACGGGGACGTTGAAGACGTGAAATCGGACAGGCTAGACATGTCATTTCCTGAAAGAGGGTGCCGGCCGGCCGCGCAGGGCCAGGAAGCCTCCGGACAGCATGATCAGGCCGATGCCGGCCAGCGCGATGCCATCGGGCGGCCTGCGGAATACAAACGTGCTGATCAGTACCGCCAGCAGCAACTGGAAGTAGTTTAGCGGCGCCAGCGTGGATGCGGCCACGCGACGGAACGCCGCCAGCAGCAGCAACTGCGCGACGCCACTGCAGGCGCCGCCCGCGCACATCAGCAGCAATACCGGCCACGACGGCAGGGTTGGCGGTAGCATCAGCAACGCAGGTATGCCGGTCAGTAGCAGGCAGACCAGTGCTGTCCACGCATACATCACGGCACCGTCGACACGACCTGCCAGCTGGCGCGTGAGCAATTGGAACATCGCGTAGCAGACGGCCGAGATCACCATCAGTGCCGTACCGGCCAGCGGCAGGTTGCCGCCGGGCCGCACAATCAGCAACATGCCGGCAAAGCCCGCCAGCACAGCGACCCACTGCACCCGGCCTACGGTCTCGTCCAGCAGCGCCGGCGATAGCGCCACCATCATCAGCGGTGCGGTGAAGTAAATGGCCGTGGCTTCGGCCAGCGGCATGGTGACCAGCGCGGCCATGAAGCACGTGGCGACGACGCCCAGCGCCAGCCCGCGTACCAGCAGCCGGCCCTTGCATGGCGTGCGCCACATGCGCAGGTCGCCAGTCTGCAGCAGCCACAGCATGGCGATCGCGCCGACGCTGACGTAGCGCGTCAGGTTCATCAGCGGCGCGGGTATGTCGCGCAGCATCCATTTGCAGAAGGCGTCGTAGCAGGCAAAGCACACCAGTGCGCAGAAGAAAAGCGCAATGCCCTGGCGGCGCGTGCTGGCCGCGCTCGTCAGCGTGAGGGCGGATGCTGCGGGATGGCTCATGCGTCCGTCTCGCGGGTGAAGTCCGCCATGGCCAGGTCGAATCGTGCGAACAGGTCGTCGATTTCGGTCGCCGTGATGATCAGCGGCGGGCAGAACGCCAATGTGTCGCCCATGGCGCGTACGATCAGGCCGTGTTGCTGCGCCAGTTGTGCCACCCTGGCGCCCGCCTTTTGCGCGGGATCGAACGGCTGGCGCTTGGCCGGGTCCTGCGCCAGTTCCACGGCGCCGAGCAGTCCCACACCGCGGACTTCGCCCACATAGCGATGTCCGGCGTAGGCGCGCAGTCTTTCCTGGAAGTGCGGCGCAATCGCGCGCACGTGTTCCAGGATCCGGTCGTCCTCATAGACGCGTAGCGTTTCCAGTGCAACGGCGGCCGTCACCGGATGGCCGGAATAGGTGAAGCCATGGCCGAAGGTGCCGATCTTGCCGCTGTTCTCGGCAATGGCGGCGTGAACGCGGTCGGACACCATCACGGCCGAGATCGGCATATACCCCGACGACAGCGCCTTGGCCGTGGTCAGGATGTCGGGCTGCATGCCGAACGTGGTGGAGCCGAACATCTCGCCTGTGCGGCAGAAGCCGCAGATCACTTCATCGGCAATCAGCAGCACGTCGTGACGGCGCAGCACTGCCTGGACCTCTTCGAAATAGCCTTCTGGCGGCACGATGACCCCACCGGCACCCATCACCGGTTCGGCGATGAACGCGGCCACGGTGTCCGGACCTTCGGCCATGATCAGCGCTTCCAGTTCAATGGCCAGGCGGCGTGAATAGTCACGTTCGCTCTCGCCGGGCTGTGCGCCGCGATGGTGATGCGGGCAGGCCGTGCGCACGATGCGGTCGATGGGTAGGTCGAAATCGCGATGGTTGGCCGACAGTCCGCTCAGGCTGGCGGCGGCCACCGTGACGCCGTGATACGCATTGGTGCGTGCAATGATCTTCTTCTTGGCCGGCTTGCCGATGGCGTTGTGGTAGTACCAGACCAGTTTCACAGCCGTGTCGTTGGCTTCCGAACCGGAGTTCGCAAAGAAGACCTTCGACATCGGCACCGGCGCCAGCGACAGCAGTTTTTCCGCCAGCCGGATAACGTTGGGGTTCGAGCGATGATTGAACGTGTGGTAGTAGGGCAACTCGCGCAGGGCGGAAACGCCCGCCTCGATCACGCGTGCATGGCTGAAGCCCAGTGACGCACACCAGAGGCCCGACATGGCTTCAATGTAGCGATTCCCGTGGTCGTCCTCTACGTGGATGCCATCGCCGCGCGTGATGACGAGCGGCCCGATGCTGGGGTGACTGGCCAGGTTAGTGAATGGGTGCAAGTGGGCGGCGATGTCCTCGGCGGCCAGGTGGGTCGCGTCGCGGGTCGGCTTCTGGTGCGCGGGGAAGGGGGCGTTCATGGTGTTGTCGGAATATGGATTCGGTTCGACTCAGTAGCCAATCCGCGGATCAACGGCGGCCGCGGGGCGCTCGCCGCGCGCCACGGCGGCCAGGTTGTCGCGCGTTTGCCGCGCGATGGCGCTGGCCTCGGTGCGTGCCGCGATGTGTGGCGTGACCACGATGCGTGGATGGCGCCAGAACGGATGATCGGGCGGCAACGGTTCGGTTGCGAACGCGTCGATCGTGGCCGCGCCAAGCGTGCCGTCGTCAAGCGCGCGCAGCAGGTCGGCCTCTACGAGGTGGCTGCCACGTCCAACATTGATCAGATGCGCACCGCGCGGAAGCCGGCGAAACAACGCATCATTCAGGATGCCGTGAGTCTGCGGCGTCAGCGGCAGCAGGCACACAAGCGTGTCGCAGCCAGCCAGGAACGCATCGAGCTGGTCTGGGCCGTGGAACGATTCGATACCCTCCGGCAACGAGGTTTTGGCGGAACGGCTCCAGCCGCGTACGCGATAACCGATATTCATTAGCGCCTGTGCGCACGACTCGCCGAGCGTGCCGAGGCCGGCGATGCCGACGCAATGCCGCGCCGGCGGAACGATCGGCTGCTCCTGCCACCGGAAGGCCGCCGCGCTGTTCAGGTACTTGCCCATCGCGCGCTGGTGGTGAACGACCGCCCAGGTCACGTAGGCGGTCATCGTGCCAGCCATATCGGTGTCCACGATGCGGCACAGTGTTGGCGCTTGCGGCAGGTGTGGATCGGTATGGAAGTGGTCGATGCCTGCGCCCAGCGACTGCACAAGCTTGAGTTGCGGCATGCTGGCCAGCACGCTTGGCGGCGGATACCAGCACACGGCGGCGTCCACGTCGTCCAGGGTACCCAGGTCGGCACCGATCCGTAGATCCACATCGGGCATGGCCTCGCAAAACGCGGGCGCCAGGTATGACATGTCCAGCACGCTGCTCAGCAATGCCACGCATGGGCGCTTGACCGGCAGGGTGGCCGTGGAGATTGCGCTCATGCATAGCCTCCCGCACGCGCTGCCAGGGCTGGCGCTGGTGGTGCAAACGCGTCATTTGGCGCCATGCGTGCGGCGTCGTGACGTCCGACGTGCCCCGCCGCATCGCGTGCGATGTCATCGGCTTTCGGCTCGCGCGACAGTTTCGGAATGGCATTGATCAGCTTGCGCGTATAAGCGTGTTGCGGATCGCCCAGCACGCGGGCGGTATCGCCATACTCCACAATCTGGCCGCGTTGCATGACGGCGATCTGGTCGCACATCTGGGCGGCCACGCGCAGGTCGTGCGTGATGAAGACCATCGCGAGCTTGAACTCCTCACGCACCCGGGCAAACAACTCCAGCACTTGCGCCTGCACGGAGACGTCCAGCGCGGAGACGGGTTCGTCCGCCACCAACAGTTCGGGTTGCATGGCCAGCGCGCGTGCAATGCCAATGCGCTGGCGTTGGCCACCCGAGAATTCATGCGGATAGCGGTCGGCGGCCTCGGGGCCCAGGCCCACCAGTGTTAGCAGCGACATCATGCGGGCCATGGCCTCCGCCCGGGGCACACCTTGTGCAATCGGCCCTGACGCGATGGCCGCGCCAATGCGATGGCGTGGATTCAGGGATGCGTACGGATCCTGGAACACCATCTGGATCTTGCCGCCAGAGCGCTTCATCAAGCTTTCGCCTTGTGGCAGGTTGCGGCCGTTGAACACGATGCGGCCACTGTCGAACGGTGACAGGCCCGCAATGCAGCGGCCCAGCGTCGACTTGCCCGAGCCCGATTCGCCAACTAGCCCGAGCGTCTGGCCACGCAGCAAGTCCACGTTGATATCGCGCGCGGCCTGCACTTCGCGGCCGCGCCGGAACAGGCTACCCCCGGTGCGATATGTCTTGCACAGATCCTGTACTTGCAGCACGCGGTGGAACTCGGCGTCGGCCTGCGGCTGGCGTGCTTCGCCACCGGGAATGGCGGCCAGCAGCTTGCGCGTGTACGGATGCTGCGGCGCGCCCAGCACGCCAGCCGCAGGTCCGGCTTCGACGACCTGGCCGGTTTGCATCACCACCACCTGGTCGGCAATCTCGGACACCACGCCAAAATCATGCGTGATGAACAGCACCGCCATGCCGCGCTTGCGTTGCAGATCGCGAATCAGCGCCAGGATCTGCGCCTGCGTGGTCACGTCGAGCGCCGTAGTCGGTTCGTCGGCGATCAGTAGCCTGGGTTGCAGGATCATGGCGCAGGCGATCATTACGCGCTGGCGCTGTCCGCCGGACAACCGGAACGGAAAGCTGTCGTAGATCTGCTCGGGTTCGGGCAAGCCCACGTCGGTTAGCGCTGCGACGATGCGCTGGCGCTTTTCCGCCGCCCCAAGATGCAGATGCGCATCGAACACTTCGGCAAGCTGTTCGCCGATGCGCATGACCGGATTCAGCGCGGTCATGGGCTCCTGAAACACCATTGCGATCTGCTGGCCGCGCAGGTCGCGCAATGCGGATTCGTCCAGCTTGAGCAGGTCCTGGCCATCCAGCAGGATTTCACCGGCCACGGGTTCCACGTGCGGACGCGGCAACAGGCCCATTACCGCGTTGGCGATCATCGACTTGCCCGAGCCCGATTCCCCCACCACACACAGTGTCTGGCCCGCATGGAGGGTGAGCGACGCGTCGGTCACGGCCAGTGCGCGATCGCCACCGTCGGGCAGCCGGATGCTGAGCCCACGGATATCGAGCACCGGCACGGTGTCTTGCTTGGCGTTGACTGTCATCACATTCACCGTCCCTTCGTCCGCAGGCGCGTGTTCAGCGCGTCGTTAAGGCCTTCGCCAACCATGTTCAGTGCCAGTACCGTCAGCAGGATGGCAACGCCGGGAAACACCGCCATCCACCACGCCTGGCGCAACACGGTGCGCGCGGAGCCCACCATGTACCCCCAGCTCATGTGATTGGGGTCGCCCAGGCCAAGAAAGCTCAGGCTCGATTCCAGCAGGATTGCCGTGGCTACCATCAGCGATGCCATCACGACGATGGGCGACGTGGCATTGGGCAGGATCTGCGTCACGATGATGCGCATGGTCGATTGCCCGGCCAATTGCGCGGCCGCCACGAAATCGCGTTGGCGCAAGGTCAGGAACTCGCTGCGCACCAGGCGGGCCACCGGTGGCCACGACACAATGGCGATGGCCGCCACGATCGACACGATCGACGGTTCGAAGATGGCCACCAGAACCAGCGCCAGTGCAAAGCTGGGCACGGACTGGAACAGTTCGGTAAAGCGCATCAGTGCGGCGTCGATCCAGCCGCCGAAGTAGCCGGAGATGGCGCCGAGCGTCACGCCGATCAGGAGCGAGACGAGCGTCGACACTACGCCGATCAGCAGCGAGATCCGCGCGCCGTGAATCACGCCGGCCAGGATGTCGCGGCCCATGGTGTCGGTGCCCATCGTAAAGCCCGGCTCCTGCAGCGGATGCAGGAACGGCTGCTGCACCATGTCCCAGGGGTCGTTGCCGGCCAGCATTGGCCCGAACACGGCGAGGACGGCGACGGCGATCATGACCGCCAGGCCCAGCACCGCGGCCTTGTTGCGGCAGAAACGCCGCCAGAATGAGTGGGTGGTTTTCATCGCTGTCATTGCATCTCGATACGCGGGTCGACGAGGGTGTAGACGAAGTCCGTGATCAGGTTGAACACCACGGCCATCGCGGCGGTGACCAGGAAGCAGCCCAGCAGCAGGTTGTAGTCGCGTTGCAGCAGCGCGTCGAACATCAGGCGGCCGATGCCTGGCCACGCGAAAACGGTTTCAGTCAGCACGGCTCCGCCAATCATGCCGCCTGCCTGGATGCCTGCCAGCGTCACCACCGGCAGCAGCGCGTTGCGCAGGATGTGGGCGCGCTGGATGCGACCCGGACGTAGCCCCTTGGCACGCGCGGTCTTGACGAAGTCCATCTGCGCCACTTCCAGCATCGATGCGCGTGTCATGCGTGCGTACACCGCCATGTAGAACAGCGCCAGCGTCAGCGACGGCAGGATCAGGTGCATGCCGATGTCGGCCACTCTCGCCAGCCCGTGCAGGTCTGCACCCACCGTGAAGTAGCCGAAGCCCGGCAACCATTCGAGCTGCACCGAGAACAGCAGCACGGCCATCATGGCCAGCCAGTACAGCGGCGTGGCGTAGAAGAGCAAAGCGAAGGTGGTGATCGCGCTATCGGTCATGCTGCCGGCACGCCGGCTGGCCCACGCACCCAGCGCGACGCCGAACAGCACCGACAGCACGAACGCGCTGCCGGTGAGCAGCAACGTGGCAGGCAGCCGCTGCACGATCAGGTCCAGCACCGGCTGCTGTTGCCGGTACGAGAACCCCAGATCCAGTCGCGCCACGTGCGACAGGTAGTTGCCAAGCTGCACCGGCAACGGATCATCGAGACCAAACTGCGCGCGCAACTGGGCGACGAATTGCGGATCGGATGCGCCGGCTTCGCCGGCCATCACTGATACCGGATCGCCCGGCGCGGCCCGGATCAGCAGGAAGTTGACGGTGGCAATGACCAGGATGGCAAACGCGCCCTGGACCAGCCGGCTGAACATGCGCTGGGTACGGCTCATGGCAGAACTCCAATCGGTAATACGCGTGCGGTGGCGTCAGGCCATCCATGCACGGCCAAGGCTGTCGTTGAGGCCGATGCCGGAGCTGATCGGGTTATTGAGCCGCGCGCGGAACAATGTGGGGAAGTTCAGCTCGTGCATCCATACCACGGGCATTTCGTCGAGCAGGATTTTCTGTACGGCCTTGTAGATCTCCGCGCGCTTCGCGGGGTCCATTTCGCGCGATCCGGCCAGGAACAGTTCGTCCACCTTGGGGTTGCGATAACCCTCGACGTTGTTGAACGGCGAGCCTTGCGCGATGTTGTCGGACGTATAGTTGCGCGCCACGCCCAGCGCCGGATCGCCATATTGGTAGACGTAGGTGAATGCCAGGTCGTAGTCCCACTTGTTCAGACGCTCGATCCAGCCAGCCACGTCGGTGGGCGTCATCTCCACCTTCACCCCGGCCTGCTGCAGGTTCTGTCGCACGATCTCAGCCGAACGGGTCCACGTTTCGCCGTAGGGCAGCGGCAGCAGGCGCAACGTCTCGCCCTTGTATCCCGATTCCGCCAGCAGTTGCTTGGCCTTTGCCAGGTCGCGCGGATACTTGGCCACATCGGTGCTGTAGAACTTGATGTGGCTGTTGAATGGCCCCGTGGCGGTCTTTGCGTAGCCTTGCCAGGCCACCTTGGCGATGGCGTCGCGATCGATGGCGAATGCCAGTGCCTGACGGAACTTGATGTTGCCCATCGGCGCCTTGCGGTGGTTGACCCACAACCACGAATGCGGTGCGAAGAATTCCCAGCCCTTGGTCGATACCTGTACGCCCGGTAGCTTGGCCAGCCGCGGCACGTCGAAATACTCGACCGCGCCGCCCGGCACCAGGTCGACCTTGCCCGATTCGAAGGCCGCTGCACGGGCGGCGGCGTCCGGAATCACGTGGAAGTAAACGGCGTCGACCAGCGGCACTTCGGGTTCGTGATAGGTCTCGTTGCGCACGAGGTGGATGTACGACCCACGCACCCATTCCTTGAACTTCAGCGGCCCGGTGCCGATGGGCTTGGCATTGGCGGGGTTGGTTGCAAAATCGGTACCGTCGTAGAGGTGCTTCGGCACCATCGGCATCGATCCCACCTCGAAGATGTAGAGGAACGGGCCAAACGGATACTTGAGCTTGAATTCCACGGTATACGGATCGACGGCGCGGATCGATTCCACGGCGGCCAGGTTGGCGCGCAGTCGCGCGTGGGTCTTGCGCAGAAAGACGTCGGCGGAAAACACCACGTCGGCGGACGTGAACGGCTTGCCGTCATGCCACGTCACGTTGCGCTTGAGTTTGAACGTGTAGAGCGTGCCGTCCGGACTGACCGTCCATGACGTGGCCAGCGACGGGATGGGATCGAGCTTTTCTGAATAGCGAAGCAGCCCTTCGTAGATGTTGCCGGAGATCAGTTGCGTGGGGGCGTTCTGGGTGATGCCGATCATCAGGCCCGACGGCTCGGGCTGCACCAGCGCGTTTATCACGCCGCCTTTCTTGCCCTGTGCAAGCACATGGAACGGAACACCGGCCAATGACAGGCCGCCTGCGACGGCGCCCATCTTCATCAGTTCGCGACGATTCATGGCAAATCTCTCCTGGGGGCTGAGTTTCTAGTGATGCGAAATCGAAGGGCGAGCGACGCCCGCACCGTGCCGGATGCACGGTGTCTGGTTCATGGCATTGGGTAGGGCGCCGCGCGTCATGCGGCGCGCGTGACTATGCGCGGTACGACATTTCTGTCTGCGGCGACAGGCGCTGCAGCAACGCGCGCCATTCACGCGCATACGGGTCGGGGGCGCCGGGCAGGCGGTTGGTGTCGCCGCTTTCGTACTGGCGCGCGGTACGTTCGCGGATTTCGGCGGGCACCGTGAATTCGGGTTGCCCGGTGGACTGGATGGCCACTTGCACGCGGCACGCGCGCTCCAGGTTGTGCATCAGGATGAAGGCTTCGGCCACGCTGCGGCCCAACGTCAGCAGGCCGTGATTGCGCAGGATTAGCGCGCGCTTTTCGGCGCCAAGGTCCGCTACGAGCCGTTCGCGTTCTTCCAGGTCCAGCGCGATGCCCTCGAAGTCGTGATAGGCCACACGGTCGTGGAATTGCAGCGCCCACTGATTGGCCGGCTTTAGGCCGCACGCCAGCGATGACACCGCGACGCCGGCTACGGTATGCGTGTGCAGCACGCAAGCGGCGTCGGGGCGGGCCGCATGCACAGCGCTGTGGATCGTAAAGCCGGCGGGGTTGACGTCGCATCCCGGAGGGGCGCTGACAATATTTCCGTCGAGGTCAATGCACACCAGCGACGACGCCGTGATATCGCGAAACAACATGCCGAACGGGTTGATCAGGAACCTGTCGTGCGTGCCCGGCACGCGCGCCGATATATGGGTGTAGATGCTGTCGTCCATGCCATACAGCGCAACCAGCCGGTACGCCGCAGCGAGGTCCTCTCTTGTTTGCTGCTCCGCGGCGGAAATCGACGGGAGTTGGAGTGTAGAGACGGTGTTGCCCATGGCTTCCTTGATCCTCACTGTTTGCATGAACATGCGCCGGAACATCTGGCTTCTGTCGGCTGTCGACAGCCGACAATGTAAAAAGTTATATGCAAAGAGCAGGCCACGCGCAAGCCAGAAAGCCACTTTGTAACGGATGATGGGTTGTAAGCTATTGATTTTTAATCATAAATTTTATCGAGTCTGTTCATTTGAACCGTGTATATCGCTTGAGATGGATGGCGGGCAGGGCGTTGATGTGGTGCGAAGTGTGGTGCGAAAGGTGGTGCGAAGTGCGGGTAACGATGCAAACTTCTGCACTCGACCTCGAATTGGTGCAACCGCTTTGCGAGATTTGAATGCGTACGTCGGCGGCTGCACGGTGCCGGATGACTCAACGCGGGCCTTGCCGCATCAAGACCGATACTGCTTCAGGCTGAGTCGAGCCCGTCTGCTGCGGCATCGATCAATTGCGTTGCCACCGCGGCATCGGCAATCGAATTGATCGCCAGCAGCGCAAAACGAGCCAGGTAGAGCGAAGCGTTGGCTTCGCCGAGCGATGTCATGGTTTGGCACAGGCGCGTATAGATGGCGTCAAGTTCAGTGTCGGTCATGGCGGAGAGTCCTTTCCTCACGGGCGGGTTCACAAAGGCAGGCAAGTGCGCAGGGCTGCGGCAACGGAGGCTGCGGAGCCGGTTTGCCAGCGTCCGAGTACGTGCCCATCGGGACGGACCAGATATGCGGTACCGTTGCGGGCGCCGTAGCGGGCGAACACCCGTCCGGTGTGGTCCCAGGCGGTGGTTCCTGTGCCGCACGATGGCGGGTGCGCGCTGATCGGCACGACCGCGAAAGGCAGCCCCTGGCACTGCAAGGTGTCTTCCAGCGCGGCGAGGTCCGTCGGCACGGCACCGTCCTTCGTAAACACAAACAGGGTAAAGCGTGACGCGACAAGGTCGGTCAGGTGTCCTTCACGCGCAGCACCATCAACAGTGAGGGTGAGCGGACTTTCCGGCAGCACGGCGCCCGGAGCGGGGCCTGACTGAAAGACATCGGAATCCGTTACGTTCAGGGGCGAAGCCGTATAGGTGATCGCCGATGTCTGGCGAGGATTGATCAGCGACCGCACGCATTCGTGTTTGACGGCGAGCCCCAGCACAGCTTTGCGCATCAGCTCGAACGCGAATGAGGGCGGCGCCATGAACTCCGTGCTCTTGGTGCCATAGTTCAGGTTCTCATGGGTGGCGTAGACGCGCTCGTCGGAGTAGCTGTCGAGCAGCGTGTCGGCGGCCAGTCCCTTGACCACGAACGCCAGCTTCCATGCAAGGTTGTCCGCGTCGTCGATACCGGAATTGGCGCCGCGCACGCCGAAGATTGGCACGAGGTGTGCGGCGTCTCCGGCGAACAGCACGCGCCCATGGCGATAGCGCTCCAGCGTCAGCGCATTCGCTTTGTAGATCGTGATCCAGATTGGCGCCCATTCACCACGTTCGCCCATCATGTCGAGCAAGCTCTGCACGCGCGGCATGACGTTCTCGGGCTTCACTGCGGATTCGGCGTCCTCATCATCGCGAAGCTGGTAGTCGATGCGCCAGACGTTGTCGGGTTGCTTGTGCACTAGAACCGTCGAACCGGGATTGGACGACGGATCGAAGTAGGCCAGCCGTTCGGTGGGCCGGTTGCTGTCGAGCTTGATGTCGACAATCACGTAGCGTCCCTCGTAGCTGGTGCCCTGCAATTGCAGACCCATGGCTTCGCGGATGGTGCTGCGGCCACCGTCGCAGGCGATCACCCAGTCCGCATCCAGCGCATAGTCGCCGGCGGGCGTGGCCAGTTGTAGCGTAGTACCGTTGTCGCGTGTATCGAGATCCGTGACGCGGGATTGCCAGCGGATGTCAATCAGGTCCGCGTGTTTCTCAGCGGCATCGAGAAGGAACTGCTCAATGTGGTACTGGGCCAGGTTGACCATCGGTGGCAGCTTCTGGTCGTCGTCCTGCGGCATGGTGAAGTGCAGGACCTCGGTGTCGCGGTAGAAGCTGCGCCCGCCCGTCCAGGGCAAGCCTGTCTTGAGAAAGCCCTCGACCGCTCCCACGCGCTCAATGATCTCCAGGCTGCGGCGCGAGATGCAGATTGCCCGGCTGCCATGGCAGACCGAATCGTCGGCCTCAATCAGCACGCTGGCAATGCCGTGGCTTGCCAGCCCCAGCGCCAGCGTCAGGCCCACCGGGCCGCCGCCGACGATGGCCACTTTGTGCCGCCGGGTGTCGAGGCCTTCGCGCAGCGCTGGCAGCGTGGCCGCGTACGTTTTGGCCGTGAAGGGATAAGGTTGAAAAGCGATACCCATGATTGACTCCGGGATAGATATGTCAGGCGGGCGTGTGGCGGCGGATCGGCAGCACCATCACGATGACGGCGCCGACCACCAACAGTACGGCGGCGTAGAGCAGGCCGGCAGTAAAACTTTGCGTGGCGTCCTTGAGCCAGCCCACCACCAGCGGATTCAGTGCCGAACCGATGTTGCCGGTGGCGTTGATCACCGCGATGCCCACGGCGCGTGCTCGCAGGCTCAGCACCTGGTCGGGCGTGGTCCAGAAGATCGACATGGCGGTATAGGATCCCGCGGATGCCAGACATACGCCGAGCAGTTGCACTGCGGGATGCGAAGCGAATGCCGTGCATATCCAGCCCGCGGCCGACCACAGCATTGGCAGCATCAGGTGCCATTTTCGTTCCTGTCTGCGGTCGGAGCTGCGGCCCCACCAGAGCATGGCGACGATGGTGCAGACCTGCGGGATTGCGGCAAGCAGGCCGACGGTGCGGTTGCTGGCGTCTGCGCTGAAGCTCTTGACGATCAGCGGCGTCCACACCGCGACCATGGCCAGCGTGTTGACGAGGCAGAAATAGGCGAGCGCGAACTTGAGCACCGACGGGGAGAGCAACTCGGCCATCAGGGACGTCGGCGGACATTGGGTCGTCGCGGACGGCTGCGCGCGTTCGTCAGCCAGCATGCGCGCCAGCGCGGCCTTCTCCTCCTGATCCAGCCAGCGCGCCTGCTCTGGCGTGTCATCCAGATAGGCATAGACCACCAGGCCGAGGATGGCCGATGGCATGCCTTCCAGCAGGAACAGCCACTGCCACCCCTTCAGGCCCCACGTACCGTCCAGCGCCAGGATGTAGCCCGACAGCGCGGAGCCGACCGCCGCGGTGACCGGCATGGCGATCATGAACAGCGCGTTGGCGCGTGCGCGGTAGGCGCCCGGAAACCAGTAAGTCAGGTAGAGCAGCATGCCGGGTAGGAAGCCCGCCTCGGTAACGCCGACCAGAATGCGCAGCACATACAGGGTCTGTGGGCTGGTGGCGAACATCGTCGCCGTGGAGGCCAGCCCCCAGGCCACCATGATCGCTGCGATCCAGCGCCGCGCGCCGATGCGTGCGAGCGCAATGTTACTGGGGATGCCGAAGGCGATATAGGCGCCGTAGAACAGCGTGGTGGCCAATCCAAACTGCGTGCTGGTCAGGCCGAGATCCTTCATCATCGTCAGCCCGGCGAAACCGATGTTGATGCGGTCCAGGAACGAGAAGAAGAACAGCAGGAAGAGGAACCACAACAGCCTTCGCGACACCTTGCCGAGCACGCCAGAGGCAGTGGGATGGTCGGAATGGACGCGTATGGGCGGCGATCCTGCGATCGGGGGTGTTGCCATGTTGCCTGTCTCCGGTAGTTGCGCTGTCTCGGCCCGGTGGGCGCGATGCAATCGCTCGGCGCGTCATGCTGTGACACGTGGCGATGGCCGGAGTATGGCTGGCGCGATACAGCCGCTTGTCCCCAATTTGGGTACAGGGCGTGAAGTGTCTGCGCTCGGTAAAAACCCTAGGTTCTTGGGATGGACAGGCACAGCGCGAAGAGCTCGCGCTGGCTGGAGATGCCGAGCCGCCGATAGGCCCGTTTCTGGTACGTCACGACGCTAGAGGGCTTGACGCCGATGCGCTCGCCGATGTCATGCGCGGTGTGGCCTTCCAGCACGCCGCGCAGCACGTCCAATTCGCGCTTGGACAGGTCGGGACATACGCCGCGCAAGCGTGCCAACATGAGCTGGGGAATGCCCATTTGCACCTGGCTGCACAGCGCGTAATGGTGGCGGGCCGCGTGGGCAATCATTGGGGCCATGGCTTCCACCTGTTCGATCTCGCGCTCGTGGAACAGCCCCCGGCTGCGATCACGATACAGATTCACCGACAGCCAGATGTCCTCGGCCGGCTGCAGCAGCAGGGAAATGCGGTCCGATACGTTGGGGTGCTGGTAGCATGCCGCGCGGTAAGCCTCATGCGCGATTTCATCGATGGTTTGTTGGTGCAGCACTAGACCGTTGTCGCCCGGTCGCCGTCGGGGCCCAGCTGCCGACATGATCCGCTGGTTGCCGTCCAGGGCATAGAACCGGCTCGCATAGGTATCGGCCACGTCGCGTAGATACCGCCCGCCGCGGTGATCGGCGACGGACATGGTGCGTGGCCGGTTGCCAAACTCATAGGCAAAGACCGTGCATTGCGAGATGCCTGCTATCTCACCCAGTAGCTTGAGGATCTCCGCGGCAAATGCGTTGGCGTCTGATTCGCCGATCGAAGACACCAGGCCAGTGGCCCGGGACAGGTCGAGCTGGCCGGCGAGGGAGGGGCGGTCAAGGCGCCATGAGCGCATGGGGGCGGGGGATTGAGGCGACCAGCAAATTCTAAATCACCCAGGAATCGTCACGCCACATTCTTGCGCGACACCTAGCAACGTCGGAAGATCAGGGGGGCCTGGGGGGATTGCCTCATCGATTCGCGCAAACAGGCGTGACGCGTTGCCGTTTTGGCTGGTAACCGAAATCATTTCACCGCCGCCGGTACCGAACCGAAAGTAGTGAATCGTCCCGGCCGGCACATGGACAAACGTCCCGGCGCTGGCGGTTAGCGCATGGTCACCGTAGCCGATCTCGACAACTCCCTTGGTGATGTAGAACGATTCATCCCAATCGTGGCAGTGCGGCGGCGGCCCGCTGCCTTCCTGACCTTGTTGCAGGAAGACTTCGTAACCCTGCGTGGCGGCACTGGACGCCAGGACCGTGATCTTCTCGCCGACGACATTGAGGGCGCGCGCGTACCCGGTAGGGGTGACCGCAAATGGCTCAGGCTTCATACGTGACTCCACAGTCTGCACGCTGAGTGTAGGCGACACCCATTCCTTTGGACAGGCGCGAGCGCCGCTCACTTATTGCTTGTGCGGGGACGGTAGCCGACTAAAGCATTGCTGCTACGCGACGATCGGGCTGCGAGTACGCGCGCCGTTCACGAGCCGGTCGATGCCGAGCGGATTGGCATTCTGCAGCGCCGCTGGCAGTAGCGCGTCGTCCATGTTCTGGAAGCACACCGGGCGCAGGAAGCGGTCGATGGCCAGCGTGCCCACTGAGGTGCCGCGTGCATCGGACGTTGCAGGGTAGGGGCCTCCGTGCACCATCGCGTCGCACACCTCGACACCGGTCGGATAGCCGTTGACCAGCAAGCGTCCCGCCTTGTGTTCCAGCGCAGCTACGAGCGGTGCGGCGTCGGCAAGGTCCTCGGGCTCCGCGACAAGCGTCGCCGTAAGCTGGCCCTGCAACGCGTCGATGGCACGCGGAAGCTCGCTGGCGTGGTCGAGTGCCACCAGCACCGCGCAAGGTCCGAACACTTCGTGCTGCAAGCGAGCGTCCTGCTGGAACAGCAATGCCGCGTCGGCCTGCCACAGTTCGGCGGCGGCTTGACCCGGCTGCGCTGGCGCGGCGGCCAGCAAGGACATGCCCGGCGTGTCGGTAAACTTTCGCACCCCATTGACATAGTGCTGCAGCCCCGCGGCGTTGAGCATGGTCTGCGCAGGTGCCGTGGAGATGGCCGCCTTGAATTGCGCGACAAACGCGTCGAGCGCGGGTGAGCGAACGCCAAGGACCAGACCCGGCTTGGTGCAGAACTGTCCGGCCCCCAGCGTCACCGATGCGGTCAGCTCGGCCGCGATTGCCGCCCCTCGGCGCGCCAGTGCCTGGGGCATCAGGATCACCGGATTGACGCTGCTCATCTCGGCAAAGACGGGAATCGGATGCGGGCGGGCGGCGGCCATGTCGCAGAGGGCACGGCCACCACGCAGCGATCCGGTGAACCCGACGGCGCGGATCTCGGGGTGCTTGACCAGATGCTCGCCGACACGGTCGCCGAAGATCATGTTGAACACGCCGCGCGGCATCTCCGTGGCCTCGGCGGCACGGACCACAACATCGGCAATCACCGATGCGGTGGCCATATGCCCCATATGGGCCTTGAACACTACCGGGCAGCCGGCTGCGAGCGCCGAGGCGGTATCGCCACCCGCCGTGGAAAAGGCGAGCGGGAAATTGCTGGCGCCGAATACGGCCACCGGGCCGACGCCAATGCGGTACTGGCGCAGATCGGCGCGTGGCAGCGGTGTACGTTGCGGCATCGCCAGATCGATGCGCGCTCCAAGAAAGTCGCCGCGCCGCAGCACCGTCGCGAACAGCCGCAACTGGTGACTGGTGCGGGCACGCTCCCCGACAATGCGCGCGGCGGGCAGCGCCGTTTCCTGGCAGACCAGCGCAATGAACGCATCGTCGAGTGCGTCGATGCCGTCCGCCACGGCGTCCAGGAAGCGGGCCCGCTGGGCCGGCGCCAGCGTGCGGAATGCGGGGTAGGCCGCCGCCGCGGCACTGGCGGCCGCATCCACCTCGCCGGCCGTGGCCTCGTGGAACGCGTAGGGCAGGCGCTCGCCCGTGCTGGCATTTACGCTGTACAGCAAGGTGGAACCGGCGGCGCGACGTGCGCCGCCGATATATTGTTGACCGGTAGGCTGTAACGACATGGGAGTCTCCTGTAGATGGACGCGGTGTGTCCGCGCGTGTCGGGGGACTCTAAGTTCGGGTGGCGGCGGGCGCCAATGAAAAGGCCTGATTTCCCGATAAGCGGCGGTTATCCGCGCGCCGTGCCGTGATGGGACGAAGGGGCTATAGTGTCGACTTTTGCACGCTCCGCCATGCGTCCCACGGCACTCCCCTCGCTCGCCACCATTGCGTCAAGACTGCGCCTGAAGCAACTGCGGCTGCTGATCGCGCTGGACAATCACGGCTCGCTGCACAAGGCCGCCGACGAGATTGCCATCTCGCAGCCGGGCGCCACCAAGGCCCTGCACGAAATCGAGGACATCCTGGGCATGTCGTTGTTCGAGCGCCAGCCCAAGGGCCTGGTCGCCAACGAACTTGGCCAGTGCGTGACGCGCTATGCGCGCCTGATCTACAGCGACCTTGAACACCTTCATGCCGAGATCACGGCCATTGCGCAGGGGCAGGGCGGCCATCTCGCGGTGGGTGTCATCATGGGTGCGATTCCGCTGTTGACCCGCGCATTGACCGCGCTGCGCGAACAGCAGCCGGATCTGTCAGTGGAGATCATCGAGAACGCAAGCGCCGCGCTGCTGCCGCTGCTCGACGAAGGCCGCATCGATCTGGCCCTGTGCCGCTGCGGCGTGAGCCGGCGGCCCGGTGCCTACGATTGCATGGCGTTGGAGATGGAGCCGCTCGCGGTGGTGGCCGCGCGCTCGCATCGGCTGGCGGGCGCCACGACGCTGACATTGGTGGACCTGGCCGGCCTGCCGTGGATGACGTATCCGGTCAATACGCCGATGCGCCGCGCGCTGGAACGCGAACTCGGCGATGCAGGCGTCGACCTGCCACGCTACCCGCTGGAAACGGCATCGGCTTTTGCCACGCTGACGATGCTGCAGGACACGCCGGACCTGGTGGCCGTGGTGCCGCGCGCCGTGGCGGAGTTCGGCGAGCGGTACGGCATGCTGGTACGACTGCCCGTGCCAATGCGCGCGCTGGACGATCCCTACGGCGTGATTACCCGATCCGGCGCGCACCTATCGCCCGGTGCACGCCTGCTGATCGCCTCGCTGCAGGCGCATTGCGCGGAGCCGCTGCCGGACGGCATGCAGGACGGCATGCAGGACGGCATTCAGGACGCGCGTCCGTGACCAGTTGTCACCAACGGCTCTCACCAACGGTTATCACGCGATCACAACCCGTCATTAGGCATGCAGGCGTGGCGCTTATAGAGTGCCGGGGCGATTTGCTCGCCCCGACAACCACAACGACGAGACAGCCATGCCATCCCTGCACCATTCCGTCACCTCCGCGCCTGCCAGTGGCCGCCCCGGCACATGCAACGCGTGACATCGCACGCCGTCTGACGCGGGAAGGCACCTATGGATGCACACCGGCGCCGGTGCTATGTTGTGCATCCAGCCCGGCCGGATGCCGTGACCGGCGCCATGTGACGGCGGGCGAGTGACGCACGTGTGTTGCGACCCGACACGAACGCGAGACCATGTCCAGATCGATCCCTCCCCTGAATCCGCTCCGGGCGTTCGAGGTGGCCGCGCGGCACCTCAGCTTCACCAGAGCCGCCGAGGAACTGTTCGTCACGCCCTCCGCGGTCAGCCACCAGGTCAAGACACTCGAAGAGAACCTGGGCGTACAGCTGTTTATCCGCGATGCCAAGGCGCTGGTGCTGACCCCGGCTGGTACCGCATACCTGCCCGCTGTGCAGCTCGCCTTCAAGCAACTGGCCGATGCCACGCATCGGCTCCACAGCAAGGACCGGCCCGCGCTGAAGGTCAACATGCCGCCGACCTTCGCGGTCAAATGGCTGATCCCACGAATGGACCGCTTCATGCAGGCCCATCCCGAGATCGACCTCAAGGTTTCCACCTCGAACAACCGCATCGACTTCGAGCGCGATGATTTCGACCTTGCCATCCGCTACGGCCGGGGCGACTATCCCGGCCTCTATTCGCGCCTGTGCCTGCCGGTAGAGGTCATCCCGGTATGCAGCCCCAAGCTGCTGCAGGGCGCCGCACCGCTGAACCAGCCCTCCGACCTGCAGCATCACACGCTGCTGCACGACGACAGCACCTATACCGATGTGAGCAACCCCGACTGGGCGATGTGGCTCGAACATGCTGGCGTCACCAACGTCGACGCCAGCCGCGGTCCGTCGTTCTGGCCCAGTCACCTGGTTATCAACGCCGCCATCAGCGGGCTTGGCGTGGCGCTCGTCAAGAAGAACTGGATCGAGCAGGACCTTGCGGAAGGCCGGCTGGTCAGGCTGTTCGAATCGATCCGGCTGCCAGTCGAGTTCTCGTACTTCATCGTCTTTCCACGCGAACGGCTCGACGATCCACGGATTCGCGTATTCGTCGACTGGATCTGCGGCGAAACCGCCGCGCTCCGCCAGCCGACGACGCCGGTCAGCGAACTGCCGGTGCAGCTATAGCCGCTGTAGCAGCCGTAGCAGCCGTAGCGGCTGTCGCAGTGGCTTCGGCCTTCTTGCGCACGCGTGACTTGAGCCGTTCGACATCGACCACGAAGCGGCGATGGATGCCGGTGCACACGGTCTCCACCGCGTCGTGCGCGGCCACGCGGAACGTCACGCTGCGGCCATCGATGGCCATGACTTCCGCCTCGATCCGCACCTCGCCACCCAGCGGCGTCGCGCCGGCATGCTCGACCGACACCTCGGTTCCCACCGAACTCTGTCCCGACGTCACGTGCTCCTGCAGGAAATCCAGGCAGACCTGCTCGATGTCGCGAATCAGTTCCGGCGTCGCGTAGATGCGCAGGTCCTCGCCCAGAAAGTCGATCGTGCGCGCCCGATCGACCACCAGCGTGCGGGTGCACGTCGCACCCACCTTGATTTCATTTGCCATGCTTGTTGTTCCTTGTTCGTTCAGTCGGGCAGCCGGTAGATGCGTGCGGCGTTGTCGTGCAACAGCGCGCGTTGCTGCGCCTGGGGAAATATCGAGATAGCGGCCACGAAGCCGGCCAGGATGGTGGAGTAGGGCGCCACGAGGCTGTCCACCGGATAGTTGCTGGCGAACATGCAGCGATCCGCGCCAAAGATGGCAATGGCGTCGCGGATCACCGGCACGTTGTCGACCTCGGCCCAGGGCCGCCCGGGCAGGCCCAGCCCCGAAACCTTCACCGCGACGTTGGGCTCGCGTGCCAACCGTTCCATGGCGTGGCGCCAGCCGTCCAGCCCGGTCTCACTGCGGTCCGACGGCAGCCCGGTGTGGTTCAGCACGAGCCGGGTCTGCGGAAAATCGCGCGCCAGATCGGCCGCCTGGTCCAGGTGCCACCAGGGCGCCTGCAGGTCGAACGACATGCCGTGGCGGCCCAGCAGCGCGTAGCCGCGTCGCCACTGCTCGTCGTCCATCGACCCCGGTTGGCCACGGCGCGCATCCTCGCGACGCGCCGTGGCCGGCTTGTTGCGGATGCCGCGCATCCTGGCGTAGGCCGCATGGCCTGCCAGCACGGCTTCCACGTCGCCACGGTCGAGTTGCGCGTGCCCGACGATGACCGTGGGGCGGCCATGGGCCTCGGCCAGTGCGTCAACCCACGCGGTCTCGTCCACCGGATTCTCGCGCGCCCATTCGGCCTCGATATGCACGGTCTTCACGGGGGCGCACCCCGCCGTATCGCGCGCATAGTCGGTCGGCAGGTAATTGCGCCGCAGCGCGCTATAGTCGCCATACCGGAAGTTGGGCACTGTCTCGCCCTGTAGCCAGGGGTACGGATGGCGCGACAGATCCCAGAAGTGCTGGTGGGCGTCGATGAACGGCGTGGCGCTTTCGGCGGCGGCGCTCATCGTGCGTTCTGCTGCGCGGCGATGCGTTGCGCCAGCGGCCGGAATTGCACCGCTTCCCGTGCCATCTCGGCCTGCAGCGTCGCGTCGTCGGCATAGGTGTCGGTGCTGAAATGGAGCTTCTCCAGCGTCTGGCGCATGATGGGCTCCTGGACCGATTTCGCGATTGCCGTCTTCAGCACGGCCAGTACCTCGGGCGGGGTCCCCTTGGGCGCCGAGATGCCGCGCCAGATGCCCATCGACAGATCGATATTGCGTTCCTTGAGGGTTGGCACGTTGTCGAAGCCGGGTACGCGCCGGTCCGCCATCACCGCCAGCACCTTGAGCTTGCCGGCCTCCACATGGGTGGCCACTTCCGCCGTGCTCACGGTGACCGCGTCGATATGGCCGCCGAGCAGCGCCAGGGTGGCCGGCGCACCGCCGGCATAGGGAATGTCGTTGAAGCGAGCGCCCGTCTTCTCTGCCAGCGCCACCGAGGCCATGTGCCACGCCGAACCTTGCCCGGCGGTACCGACCCGGATATTCGCACCGGGTTTGCGGGCATCGGCCAGGAATTGCTCCAGCGTGGCCCACGGCGCATCGGCACGCACCACCACGGCCGCCGGGTCGGCGTTGAGCCGGGCGATCGGTACCAGGTCCTGATAGGTAAACTTGGCCAGCCCCAGCGCATTCAGGAACGTCAACTCGCTGGAAGACAGCACAAGCTTGTATCCGTCCGGCTTGGCATTGACCACCTCGCCCAGGCCAACCGCTCCCGTGGCGCCGGGCTTGTTGATAACGACCAGCGGTTGCGGCAAGTGTTTGGCGGCTGCGGCCGCCAGCGCGCGGGCCACCACATCGGCACCGCCTCCGGCCTGCCATGGCACGATCAGTTCGATGCGGCGGCTTGGATAGGTTTCCGCGAACGCGGGCCAATTGCAGCCCAGCGCGGCCAGCGCGAGGGCACCGAGCACGATGTGTCGGCGTGAAGCTTGTACGGGGGTCATCCCTGTCTCCTGATGGTCATTGTCTTCCTGGCGGGTCTGTGGCCCGCTCAGTGGTCAAGCTGTCTTGCGTACCGGTGGCTGCACCGCGTCCTGCGCGCCGAAGGCGCCCTGTGAGCGCAGTCGTGCCACGGCGGCGGCGTCGACACCGAATTCGGCTAGCACCTCGTCGGTATGCTGCCCCAGCAGTGGCGCCGGATAGCGCACCTGCTGCGGCGTGCCCCAGAGCTTCACGGGAAAGCCCAGCGCCTTGGTTGCGCCTTCCACCGGGTGGTCGATCTCGAGCACCATGTTACGCGCCACGGCCTGCTCGCTCACCAGCGCCTCGTCATAGGTGGCAATCGGCGCGGCCGGCACGCCCGCCGCCAGCAGCGCATCCACCCATTCGTCGGCCGGCCGGCGCGCAAACTCGCTTTCGATTTCACTGATCAGGCTGTCGCGGTGCCGGATCCGTGCCGCGTTGTCGATAAAACGCGGATCGTCGACCAGCTCGGGACGCCCGATCACATCGCACAGCGCCTTCCACAGTTTGGGATTCGCGGCCCCGATCACGAAGTGGCGATCGGCGGCGCGTACGGCCTGGTACGGCGCGCTCATGCGGTTCGCGCTGCCGATTGGCACCGGTACCGCGCCGGTCCCCCAGTATTCGGCCGATTCCCACACGGAAAGTCCCAGCGCGGTCTCGAACAGCGACGCATCGACGTACTGTCCCTGGCCAGTCTGCGCACGCCCCATCAGCGCGCTGAGAATGCCATAGGCCGTGAACAGGCCGGCTCCCAGGTCGGCAATCGGCACGCTGGATTTCACCGGCGGCGCGTCGGGATGCCCCATGACGCTCATCACGCCCGACATTGCCTGCGCGATCAGGTCGAGTCCGGGACGGGCCGACCACGGGCCGGTCTGTCCGAAGCCCGAGATGCTGGCGTAGACCAGGCGTGGGTTGATCGCGCTCAGCGTGGCATGGTCGATCTTGAGTCGCGCCGCCACGCCGGGCCGGTTGTTCTCGACCAGCACGTCGGCGCCACGCACCAGTTCATAGAACGCCTCCAGCCCGGCGGGGTTCTTGAGATCGATCTCGACGCTGCGCTTGTTGCGGTTCAGCGCCAGGAAGCCGCCGCTGTCATCGCCCTTGAGCCGGAAACCCATGGCCTTGCGGGTCTGGTCGCCCACGCCCGGCGTTTCCACCTTGATGACGTCGGCGCCCATGTCGCCCAGCAGCATGCAGCAAAACGGCCCGGCCATGATCTGGCTGACGTCCAGGACCTTGATGTTCGATAACGGCAAATTCATGAAATGCACCTTGCGGATGGGTATGCGTGGAAACGTGATACGTGATACGTGATACGTGATACGTGAAGGGGGGGGCGGCGGGGCGCCTAGCGCCCCACGAACTGTGGGCGCGACTTCGACACGAACGCGTCGAAGCCGATGCGGAAATCTTCGGTGTCGAAGCACGCGTAGGCTTCGTCCTCCTCGTCGGCGCGCAGCGGCGCCGACTGTTGCAGCCGGCGCACGAACTGCTTGTGCCAGCGCGCCACCAGCGGCGCGCCCTGTGCGATGCGCCGGGCCGTGGCGTAGGCTTCCTCAGGCACCTCGGCGTCGGCCACCACACGGTTAACCAGGCGCATTTCGCGCGCCTCGGCGGCGCCAAACACACGCCCCTCGAGCACGATCTCGAGGGCTGCCGCCGGGCCGGCCAGCGCCATCAGCCCGCTCAGTTCGCCATACGACATGACCAGTCCCAGCCGGTTGACCGGTACGCCGAAGCGGCTCGACTGGCCGCAGATCCGCATGTCGCACATCGACGCGATCTCCAGGCCGCCGCCCACGCAGGCACCCTGGATCAGCGCCAGGGTAGGGTGCCGGCAATCGGCAATGGCACGCATCGTGGCGTGCGTGATACGGCCGTACTCGCGCGACTGCGCTGCGGTAAAGCGCCGCGTACGGAATTCCTCGATGTCGGCGCCGGCGGCAAACGCCTTGTCCCCGGCGCCGCGCAGCACGACGCAACGCACGGTGTCGTCCGCCGACAGCGTCACCATGGCATCGGTCAGGCCCTGCCACATCGACAGGTCCAGGGCGTTGAGCTTCTCGGGGTTGTTCAGCGTGACGGTGGCGATCTGGCCATCGCGCTCGATCAGGATCGGCTGTCTCATGGTGTCTCGTTGGTGTGATGGAGTCCGGCAAGCCATGGGCTGGCGTGCTGGCTTGCAGTCTAGGGGCGCCGCCGCGCGCGGCAAAACGAGAAAAAC
>NZ_DBHKYV010000067.1:0-28677 GCF_057315035.1 Cupriavidus sp. | reverse complement strand
GAGGGGCGGGGGAGAGGGCAGGGCATTCAAGACGCGACATCGTTGTTTGAGCCGCTTGCCCTCACCCCCAACCCCTCTCCCGCAGTGCGGGAGAGGGGAGCTACCCAATTCAAACGCATAAACGAAGGGATTACCATGATTGCCGCGCGTCGTTGATGGCGCGACTATCAGCGTCAATAGATTGCAGTGGGCAGTACCTCGGGCGCCCCACCAAGCTCGCCCGTCATCACAGAAGTAGTCGAAGAACGAACTCTGGGGAGACATCCATGCAAGTCTATGACGGCCTCGTTTTTGGCTGCGCCATGATACTGATCTGCATGTACGCCTATCTGGGCGTGCAGTCGCAGAGCGTGGCGCTGAAGTACGTATCGCCAGCCATTGTCGGCGTCCTGACGCTGGTTTATGCGCTACTGCCAATGCGCATGATCGGCTGACGCGCGCGACGCGCCAAACAAAAACCCCGCCATCGCGCGGCGGGGTTTGCGAGCCTGCGCGAGCGCTTTGCTCACGCGAAGCGGTTATCTCAGTGACAGCCAGATTGCCTTCGGCTCCGTGAAGTTGTCGATCGCGGCATCGCCATGTTCGCGTCCCAGACCGGAATCTCCCGAGCCACCCCAGGGCAGCCGCACGTCGGTATAACCATAGGTGTTGATCCACACCGTACCCGCACGCAATTCGCCGGCTACCTTGTGCACGCGGGCAATGTCGGCGCTCCACACGCCGGCGGCCAGGCTGAACGCGGTACCGTTGGCAATGCGCACCGCATCGGCTTCATCGTCGAACGGAATCACGCTGGCGACCGGACCAAAGATTTCTTCCTGCGAGATCCGCATCTCGTGCTCGACATTGGCAAACACCGTGGGCTCTACAAAGAAGCCGCGTTCGCCGATGCGTAGCCCGCCGGTCACCGCGCTGGCGCCTTCCTTCTTGCCGATGTCGACATAATCGAGCACCGTTTTCAGTTGTGCGGCGGACACTACCGGACCCATCGTGGTATCGGGTGCGGCCGGATCTCCCACGCGAATCGCCTTGGCGCGCGCCGCCAGACGCTCCACGACTTCGTCATAGACCTGGCGCTGCGCCAGGATGCGTGAACCTGCCGAACACACCTGGCCCGCGTTGAAGAAGATGCCCGAGGCCGCGGCACGCGTTGCCGCATCGACATTGGCATCGGCAAAGATCACGTTGGCCGATTTGCCACCGAGCTCCAGCGTGACGCGCTTGAAATTGCCGGCCGCGCCTTCCATGATGCCGCGTCCGACACCGGGTGATCCGGTGAACGTTACCTTGTCGATGCCCGGGTGCGCCACCATGGCGTTACCCACCACGCTACCCTTGCCGGTGACCACATTGAAGACGCCCGGCGGCACTCCCGCCTCCATGGCCAGCTCGGCCACGCGCAATGCTGTCAGCGGCGTGATTTCCGCCGGTTTCACAATCAGCGTGCAGCCACATGCCAGTGCCGGCGCAATTTTCCACATACCGATCATCAACGGAAAATTCCACGGCACGATGGCCGCCACCACACCCACGGGTTCACGCACGGTGTAGGTCAGTGCATCGGGCCGGGCTGGAATGACGCTGCCGTGGATCTTGTCGCACCAGCCCGCGTAGTAGCGCACCGTGTCGATGACCGCGGGCATGTCCTGGCGGCGCACTGATGCCAGCGGCTTGCCGGCATCCCTGCTTTCAAGTGCCACCAGCTCCTCGGCGTTGGCTTCGAGCAGGTCGGCAAAACGGTACAGGATGCGCCCGCGGTCTGCCGCACGCATGCCGGCCCAGCCTTTCAAGGCGGCGCGCGCGGCCTTGACCGCCGTGTCCACATCCGCCGCACTGCCTTGCGCTACCAGTGCAATCGGCTCTTCCGTAGCCGGATTGATATCGGTGGAGTATTCGCCTGTACCGGGTGGCAGGCGTTTGCCGTCGATCAGCAGATCGTGCCTTGGCAGGTCGGATCGTGATGCGGTCATGGAGGGCTCCTCGCTTATGTCATGGTGATTTGATGACGCGCGCGTCGGCCAGGGAAATCAGGCCCGCTTTGTTTTGCAGTGTGGGCGGGGCTTAGACCTAAGTCCAATTAATAGGAATGATCCATTCATACGTTTCACGCATGAGTGGTGGTCAGGCTTATTGTCTGGTGGCGTTCCATTCAGCCTTGCCGCAGGAGCCGTCGTGTAGCAGGGCACTGATGGCAGCGTGCAGTTCGCCGGGAACTACTGGCTTGTGCAGGAGCGTGGTGCCGCCGGCGTGGACATTACGCAGGCGGTCTGCGGCGGTATCGCCGGTTATCAGGATGGCCGGCAATGTGCTGCGGCCAGTGCGCTCGCGAATGGCCGCAATGGCCTCGTGGCCGGTGCGATGGCCGCGCAGGCGGTAGTCGGCCAGGATCAGGTCTGGCTCGAAACCGTCGATCAGTCCCAGCGCATCTTCTTCGGTTTCGGCCGTGCGGCTCGGGCAGTTCCAGACCGCCAGCAGGCCAGCCATGGCTTCGCGAATGGCCGCGTCGTCGTCGATCACGAGCACGCGCAAGCCGTCGAGCCGCATGGCCACGGCAGGGTGGACGGTTTCGTCAGGTGAGTTCCATGCCAGCGGCAGTCGCAGACGGAACACCGACCCGCGCTCCGGCGTAGACCCCAAGGTGACAGCAGTCTGCATGGTGCGCGCCAGGCCTTCGACAATGGCCAGCCCAAGGCCCAGCCCCTTGCGCTGGTCGCGCTCGGGGTTGCCCAGTTGATGGAACTCGCGAAAGATCGCGCGCTGCTGTGCAGCCGGGATGCCGATGCCGGTATCCCAGACTTCGATCGACACATGGAAGCGCCGCTGCCGGCAAGCCACCAGCAGGCCGCCAGAGCGCGTGTAGCGGATGGCGTTGGCAATCAGGTTGCGCAGGATCAGTTCGACCAGGGTCGGGTCGCCAAACAGTGTGGCGGTGGTATCGCGCGTGCGGTAGACCAGTCCGCGCGCATTGGCCTGGGGCGCGAATTCGTTCTCAAGCTTGTGCAGTAGCGGCTGGAGCCGGAACGGCCGGGGCCGTGGGACCACCACGCCTGCTTCGAGTTTCGAGAAATCGAGCAGCGTGTTCAGCATTTCGCGTGCGGCGCCTGACGATGCCTCGATATGGTCGAGCAACTGGCGCTGGCGCGCATCGAGCGGCGTGCGCGCCAGCGAAACCAGGAACAGGCCCAGCGCATGCAACGGCTGGCGCAGGTCGTGGCTGGCCGATGCCAGGAATACCGACTTGGCGCGATTGGCTTCCTCGGCCTCGCGCTGGGCGTGGCCGGCGCGCGCGGTCTGGTCGCGCAACTGGGCAATCAGCTCCACGTTCTCAAAGCGCAATGCAATCGAATGACGCGCCATGCGTGCGTAGTTGCGCGCAAAGACGATCAATACAAACAGATAGAGCGGGGTGCCGAGAAACATCGGCAGGTAGGCGATGTCACGCGTGGCCAGGAACACGGCCCACACCGGCACGATGGCGGGAATAAAGAAACCGATGGCCACGGGCAGGCAGGCCGAGAACACGGCCAGGGCGGCCGCGCTCATGCCGGCAATCAGCGACAGCACGCATATCACCACTGCCGGGGAACGGATATCGAGGTAATGCCAGCCGGCCAGCCCCCATAGACTGCCGATCAGCACCAGCATCGCGGTCATGCCGCGCGCATAGTGGCCCGAGCGCGCCTCGGTCAGCCGGTCGGGTACTGCCAGGCGGGCAAAGTGTGCAATGGCGCAGAGCACTGCCATACCCACGGCCCATGGCAGTGCGCCAGGGTGGCCATCGGTCAGCGACAGGCCGGTACCCAGGATGATCGCGGCCAGCGCGCAGCCCAGCATGGCCATGCCGAAGCTCTGGTCGATCAGCTCCATTTGCGCCGACAACAGGCGCGGCTCATCGTACCGTGGCAGCAGGCGAAAAATCAGGCGGGGCGGCGCCATGGTCGCGTGGCGTCAGCGTTGGGCTTGCACCAGGCCGCGGCGCTGTGCTTCGAGAATGGCCTCGACGCGGCTGACCACACCCAGGTGGTCCAGGATCGCCGCCACGTGCACGCGCACTGTGTTCTCGGACAGGCCGAGATGATAGGCGATCACCTTGTTGGAGCGGCCCAGGCTAAGCTGGCTGAGCACCTCCAGCTGGCGCGGCGTCAACTGGCTCGGCTGGTATGCGGGTGCGGCGCCGGCACTGCCAGCTGAAGCACCTCCATCCGCCGGGAAGTGCGTGCCGCCGGCCAGGCAACTGGCGATGGCTTCCTCGATCTCGCGAGCATCTGTCGACTTTGGCAGGAAGCCGGCAATCTCGCGCCGCGCCTCGGCCGGGATCGCTTCGATTTGCGACGTGCCCGAGACAATCAGGATGCGGGCCGCCGCGAAATGCCGGCGCAATACCTTGATGCCTTCGATGCCGTTCAACCCGGGCATCTGGATATCGAGCAGCAGGATATCCACCGCCTGTTCGGCGTGTGCTTCCACCGCTTCCATGACCGACCCGGCCTCGATGATCGATGCCACGCTGGGGCTGTCCGCCAGCAGCAGTTTCAACCCGGTACGAAACAGGGTGTGGTCATCGATCAACAAAAGTCGGGCACGCAGCATGACGGAACGCACGAAGTGCAGGGGACGGCATTGGACTCGATTGGACTGGATTCCGTGCGGCTTGTCCATGGTCACGCAAGCCTGCGAACGGAGTAGGGCTTGCGGAGTAGTCCGGAAAGATTATTGGCAGCGTAGTGATGCGATGCCAGCATTTTCCCGTGGACGATTTCCGCGACTTGTCCATACCACTTGTCATACCCGCTTCCTCCCGGCTGCGGGTATTTTTTTTGTCCAGGCCCCAGGCCTCAGTGCGGAACGGCCAGTGGGCCAGCGGTCACGTCCCAGGTCCGTTCACCAAGAAACCATCGGGCGGCGTGCGCGCCATGCAGGCTGCAGGTGCCGTCCGACACGCGGATCCAGTCGCCTTCGGGCAGGCCCAGCACCGGGGTGGTGGGCGCCAGCGTCCTGAACTCCGCCAGCCGCTGGTCACGCGTTTCACCGCGGAACCCTTCGATCTCAAGGTTGTAGTAGTGCGGGTTGATCTGGAACGGCACCAGGTCCAGCGCGTCGAAACCGCCCGGGTCGACCACCGGCATGTCATTGGTGGTGCGGATCGTTGGCGTGGCCAGGTTGGAGCCGGCGCTCCAGCCGATGTAACGCGCGGCGCCACTGCGCACGCGGGCCGCCATTGGCGCCAGCAGGCCTTGCTGGCGCAGCACCTGCAGCAGCCGGAACGTATTGCCACCGCCCACCACGATCAGGGACGCCGCATTGACGGCTGCCAGTGCATCGTCCTGCTGGTGCAATGACCGCACCGTGATGCCGATTGTTGCGAACGCTTCGCGCACCTGCGCGGCGTAATCATCCCAATTGCGCGTCACGCCCGCATACGGGACGAACAGTGCATCGGTGCGTCCATCGGCCAGTTCGGCGATGGCGGCGGCGGCGTGGACGAGGTAGCCCTCATCCGAGGTCGAGTTGCTGAGCAGGAGCAGATCCATTGCAAGCTATGTCGGCGTTGTTCCGATGTGCGGAACAACGGTCCGGAAAACATCATGAAGCCCGAGATGGTACCCGATTCGGCACCTGCATCCCCGACTGCACGACGCTTCAGTCGATCAGCTTGCCATTGGCGTCGAAGAACGGATGCAAGGCGCCATGGTCGCCGCTCGCGGCCAGATGTGTCACCAGGCCGTGTTGCGGATGCCACCAGTGCAGCAAGTAGCCGGGAGGTTCCATGCGGAAGCGCGACACTGCCTGGGGATCGAGGTCGAGTGCTACCTGGTGCGCGGGGCCTGGCGCGGTCATGGCGATGGTGCCACCGAAACGGCGCGTGATGTGACGGTGCAGATGTCCACAGATCACGCGCTCGACGTGCGGATGCCGCGTCACCACGGCTTCAAGTGCCGCCGCGTTTTCCAGGCCCTGTACGTCCATATGGCCAATGCCGGTATGAAAGGGGGGGTGGTGCAGCATGAGCAGCGTGGGTTGGCCCGCCGCAGCGGCCAGCGTGGCGTCGAGCCAGGCCAGCCCATCGGCTTCGACGCGGCCGCCCGGCTTGCCGGGTACGGTGCAATCGAAGCCCACCAGACATAGCGGCCCGGCATCGATGGCGTAGTGCACCGGTGCGTCGGGGTTGCCAGGGCCGCCGAATGCAAACAGGTAGTCGTGATCGTGAAACACGCGGCGTAGCGATGCACGGTGGTCGTGATTACCGGGCAGCAGTTTCACGGGCATTGGCAGGCGTTGCAGGATGTCGCGCAGGAAGCGGTATTCCTGTTCGTCGCCGAAGTCGACCAGGTCGCCGGTCACCACCACCACGTCGGGCAACTGCGGGGCGGCCAGCAGCGTGTCGATCGCCGTATGCAGCGCGGCGGCGGTATCGACCATGCGGTACGACAGCCGGCCGCCAGCCTTGATGTGGAGATCGGTCAGTTGCGCCACCAGGTACGGTGCGGAGCTTGCGGAGTTCATGCGGCTTGCGCGAGTGTAATCAGATGATCGGTGTCGATGCGCAGACCCACACGCGTGCCGGCCTGCCAGGCATCGCGGCGCGCGGTGTCGACGATCAGCGGCGCGGCGCTACCCACGTCGACCAGCAACCGCGTATGGTTGCCAAGGAACAGCGCGGTAACGACCGTGCCTTCCACATGGGCATGGTCGGCGTGTACCAGCGAGACGTCCTCGGGGCGGAACATCAGTCGTACCGATGCCGGCATCGGCGCATCGGCGGGCGGCCCCATCGGCACCGTCCCGCCGGGTACGCGCCAGCGACCGGCTTCCGCCGTGCCCGGCAAATGGTTCATGGTGCCGATAAAGTCGGCCACGAAGGCATTGGCCGGCGCGCGATAGATGTCCTGCGGCGTGCCGGCCTGCGCAATACGGCCCTTGTCCATCACGATGATGCGGTCGCCGAGCGCCATCGCTTCGGCCTGGTCATGCGTGACATAAACGGCGGTGATATGCAGGCTGCGCAGCAACTGGTTGATGTCCGCGCGCAGCGCATCGCGTAACTTGGCATCGAGCGCGGTCAGCGGTTCGTCGAGCAGCAGCACGCGGGGCTGCACCGCGATGGCGCGGGCCAGGGCCACGCGCTGGCGTTGTCCGCCAGACAACTGGTCGATGCGCCGGTCCGCGAATGATTCCAGATGCATCATTGCCAGCATCTCGTCGACGCGGCGCTGACGCGTGGCCCCCGCGATGCGGCGCACGCGCAGGCCATAGGCGATGTTCTCGGCCACTGTCATGTTGGGGAACAGCGCATAGTTCTGGAACACCATCCCCACGCCGCGCTGTTCGATCGGCAGGTGTGTGACGGGCGTATCGCCGAACCAGACTTCGCCACCCGCATCGGGTTGTTCGAGGCCGGCGATGATGCGCAGCGTGGTGGTCTTGCCGCAGCCCGATGGGCCCAGCAGTACCACGGTTTCGGCGGCGCCGATAGCGAGGTCCAGGGGCTGCAGCGCGACGGTACCGTCGTCGAAGGTCTTGGCGCAGCCGCGCAGGCGGATCGTGGTGGGTTCATGCATGGCGGGTCTCGGCAGTCTGGGGCACGTTCGCCAAGAGGGCATCGTGCGTGAGGTCGGCTTGCGGCGCATGGCGGCGGGCACGCGCGCCCAGCGCGGTCATGACCTGCATGAACACCAGCAGCGGAATGATCATGACGAAGAAGACGATGGTGTAGGCCGAGCCGATTTCGAGTCGCATCGACGCATAGCTGTCGGCCAGGCCCACGGGCAGCGTCTGGGTGGTGGGCGTATGCAGCATCCACGTCAGGTTGAATTCGCCAACCGACAGCGTGACCACCATCAGTGCGCCGGCCAGGATGCCCTGGCGGCAGTTGGGCAAT
This sequence comes from Cupriavidus sp., assembly GCF_057315035.1. Classification (NCBI taxonomy): domain Bacteria; kingdom Pseudomonadati; phylum Pseudomonadota; class Betaproteobacteria; order Burkholderiales; family Burkholderiaceae; genus Cupriavidus; species Cupriavidus sp. The sequence goes on along the minus strand of NZ_DBHKYV010000067.1, from coordinate 20,798 downwards.
ACCACCGTGAAGAAACGCTGCATGCGCGTGGCGCCCAGGCTGGCGGCGGCATCCTCGAGTGTGCGGATGTCGATCGCGGAGAGTATCGCCAGCACAGAGCGCACCATGAACGGCAGCGTGAACAGTACGTGGCCAATCAGGATGAACACCCAACTGGTGCGCAGGCCCTGCAGGCTGCCATAGAGCAGGATCAGTCCCAGCGCCGTGGCCAGTCCGGGCAGCGCCACCGGCAGCATCAGCAATTCCTCGATCAGGCGCGTCACGCGGTTACGGCGCAGCGCCATGTAGTACGCGGCGGGCACTCCGATCACGAGCGTGCAGGCCAGGCAGGCCAGCGCGATGCCCAGCGACAGGAAGATGGTATTGCGATACAGCGACCAGACTTCCTCGAGCCAGCGCGTGGTCAGTCCGCTGGACAGGCCGACGAAGATATTGTTGGTCAGGCCGGCCAGCACTGACAGCACCACGGGTATGGTCATGAACGCGCAGACCAGCAGGGTCAGCGTCAGTTGCAGCCAGTAGCCGGTGCGGCGGGGTTTGGATGCGCGCATGCGGAAGTCCTCAGGCCGAGGCGGCGACGGCGTCGCCGGAGTACCAGCGCGCCAGCGCCAGCAGGGCCCATGTGACCGCGCCAAGCAGGATCGACAGCGCGGCGGCCATGCCGAAGTTGGCGTAGTTGGTGAATTCGTTGTAGATGGTCAGCGGCAGCACATCGAGTTGCGTGGCCAGCGTGAACGCGGTGCCAAAGGCGCCCATGCTGGTGGCAAAGCAGATGGCCCCGCTGGACAGCATGGCCGGCATCAGCGCGGGCAGCATCACGTCACGTACCACACGCCACGGGCTGGCGCCGAGCGAGCGCGCCGCTTCTTCCAACGAGGTGTCGAGTTTTTCCACGGCGGCCATCACGGTCAGGATCACGCGTGGAATCGAAAAATAGAGATAGCCGACAAACAGGCCAGCCAGGCCATAGGCAAAGGTCCAGCGCTCGCCGGCCAGCACATCGCCGATACTGGCCAGCAGCCCGTTGCGGCCACCGAGCATGATGACCATGAAGCCGATCACCACGCCCGGAAACGCCAGCGGGAAGGTCAGCATTGCCACCAGCACCGGCTTGCCCGGTACCTGGTGGCGCTGCAGGAAGGTGCCCGCGATGCCGGCAATGACCAGCGTCGCCAGCGTGACCAGCGCGGACAGCATCACCGTCACCATCAGGCTATGCAGGTAGCGCGAGCTGGTGAGCACGGTCCAGTAGACCCCCGCGCCGTCCTTGCCGGTCAGGCTGACCTCGATCAGCCGCGCCATCGGCAGGCAGAAGAACGCCAGGAACACCACGAGCGCGGGCAGGGCGAACAGGAACAGGGCGGGAGATCGTCTGGTCATGACAGCGTGCTTGATGTGCTTAACGCACTTCCTTCAGGTACTGGTCGCTGAAGCCTTTCTGCACCGTGGCCATCTTGCCGAAGTCCACCGGCTTGGCGCGCGCATAGTCGGCAGCAGGCAGGAAACGCGCCTGCACTTCGGCAGGCATCGGCACGTTGCGCACCGGACGCAGGTAGGCATTGGCCCACAGTGCCTGGCCCTGGTCCGACAGCACGAAGTCCAGCACCTTGCGGCCTTCGTTGGCGTGCGGTGCGTTGTTCACCAGGCTCATCACGTACGGCACCACGAGCGTGCCTTCCTTCGGGATCACGAAGGCCACGTTGGCGCGGTCCTTGTATTTCGCGCGATAGGCGTTGAAGTCGTAGTCGAGCAGGATCGGGATCTCACCGGACAGCACGCGCGCATAGGCGGTCTGCTTCGGCACGATCGGCTGGTTCTTCTGCAGGTCGCGGAAGTACTTGAAGGCCGGCCCGAAGTTGTCGAGGGTGCCACCCATGGCCTGGTTCACTGCCACGGCACCCACATAGCCCACGAATGCGCTGGCCGGATCGAGATAGCCGATCAGGCCCTTGTACTCGGGCTTGAGCAGGTCGGCCCACGATTGCGGCACGGGCTTGCCCCGCAGCGCGTCGACATTGACCATGAAGCCCAGCGTGCCCGAGTGAATCGCGAACCAGTTGCCTTGCGCATCCTTGAGCCCGTCCGGAATGTCGTTCCAGTGAGCGGGCTTGTACGGCTGCGTCACGCCATCGGCCTTGGCCTGGATGCCAAACGTCACGCCCAGGTAGGTTACGTCGGCCACCGGGCTGGCCTTCTCTGCCACCAGTTGTGCCAGCGACTGGCCAGAGTTCTTGTTGTCGTGCGGTACGGTGATGCCGGTCTTTTCCTTGATGGCACGAATCTGCGCGGCCCAGTCTGCCCATTCGGGCGGGCAGTTGTAGCAGATGGCGGTCTGTGCGGCCACGCCCTGGCTGAACGTGGCCGAGAAAGCGGCGGCGGTTGCGGTGATGGCCAGCCAGCGCAGCGGACGGCGCCAATAGGATTGCGTCGACATGTAAGGCTCCCTGGTTGAGGTCGGTAAGAATCAAACGGTCAAACTGAGGATTCGCTTGCGTTAGCGAACGGACGGGCAGGTATTCATGCGGGCGGGCTCACGGTGCCATCGATGCGCAACGCATGCGGCAACAGCATCGCGTTGCCATCGACACTGGCGGCGCCATTGGCAAGCCGCACCAGCAACTGCGTGATGGCGTGGGTGCCGATATCGGCGTTCGGTTGCACCACGGTGGCCAGTGGCGGTTCCACCAGCGTGCCCAATGCAATGCCGTCGTAGCCCAGCACCGAGACATCGCGTGGCACGCGCAGGCCCAGGCGCTTGAGATCGGATATCACGCCGATGGCAAGCAGGTCATTGGTACAGAAGAATGCGGTGGGTGCTTTGTCGTCGGCCATCAGCGCGCGGATCTGCGCGGTATTGCTGGCCGTATGGGACGGCAGGTTGACCGGGTCGAGCACTGGCAAGCCATGCGCGCGCATGGCATCTTCATAGCCCGCAAAACGTTGGCGTGCACGATCCGATGCCATGAACGCACCCGAGATCACGGCAATCCGTCGGTGCCCGGCTGCAACCAGTGCATTGACACCTTCACAGGCGCTGGCGCGATTGTCGACCGATACCGAATGCCGCCCCCGTCCGGCGCCTTCCATCGAGATCTGGTTGTAGGCCAGTACGTACGGTACCGATTCACGGTCGAGCTGGTCGAGCACGACACTGTCGGCAGCGTCGGCGACTGTCAGCACCATGCCATCAACCCGGTGGCGTAGCAGGTACTCAATGCGTTCACGTTCGCGGGCGGGATCGTAGTTGCTGGTCACCAGCATCAGCGAATACCCGGCAGCCATGGCGGCCTCTTCGATGCCGCGCCAGCATTCCGCAAATACCGCGTTATCGAGCGTGGGCAGCATCACGCCAATGATGCGGGTTTGCTGCGCGCGCAACTTCGAACCCAGCAGGTTGGGGCGGAACGAGAGCCGCCGCGCGGCTTCGTGCACGCGTTGTGCCGTGGCCTCGCGCACCAGTTGCGGATGACTGAATACGCGTGAAGCCGTGGCCAGTGAAACCTTGGCCGCCAGTGCCACATCAGCCAGTGTCACGCCCTGGCCTGGCTCCGCGGATGCCAGGCGGGGCGACAGTGCAATGCGGCGGGATGGTGGCATGCATTCCTCTCCGGATGGAAAACCTCGATCGGCGCGTCGATGAAAACGTTTTCATTGAAGCGCCGAAAAATCAGGCGTCAAGGAATACTTTCGCTGCACTGCCGCATTCCTGGGGCAGTGCAAGGGCTTCCGCGCCTGTCATTGCCGCGCATTGTCACGAACCAGTGTGACGCGGCGATGACAGGCTGGCGTTGCCGTGACTTACTTGCGAGTTACTTTGCGAGGGGTTTCGGTGCTGCGCTGAAGGTCTTGTTGGCGATCTTCCACACGCCGTCGATCTGCAGCAGGTTCATATAGTCGGTGAACGTGACTTCCGGGTAGTCCAGCACGATCTTGGCCGTGGCGGCGTTGCCAACTACGTCGAAACTGGCGATATGGCGCTTGCGTTGGGCCTCGTCAGGCTGCGGCGAGCCCTGGAAGCGCTGCGAGAATTCATCAACGGTCAGCGAGTAGAGCGCCCCGTCGCGAAACGAGATGATCCGGGCGTCGGCATGGAATGCCTTGCGGATGAAGTCGGCCCGGCCGGTGCGGTGGCCCTCCAGGTAATTCTCGATCGGCTCCAGAGCGGCGGTGTGTTGCGACGTGTGGGAGGTAAGGGCGAGGCTGGTCATGTCTTCTCCGTTGATATTGCCGGGGTTAATCCGGTTTTGCATCCGTGGATTGTATGCAAAATGGCGGAAGGGCGAAAGTGGCATGCGTCCGGAAAGGTGTCCGGAAAGTTTTCGTAACAGACTTTGTGGCCTGCAGGTCAACCATCGATGGCGCCAAGCGTCAAACCGGCATTCCGGCATGCAATGCGAGGTGTCCATGAAAGACCGTTGGTTTCGCAGGCAATGGCATCGAAGCTTGAGCCAGGGGTTGATCGCCTTGCTGGCGATTCCGGTACTGCTGGCCGCGTGTGCACAGACCCCGTCCCGCGATGTTGCGGTGCAAGGCGTTCTGTCGTCAGCCGATCTGCGCTGGCTCAATACCGTGAGTTTCGGTGCCGACCAGGCGAGCGTGCAGCGGCTGCAGGCGATTGGACGCCAGCGTTACCTGGAAGAGCAACTGAAGCTGCCGCTGGCCGATCCGCCACGGCTGGCGCAGGCCATTGCCGCATTGCCGGTCAGTCAGGGGGATGCGCTGCAACGCATGCAGGCGCTGCGCGAGGAGCGTCAGCGTATCGATACATTGGGCGACGATGCCGCGAAGCAGCAGGCCCGTGAGATGCTGAACCGCCAGGGTCGCGAACTGGTGCTCGATACCGGCCGCCGCCATCTGTTGCGCGCGTTGTATTCGCCGGCGCAACTGCGCGAGCAGATGACCTGGTTCTGGATGAACCACTTCACCGTCTACGCGGGCAAGGGGCGGGTCCGCTACGCGTTGGCCGACTACGAGGAACACGCGATCCGCCCGCGCGCGCTGGGCAAGTTCCGCGACCTGCTGATGGCTACGGTTACGTCGCCGGCCATGCTCGAGTATCTCGACAACGCGCAGAGCGCGGCCAATCGCGTCAACGAGAACTACGCGCGCGAACTGATGGAGCTGCATACGCTGGGCGTTTCCGGCGGGGCCAGCGGCTCGCGTTATACGCAGCAGGACGTGCAGGAGCTGGCGCGCGTGCTGACGGGCCTGGGTATCAACGCGCGCGGCGAGCCGCCAAGGATTGGTCCGGGACGCGCCGCACTGTATCGCAGCAATGGCCTGTTCGAGTTCAATCCCAATCGGCATGACTTCGGGCCCAAGCGTTTGCTGGGCCACGCCATCGAGCCGCGCGGTTTTGCCGAAGTGGAAGAGGCGGTGTCCATCCTGGCGCGTGAGCCGGCCACGGCGCGCTTTATCTCGACCCGGCTTGCCACGTATTTCGTTGCCGACAATCCGCCTGCAAAGTTGATTGACCAGATGAGCGCCACGTTCACGCGTACCGATGGCGATATCGGCGCTGTGCTGACCACGATGTTCCTGTCGCCATCGTTCGATACGGTACCCGCCAATGATGCGCGCAAGTTCAAGGATCCGATGGTCTTCGTGGTGTCGTCGATGCGACTGGCCTACGACGGACGACCGGTATCGAACCTGCGCCCCGTGATCAACTGGCTCAATCAGTTGGGCGAGCCGCTATACGGGCACGTGGCGCCGGACGGTTATCCATCGATGGAAAGCGCGTGGGCCAGTTCGGGGCAGATGGTCAAGCGTTTCGAGATTGCACGCGCAATAGGTAGCGGTCCGGCAGGACTGTTCGCCGGCGAGGATGGCCAGCCCGGCGCGCAGCGTGGCTTTCCAATGCCAAACGGGCGCATGTTCTATAGCACGATGGAAGCCACGCTGGGCCCGGCGACGCGACAGGCCCTGGCACAGGCCGGGTCGCAGCAGGAGTGGAATACCGTGCTGCTGAGTTCGCCCGAATGGATGCAACGATAGGAGGCATGGCATGGACCGGCGTCATTTACTGAAGACCCTGGCCGGCGCGGGGCTGGCGCTGTCACTGCCGACGCTGTCGTCGCGCGTGTTCGCGCTGCCGGCACAGGCGGATGCGCGATTCCTGCTGGTGTTCCTGCGCGGCGGCTACGATGCCACCAACGTGCTGGTGCCGGCCGACAGCGATTTCTATTACACATCCCGCCCGAACATCGCCATCCGACGGCCGGTCGCGCAGGGCGCCGCACCGGACCCCTCGGCGGCATTGCCGTTGTCGGTCGACGGATGGGCGTTGCATCCCGCGCTGGGTGCGACCATGTTGCCGCTGTGGCAACGCCAGCAACTGGCGTTCATTCCGTTTGCAGGCACCAGCGATATGTCGCGCAGCCATTTCGAAACCCAGGATGGGATCGAGGCCGGCATCGAGCCTGGGCGCGCCGATAGCGTGGCCGCGATGCCCAAGGGCAGCGGCTTCCTGAACCGGTTGACGCAGGCCATGGGTGGGCAGGCCGCGCCGGTGGCGTTTACGGATGGCTTGCCGATGGTGCTGTCCGGGGTGTCGAACGTGCCAAACGTTTCGCTCAAGGGCACGGGCCGTACGCCATTCGATGAGCGACAGACCCGCGTGCTGGCCCAGATGTACAAGGGCACGCGATTCGAGTCACTGATCGCGGAAGGCTTCGATATCCGGCAGACCGTGGCCGAGCAGGCCGAGTCGATGCGCCAGCATGAAGCGGCGATGCGGGCCGCCGGTGGCGAGTCGATGTCGGGGCGCATGCAGGAAATGCAGGCCGCCAGTCGGCGTGCACTCAGTGCGCGTGGCTTCGAACAGGAAGCACGCCGCATGGCGGGGTTGATGCGCGACCGGTTCAATATCGGCTTTATCGACGTCGGCGGATGGGACACCCATGTCAACCAGGGCGGCGCGCAGGGCCAACTGGCCAATCTGCTCGACAACCTGGGTCGTGGCATTGCCGGATTCGCGGAGGAAATGGGACCCGCATGGCGCAATACGACCGTAGTGGCCATCTCCGAATTTGGCCGTACGTTCCGTGAGAACGGTACGCGCGGCACCGATCACGGCCACGGCACCGTGTATTGGGTGGCGGGCGGCAACGTGCGCGGGGGGCGCGTGGTCGGTGAACAGGTGCCGGTTGCCCAGTCAACCCTGAACCAGAATCGCGACTATCCGGTGCTGAACGATTATCGGGCCGTGCTCGGCGGTTTGTTCCGGCGCCTCTATGGGCTCGATGACGGCCGCCTGGCGCAGGTTTTCCCGGGCAGCCGCGCCCGGGATATCGGACTGGTTTAGGGGGTACCCTCCCAAAGCAGTAGATGGCATGGCTCAAGTGGCGCGCGATCGTGCCGTTACTTCAGCAGTGGGAGTGGCATCTGCCCACTGCATGATCCGTACACGATCCATAGCCAGTTTGAGTGCAAGCCTTGTCGCGACCCTTGACGCCATCTATTGCCGATTGCCTCGAACAACAACTGCTGCGGCCGGTCTTCCAGCCGATCGGCTCGCTCATTACGGGCGATGTTTTCGGATACGAGGCACTGATTCGCGGCCCTGCGGGGACTCCGCTGGAGAGTCCTGTCGCGCTGTTCGCGGAGGCCGCGCGCGCCGGCATGCATGTGCAGCTGGAACGTCTGGCCGCGCGCATCTCGATCGGTGCCTTCATGCAGGCAAACCTGCCGGGCAAGCTGTTCCTGAACTACAGCGCGGATACATTGCGCGATATCGAGGATAGCCGCGACGATGTGCGCACCTTCCTGCAGTCGCAGGGTTTGCCATCGGACCGTATCGTGCTGGAGCTGACCGAGCAGGCCCCGCTGGGACCGCTCGAATCGTTGGCCAAGGCGGTGTTCTCGATTCGCAGCCGCGGGGCGCAGTTCGCGCTCGACGACTATGGCACTGGCCATGCCAGCCTCGGTCAGTGGATCGCGCTGCAGCCCGACTACGTCAAGATTGCACGCGTGATCATCGATGGCGTGGCCGCGTCCGATTTCCAGCGCGAAGCGCTGCAGGCGCTTTGCCGCCTGGCGCGAACCGCTGGCACGCGGCTGATTGCAGAAGGTATCGAACGTGAGGACGACCTCGTGGTCTGCCGCGACCTCGGTATCGATTTCGCCCAGGGATACCTGCTGGCAAGGCCATCCTCCGAACCGCCCTTGACATTATCGGATGCCTCGCTGCGCGCGCTGCATCGCGGACGGCTACGGCTGGCAAAGTAACCAAGCAAAGAAAATGCTGACCGTTTTCTCCCCTCTCCCGCACGCGGGAGAGGGGCGGGGGAGAGGGCTGGCGCATCAAAATGCGATTAGCGGCAAGCAGAACCGCATTGCCCTCTCCCCCAACCCCTCTCCCACGTCGTGGGAGAGGGGAGCATTACAGCGCGAATTTACAGCGCCGCGGGTGCTGAAGCTGCGCTGGCCGGAGCGGTTTCCGGTGCCGATGCTGCGATCGATGGTGCCGGATTGTCGTGCGGGACGGCCTCCACCACTTCACCCGGATCGAGTGCCAGGCCGCTGTCCGCCGTCGCCGCCGGCGAGGATGCCGGTGGCATCGCGTCGGCTTCCGTGGACGGTAGCACGGGCCGGCGCGGGGCCGGGCGCGGCGCCGGTACTGTCTCGTCCTTCTTGCTCGACGTAAACAGTTTCTGGTACCAGCCGCGCACTGTATCGGTAAGTCCCGAGTACCAGCTCTTCTCGTCGACTTCCGCAAAGCGCGTGCGCGGATCGATGATGCGTGCACGCAGCGCGCGCTGGTAGAAGTCGCCCACGATCGGCAACGCGCTGTGGGCACCCTGGCCCCAGTAGTCGCTGCGCAGCGTCACGCGGCTGTCGTTGAAGCCAACCCAGGCGCCAGCCACCAGTTGCGGATGCATCAGGATGAACCAGCCGTCGGCGTTGTCCTGCGTGGTGCCGGTCTTGCCGGCTACATCGGCGCGGATGCCGAAACGGGTGCGGATGGCCGTGCCGGTGCCGCGGTCGACCACGTCGCGCATCACGTCTAGCAGCGTGTCGTTGGCCGAAGCCGACAACGCGCGCTCGGGCGAGGGCGGGCGGAACCGCGCCAGCACATTGCCGTCGCGATCGGCGATGCTGGTGAGCATCACCGGCGCCAGGTACTGGCCGCCATTGGCAATCGTGCCATAGGCCGTGACCATCTCCTTGAGCGTTACGGGGCTGGTGCCCAAGGCCAGCGATGGCACCTCGTCGAGCTTGCTGTCGCGCACGCCCATCGCGCGGGCCAGGCGGGCCACGCGATCGACCCCGACGGTCTGCACCAGCTGCGCGGTGATGGTGTTCTTCGAGTACACCAGGCCATCGCGCAGGCTCAGCGCGCGCCCGGTGGATGGCGATTCGTCGGTGGGCCGCCAGACTTCGCCGCCGGCAAGCTGCATCTCCACGGGCTGGTCGATGAAAGTCTCGTCGGGACTCTGGCCACGCGCGAAGGCTGCGCCATATACAAATGGCTTGAACGTGGAACCAGGCTGGCGGCGTGCCTGCGCCACGTGGTCGAACGCATCCACGCTGAAGTCGCGGCTGCCGACCCACGCGCGGATTTCACCGGTGGCGGGGTCCAGCGCCATGAAACCGGCCTGCACACGCGTCTTGCTCTGGCGCAGCGCCTGCATGAACGCGTTGTCGCGCATCAGGTGATTCAGTGCATCGTCCTCGGTCTGGCCACCGGCTACGGCGGCGCGGTACTCGGGCGTTTCACGCACGAATGCCTGCACCAGCGTACGGCTCTCGGCCCAACCCGCGCGCGGCGCCCAGGCGGCGTTGGCAATCGACTGCAGCTGGTTGCCCTGGCGCACCAGTGCCTGGTTAGCCATGGCCTGCAGGCGCGAGTCGATCGTCGTATGGATCACCAGGCCGTCGGTGTAGAGGTTGTAGTCGTTACGGTCCGCCCATGCGATCAGCCATTTGCGCAGTTGCTGCGCGAAGTGGGCGGCGGGGCCGGGTTCCTCGACCTGGCGCTCGAAGTCGATCCGCAGCGGCCGCTTCTTCAGCGTCTCGAAGCGAACCGCATCGAGCTTGCCACGCTTGACCATCTGGGCCAGCACGGTATTGCGCCGGTCCAGCGCGCGCTGGGGGTTCAGCACCGGGTTGTAGTAGCTGTTGCCCTTGAGCATGCCGATCAGCGTGGCGGCTTCCAGCACGTCGAGCTTGCCGGCCGACTTGTCGAAGTACGTACGTGCGGCCATCTCGATGCCGAACGCGTTGTACAGGAACGGCACCGTATTCAGGTACGTCTCGAGGATCTCGTCTTTCGAGTAGAGGGCCTCGATCTTCAGCGCGGTGATCGCTTCCTTGAGCTTGCGCGTCATGGTTGGCGCACGGCCGATATCGTCGGGATACCGGTTGCGCGCGAGCTGTTGCGTAATGGTCGAGCCGCCCTGGCGATCGCCGGAGAACGTATGCAGCGCGGCCGATGCGGTGCGGCGCCAGTCCAGCCCATGGTGCTGGTAGAAGCGGTGATCCTCGGTGGCGATCAGCGCATTGATGACGTTCGGCGAAATATCGGCCAGCTTGACCCAGTCCCGGTTGGCCCAGCGGTAGACCGCCAGTTCCTTGCCGTCGGCCGACAGTACCTGGGCCGGCTGCTCGGACTTGGCCTTGCGGATATCGCTGATGCCGGGCGTGAACGGGATCAGCAGCAGTACATAGAGCACGAACACCGCTGGCACGGCCGCCGCCCCCAACATGACGGTGCGTCGGGTCGGGCGGCGCAGATGCTGCCTGAGCAGGGCAAGCCGTGGGGCGATATGGGTCTTGTATGAATCCAGGCGCATTGACGCAGGCATGGCAGTCCCGGTGCGCACCGTCACGGAACTGTCAAATGCCGTTCACAGAAAAGGGTGAATCGTACCAAAACCGAGGTCGGGAAAACCCGAATTTTGCACCACAAAAAAACAACGCCCCTACCAAAGTAGGGCATGTATGCCTGCCTTTGCGACCAGACCGACACACGGATTTCATAATTCACTGAAACAATTCGCCTGCCCCCATCGGTCACCGTTTCGGAAATTGATAGTGTCAGCGGTCGCGCGAGTCGTAAGCGCCACCGCGCACCATGAATCTGGCGCGGGACGGGGAAGCATCTCAATGTCTTAACAAAACGAGAAACACACGTGAAGAAAGCTCTATTTGCCTTGGCGGCTGCGGGTACCTGCGCCATCTCCGGCGTTGCGTCGGCACAATCCGCCTCCAACGTGACGCTGTACGGCATCGCCGATGCAGGTGTCGAATTCGCCACCCATACGCCGGGTGGCAACGGCGGCACGGTTGCCCGTGTCAGCTCCGGCAACATGTCGGGCTCCCGCTGGGGCCTGCGCGGTACCGAAGACCTCGGCGCCGGCCTGAAGGCCATCTTCACGCTGGAATCGGGCTTCGATATCGATACCGGCCTGTCCGGCCAGGGCAGCCGCCTGTTCGGCCGCCAGGCATTCGTGGGCCTGCAAGGCACGTTCGGCGCCGTGACGCTGGGCCGTCAACAGAACTCGCTGTACGACCTGTTCGGCGCCTACGACCCGATGGGCGTGGGTCCGAAGTATTCGCTGAACAGCGTGGACTCGGGCTTCAACGGCCGTGCCGACAATGCCGTCAAGTACACCGGCAAGTTCGGTGGCCTGACCGCCACGACGTTCTACAGCACGGGTCGCGATTCGACCGTTGCAGGCAGCACCGAAGTGCCGGGCAACTACAAGATCGGCCGTAATTTCGGTGCAGGCCTGGCCTACACCACCGGCCCGTTCTCGATCGGCACCGCTTACGACCAGTACCAGGGCAACACGGTTGCCACCGATGACCGCGCCGTCAAGCGCCTGGCCGTCGGTACGTCGTACGATTTCGGCGTGGCCAAGGTGTTCGCCGGCTACCGCTGGATGCGTGATGACGGCACGTCGAGCGCTACCGCTGCATCGTCGCGCAACAACGTGTACTGGGTGGGTGGCCTGTATCGCGTGACGCCGGCCCTGGCACTGACGGGCGCCGCGTACTACACCGATACCCACAACAGCAACAACGACCCGTGGATGTTCGTGCTGTCGGCCGACTACTCGTTCTCGAAGCGCACCGACGCCTACCTGAACCTGGGCTACGTGCGTAACAAGGGCACCTCGGCCCTGGGCCTGAACGGCGCCAATACGGCAGTCGCCGGCGCCAACCAGACCGGCGCCGTGGTCGGTATCCGTCACCGCTTCTAAGGCAGGGAGACACCGGCAGACGGGGCCTTTCCCCCCGCACCTGCCGGATAACAAGCGCCCCTCACCCGGCTTGGCGGGACGAGGGGCGCTCTGCATTGGATGGTTGACTTCGGTGCCTCAGGGCCTGAGGCTGGAACCGGCGTCGCCGGTTCGCGCATCGGCGGCGCGCAGGCGTTCCAGTGCGCGCGTCAGTAGCGCGCCTTCCTCGGCATCGGCGGTCCCGTGCAAGCTCTGTACCGCGTGGTGCAACCGTTCACGGTCAGGTGCGGCAAGTTTTTCGGCCGCCTCCATCGCCTCCAGTTCCTTGTCCACACGCTTGCACAACTTGCGCACGAACTCGGGATCGAGCTGGCCCTGGCTGGCGCCATGAGCAATGTGATAGATCAGGGCAATCAGGCCTTCCGGCGTTGTTTCGGTCACTGCTGTCGATTGGCGCTTCATGGCAACTCCGTGTTCAGGTCAGTTTCATTCTAGGAGCGCTCTCGACTTGTTTCGGGCCTGGATCCCGATCTCAATTGCAACAGGATGAACACCTTTCGGCAGGATTTCCGATTGTGATTGACGCAGTACATCGCTGCCATCAAGAAATGCAAATGGTTCGCGGAAAGCGCTGCCCTTAACATCGTTGCGCGCCCCCTCACCGTCGCCGGCCCAGGCGACACCGAGGAGTTCCCCCAAATGGCAGTGCCTCGCATTTCCCCCATTCAACTGGCCGTGCTCGGCCTGGCTGCGTCATTGGCCATGCCGGCCGCCGCGCAGACCCTGACGCGCGATAACGGTGCGCCGGTTGGCGACAACCAGAATTCGCAGACCGCGGGACCTAACGGCCCAACGCTGTTGCAGGACGTTCATCTGATCGAGAAACTGCAGCGTTTTCATCGCGAACGCATTCCCGAGCGTGTGGTGCACGCGCGCGGAACGGCAGCGCAAGGCCAGTTCGTGTCTGCCGGCAATTTCTCGGACCTGACCACGGCCAGCCTGCTGTCGGCCCCGGGCAAGGTCACGCCGGTGACCGTACGCTTTTCCACCGTGATTCACGGTCGTGGATCGCCCGAAACCGTGCGCGATCCGCGCGGTTTCGCCACCAAGTTCTACACGGACCAGGGCAACTGGGATCTGGTCGGCAATCACACGCCGATCTTTTTCATCCGCGATGCCATGAAGTTCCCGGACATGGTCCACTCGCTCAAGCCGTCGCCGGTCACCAACCTGCAGGATCCCAACCGATTCTTCGACTTCTTCAGCCATGTGCCAGAAAGCACCCATATGCTCACGCAGCTGTACTCGGACCTGGGTATTCCGGCGTCTTACCGGAAGATGCAGGGCAACAGCGTGCATGCCTACAAGCTGGTCAACGCCACGGGCGATGTCACCTACGCCAAGTTCCAGTGGCGTCCGCAGCAGGGTGAGGCCTACCTGACGCGCGCGGAAGCCGAGAAGATCCAGGGCATGAATTTCAGCAACCTGACGGCCGACCTGTACATGGCGATCGACGAGGGCCAGCATCCGAAGTGGGACCTCTACGTGCAGTTGATGAAGCCCGAGGATCTGGGCAAGTTCAAGTACGATCCGCTCGATGCCACGAAGGTATGGCCGAATATTCCGGCCAGGAAGGTTGGCACGATGACGCTGAACAAGGTGCCGGACAACTTCTTCGAATACACCGAGCAGTCGGCGTTCGCACCGTCCAACCTGGTGCCGGGCATCGAGCCGTCCGAGGATCGCATGCTGCAGGGTCGGTTGTTCTCGTACTACGATGCGCAGACCTATCGCCTGGGCGCCAACAAGCAAAAACTGCCAGTCAACCGTCCGGTGGCGCCGGTCCGCAATTACCAGATCGACGGCTACGGCGATGCCAACGGCACGAAGGGGGACGTCAATTACCAGCCGTCGCGCCAGGCAGGTGCCTATTCGGACAATCCGCACTACAAGTACACCCGCACGCCGCTGAACGGCACGACGCAAACCGAAGCCATTGCGCGCACCGACAATTTCAGCCAGGCCGGCGACTACTATCGTGCGCTTTCCACGACTGGCAAGACCAACCTGATTGGCAACCTTGCGGCGGATCTTGGCGGCGTGAAGAACGCCGAGATCAAGCATGTGATGCTCAGTCACTTCTACAAGGCTGACGCCGACTACGGCAAGCGTCTGACCATGGCCGTCAAGGGCGACCTGGCTGACGTGGAGCGCCGCGCCGCGCGGCTCAAGGACTGATGCTGGGCGGCTGAGGCAATGGCGGGAGAACGGAGGCTGGCGGGCGGTGCGCCGCTGCCTATACTTGCCCTGTCGCGCGCATGCGCACCCGGCGGGAGCCAGCCATGTCAAGAATCGCCGTTCTCCTGTTGTTGCCCATCATCCTGGCCGGCTGCGTATCGGTCAGTAGTAGCGATCCCAATCCACCACAGCGCACGACCGTCGTCACCCCGTCTTCTGGTAGTTCGACGACGGTTTGCAGTCCGCAGCCCTGCTAGGGAGTAGCCGGGGCTGCCTGAACTGGTGGAGCCGGCGCAAGCGGGGGGAGGGGCGGAATGTGGCGTGAGGCAGCCATGTCCCGTACCTGCCGCATGACGCCCTCGGCGAACAGCACGGGCCCCTGGATCGGTATGCCGGCTTCGCGCAACGCATCGGCGGTCCAGGTGTTGCACGTGTAGAAGCCGTAGTACCTGGCTGTGGCGCCGAAATAAAGGCCGCCAGGGTAGGGGCCGTCTCCAAGGCTTACCGGCGCGCCGTGTTCGTCGATCTGGATCGCGTGGTTCAGGAATGCGCGCAGGCGCTCGATGCCGCGCGCATCGACATCGAGTTGCACGACATTGTCGGCGCCAAACGCGGCGGCCGGCGTGTCGCGCAGGATCGTCAGCAGGATCACGCCGTCGTTACCGGGCAGCAGCGCCGACAACAGCGTCAGCGGCCCGCGCTCGCGGCTCAGCAGGTAATGCCGGTCGCCAAAGCCGAAGCAGAGATATCTGGAACCGTCATAGCCTTTGGCCACGCGCATCAGTTGCATATCGGCATCGCGGGTATCGATGCAGACATCGGTATGCCAGTCGCGCTCCACCACGCTGATGGTGGTGACGGCGGGCGGCACGGTGGCGCTCGACCAGTTGGTGCAGGCCGGAATGGTCAGGATGAACGCCGCCACGGCAAGCACGCGGGACGACGTTTTTCCATTCATGCTAGGCCTGCCGCTTGGATACCCCACCCAGCCAGCGCACAGGCCGCTACCACGGCCCAGGGCGGCAGCTTCCAGGTCGTCAGCGCCATCAATGCCAGCAGCGCCAGTGCAAAGTCTGGTGGTGCCAGTACGGCGCTGGTCCAGACTGGCTGATACAGCGCGGCAAGCAGCAACCCCACCACGGCGGCGTTGACGCCCATCAGGGCCGCCCGTACGCCGCCATGGCGTCGTAGCCGCTCCCAGAAAGGCAGGGCGCCGAACACCAGCAGGAACGATGGCAGGAAGATCGCCAGCACGCACCATGCTCCGCCGGCCCAGCCGTTGGGTGCCAGCCGGCCCGCCGCGCCCAGGAATGCGGCAAACGTGAAGAGTGGCCCGGGTACGGCCTGTGCGGCCCCATAGCCGGCGAGGAACGTATCGTTGTCGACCCAGCCGGTAGGCACCACGGCGGCCTGCAGCAGTGGCAGGACTACGTGCCCACCGCCAAAGACCAGCGCGCCGGCCCGATAGAACGCATCGAACAGCGCCACCAGATGATCGTCCGACATGCGTGCCGCAACGGGCAGGCCAACCAGCAACGCTGCAAAGGCAAACAGGCAGAACAGTGCGACGCCATGGCCGACCGGTATCGCCAGTGGTTCATGCGGCAACGCATCCTGTGCCCGGAACAGCCGGGTACCGGCATAGCCGGCCACGATCATCGCGCCCACCTGGCACCACGGCGATGGCACCACGCTGACCGCCACGGCAACGAGCGACATCAGCGTAATGCGTGGTGCGTCAGGGCACAGCGACCTGGCCATGGCCCAGACTGCTTGCGCCACCACTGCAACGGCCGCGACCTTGAGCCCATGCAAGGCCCCCGATGGCACCAGATTGCCATAGCGGGACAGGCCCTGGGCGAACAGGATCAACGCAATCGCCGACGGCATCGTGAAGCCAAGCCAGGCCGCCAGCGCCCCTGCATAGCCAGCGCGCGTGAGCCCCACGACCATGCCAACCTGGCTGCTGGCCGGCCCGGGCAGGAACTGGCACAAGGCGACGATGTCGGCATAGGACGGCTCGCTGAGCCAGCGGCGCTGCACGACAAAGGCATTGCGGAAGTAGCCAAGGTGGGCGACCGGACCGCCAAACGAGGTCAGGCCCAGGCGCAGGAATACGAGGAAGACTTCCCAAGCGGCTGCAATCATGATGCACACGCAGTGCTGACGGTTTGCCTGAGATTGGACTTGCCCACGGGACGGATCGTTGCCACCAGGCCAGTGCCTTGCGCGGCGGGTCGATTGGCAAGCTCGACTGAGAGGCCATGCAATTCGGCGACTCGCCGCGCAATGGACACGCCCAGTCCGGTGCCTTGCTCATGCTGCCCGGCGCCCCGGAAGAAACGATTGCCCAGACGTGCCAGCTGGTCGGGCGTGACACCCGGCCCATGATCGGACACCACAATGCGATCGGACTCGAATGCCAGCGTAACGATGGTGCCGGCGGGGCTGTAGCGGAGTGCGTTGTCCATCAGGTTGCGCAGCATCGTGCCGAGCAGGCTCGGGTCGCCACAGATGTCGAGCGTTGGCTGGCCCGCCGGCGGCCAGAGGACTTCCATGTCGACGTGCCGGCGTTCGGAAAGCAGCAGGCAATCGGTCAGCACCTGCTGCGAAATGCCGCGCCAGTCGACCGGCCCACGCGTGGGCGGCGACTCCTCGTCCTCCAGGCGGCTCATGGTCAGCAACTGGGAGACCAGGTGGCTCATGCGGTCGATGCCGGACTCGACATTGTTGGCGGCCTGCGCGCGCTCCGCCGGATCCGACGAACGGCGGGCCACTTCCCATTGCGCCTTCAGTGCCGCCAGCGGGGTACGCATCTCGTGCGCGGCATCGGCGGTCAGGCGGCGCTCGTGTTCGAGCAGGGTCGACACGCGGTCGAGCAGTTGGTTCATCGCGCCGACCAGCGGCACCAGTTCCGCCGGTACTTCACGCAGCGACATCGGGGTGGGATCTCCCGGCGTGCGGGCGTAAATCACGTCAGACAGGGTCAGCAACGGGCGCATCGCGCGGCGCACGCCCCAGATCAGCAGCGTGGTGAGCAACGGCAGGCCCAACACCCATGGCAAGACCTGCGCCTGCAGGTACGAGAACACGAGTTCCTGGCGCTCGGCCATGCTCTGGCCCACGCAAACGCGCCAGCCCGCCACCGGATCGTCAAGGTAGTACAGGCGCCAGGGCACGCCGTCGATCTTCCGGTCGGCAAAACCCCGGATACTCGGCAGCCGCGGCAAGCGGTCCCCATCGGGGTCGATATGGAGTGGTTGGCCGCTGCGGTGCCAAGCGGCAATTGCAAGGTCGCCGAGGCCGGCATCGCCCAGGTCGCCAAGATCGGTATCGCCGGGGGCGGGTCCGTTCGATGGCGGCGCCGGCACGGCACCGGTGTTGATCAGCGGCAGCATGGCTTGCATCTGCTGCGCCATGCGCACCATGGCGGTGTCGTATAACTCGTTGATCTCTTCCTGCGCACTGAGGTAGACCAGCACGCTGGTAAGCACCCAGGCAAAGGCCACGGCGATCAGTACGGCCAGGATCAGCCGCCGTTGCAGGGTCATGCATCGTCCCCGGCGCGAGTGTCGGCGGCCACGGCTTCGAGTGCGTCGAGCGTGCCCAGGGAATAGCCCGCACCGCGCAGCGTTCTCACGATGCCGGGATGAATCTTGCGCCGCAGGTGATGGATGTGGACTTCGAGCGTATTGCTTTCCGAGCCCTTGTCCCAGTCATAGAGTTTGTCGCGCAGGAATTCGCGCGTCAGCACGCGGTTGGGATGGCTCAACAGCAATTCGAGCAGCATCGACTCACGGCTGGTCAGGTCGACGGTCTTGCCATTCCAGATTGCCAGGCGTGCCGCAGGTTGATACTCGAGCGGGCCATGGCGCCAAACGGGCTCGGGCATGCCCGCGGCGCGGCGCGTCACGGCGCGCAGGCGCGCGGCCAGTTCGTCGAGTTCGACCGGTTTGATCAGGTAGTCGTCGGCGCCGGCATCGAGCCCGGCGATGCGGCTCTGCACGGCATCGCGTGCGGTCAGCACCACGACCGGCGTCGCGCGGCCTTGCTGCCGCCAGCGTGCCAGCAGGGCGACGCCATCGTCATCGGGCAGGCCCAGGTCCAGCAGCACGGCATCGTAGTGCATCGCGGCGATGGCCCGGTCGGCCTCGGCGCCGGTAAGGAACCAGTCAACGGCGTGCCCCATCAGCTTTAGCCCACGCTGCAGGCCGTCGCCGAGCATGGAGTCGTCTTCAACGATAAGGATTCTCATCTCGTGCTGCCTGGAACAGAAGTTTGAAAAGAGTGATTGAAACGAGGCGAATGATGCACATGAAGTGACTCCAAAGGGTAGCATCGCCTGCGTGCACTCGCACGCTTAATCTGACGTTAAGGTAATTCGCCTAATCTGCCGCCTCAATTAATCGGGATCAACACGAGTGCCCGGTTTGACTGACATAAGGTCAGGTCCCGAAATCCCTGGATTCCTCCATGCATCAGCCTCCCAGTCAGCAACGCACAAGCTCCGCGCCGGCTGACAACGCACGTTCCCCGGCTGGCTCGCCGCGCCTGCGTTCATTACCGTGGTCGGCCACGGCGGGATGGGCCGCGCTGTTCATCGCATTTGCGCTGTTGGTATGGTTTGGCACGCTGGGCGTGCGCCATCTGGTTGGGCCCGACGAAGGGCGCTACGCGGAAATCTCGCGCGAGATGTTTGCCACCGGCGACTGGGTGACGATCCGCTACAACGCGCTCAAGTACTTTGAGAAGCCGCCATTTCATATGTGGGTGACGGCCGTGAGCTATGCGCTGTTCGGCCTCGGCGAATGGCAGGCACGCTTGAGCGTGGCGCTGGCCGGCCTGCTTGGCATCGTCATGTCGATGCTCGCCACGTGGCGCTGGTTCGGCCTGCGCGCGGCGGCGTTTGCCGGACTGGCACTGCTGGCCGCGCCGATGTGGAGCGTGGCGGCGCACTTCAATACGCTGGACATGACCCTGGCCGGCGTGATGTCGTGCATCCTGGCCTGCATGTTGATCGCGCAACATCCGGACCTGTCGCGGGCGGGACGCCGTGGCTGGATGATGGCGTGCTGGGCGGCCATGGGTTTCGCCATCCTGACCAAGGGACTGGTCGGTATTGCGCTGCCGGGCCTGGTGCTGGTGGTGTATACGCTGGTCACGCGTGACTGGGGCCTGTGGCGGCGCCTGCATCTGACTGCCGGCGCGGTAGTCATCCTGGCGATTGTCGTGCCGTGGTTCTATCTGGTCTCGGAGCGTAATCCCGAGTTCCTGAACTTCTTCTTTATCCACGAGCACTGGCAACGCTACACCTCGAACATCCACTCGCGCGGTGGTCCGATCGTCTATTTCGTGCCATTGATCCTGGGTGGCTTCCTGCCCTGGGTCGGCTTGTTCCCGCGTCTCTGGTCGGCCATGCGCACGCCGGCCGAGGCGGGTGAGACGCGGTTCCGCCCGGCGCTGATGGCCGGGGTCTGGGCCATTGCGATCTTCGTATTCTTCAGCCTGTCGCGCTCGAAGCTGCCGGGCTACATCGTGCCGGTGATTCCCGCGCTGGGTATCCTGGCCGGCGTGGCACTCGACCGGCTCGACGTGCGCGCCTGGGGCCGGCAGCTGCTGGGCATGGCGATCGTGGCGGGCTGTGGCCTGCTGGCCAGTCCCGTGGTGGCCACGCTCAATGCCAATCACACCCCCAACGCGTTCTGGCGGGCCTACGCTGTCTGGGCGGCGCTGGCGTTCGTGGTGATGCTGGTTGGCATCGCGGCGGCACGCGCGCTGTTGCGCCGTGGTGTGCTGGCCAGCGTGGCCGTGTACGCGTTGGGCATGTACCTGGGCTTTACCGTGGCGCTGCTCGGGCACGAAACCGTGGGCGGTCCTGCGTCGGGTGCGGACCTCGTGCCGCAGGTTTCGCAGCGGCTGACGCCGGGCATGAAGCTCTATGGCGTGCGCATGCTCGACCATACGCTGCCGTTCTACGTACGTCATCCGCTGACCATGGTCGCCGAGGCGGACGAGCTGACTTTCGGTACCACTGTCGAACCCGATCGCTGGGTGCCCACCATGGCGCAGTTCGAGAAGACCTGGCGCAACGGCGAGGCCGCCATGGCGGTGATGTCGCCGGAAACGTATCTGGACCTGTCGTCAAGGCTGCCGCTATATGTCGTGGCACGCGACTGGCGTCGCGTGGTGGTGACCAACGTGCCAACCCCCGCGCCTTTGCTGCAGCACTAGGCCGGGCCCAATCATCCCTGATGGCCGACGTTGCGCGGCCATCTTTCGTTTTCTGAGTACCTACTGATCCATGCAGCAAAAGCGAATCCTGATTCTTGGCGTCAACGGCTTCATCGGCCACCACCTGACGCGCCGCATCCT
>NZ_DBHKYV010000066.1:0-29190 GCF_057315035.1 Cupriavidus sp. | reverse complement strand
ATTTGGTAAGCAGATTGAAGCAGGTGGTCTTGCCCGCGCCGTTCGGTCCGATCAACGCATGGATCGAACCGCGACGCACGCGCAGGCTGACGTCGCTTACTGCCGTAAACCCCTTGAATTCCTTCGTGAGGTTCCTGGTTTCCAGGATGATTTCCTGAGTCATAGTCTCCTGCCCGCCCTCTTGCTGCGATGCCGGGTTGTGCCCGGCAACTGACAATGGTTCGAACTCCGGCGCTTTGTCGCCATGGTTGCCGCTTGATTTAGGTATTTGGAACGGCGCGGCTGCCGCTTGGGTACGGGGCGCGAAGTGAAGGCTGCGGCACCGTATACCGGCGACTATTGTGTGCGCCTGCTGCGTCGCAAAACATCGGGGTTTGCACTAAGCATAAGACATTGGAGACAGCGTCCGGATGCGGCGTGCGGCGCCGTACCGACGTCTGCGGAATAGTCGGCGCGATGTATCGTGGAAGACCCCTAGACGGAAACCGGGGTGACGATTTCAGGCGAATTTGCTGCACCGCTCGCGCGTGCCTTGCGGTCGGCGCGAATCATGTCGCTGGCGCGCTCCGCAATCATGATCGTCGGCGAGTTGGTATTGCCCGACGTGATCAGCGGCATGATCGATGCGTCCACCACGCGCAGCCCCGTGATGCCGCGCACGCGCAGCCGGTTGTCGACCACGGCATCGGCATCGCCGTCGGGTCCCATGCGGCACGTACCTACCGGATGAAAGATCGTGGTGCCGATGGCACCGGCCGCTTCGGCCAGTTGTTCGTCGGTCTGGAATGCGGGGCCCGGCAGCCATTCCTTCGGCTGGTACGGGGCCAGTGCCGGCGATGCCACGATGCGCCGCGTGAGGCGGATCGAATCGGCCGCCACCTTGCGATCCTCTTCGGTGGAAAGATAGTTGGGCGCGATGCGCGGCGCGCGACGGAAGTCGGCATCCTCGATATGCACGCTGCCGCGCGACGTGGGACGCAGGTTGCAGACGCTGGCCGTGAACGCATTGAAGTCGTGCAGCGGATCGCCGAATTTATCGAGCGACAGCGGTTGCACGTGGTACTCGACGTTGGCGCGCGCCTGGCTTTCGTCGCTACGTGCAAAAGCGCCGAGCTGCGACGGCGCCATGCTCATGGGGCCGCTCTGGTTGAACGCGTATTGCAGGCCAATGCCCACCTTGCCCCACCACTTCGATGCACGCGTGTTGAGCGTGCGCACGCCCTCGACCTTGATCACGGTACGCAGTTGCAGATGGTCCTGCAGGTTCTCGCCAACTCCGGGCAAGGCATGGCGCACACCAATGCCAAGCGCCTGCAGGCGCTCGGGCTGGCCGATACCCGACAGCTCCAGGAGCTGTGGCGAATTGACGGCACCGGCGGCAAGAATGACTTCCTCCGTTGCACGCGCTTCCGCGGCCTGGCCACCACCGAGGTACTGCACGCCAGTGCAGCGACGGCCATCAACCGGATCGAACGTCAGCGCACTGACCTGCGCGCCCGTGACAATGGTCAGGTTGGGCCGGTCGGAAGCCTTGCGCAGGAAAGCCTTGGCCGTGTTCCAGCGGATGCCGCGGCGCTGGTTCACGTCGAAATAGCCGACGCCAAAATTGTCGCCGCGATTGAAGTCGTCGGTGCGAGGAATGCCGGCCTGCTCGGCCGCATCGATAAAGCGCTCCAGGATGTCCCAGTGCAAGCGCTGCGCTTCCACGCGCCATTCGCCGCCGGCACCGTGGAACTCGTTGGCGCCGCGGTAGTGGTCCTCGCTGCGTTTGAACAGCGGCAAGACATTGTCCCAGCGCCAGCCGTCATCGCCAGTAATGCGTGCCCAGTCGTCGTAGTCTTCACGCTGGCCGCGCATGTAGATCATGCCGTTGATCGACGACGATCCACCCAGCACACGGCCGCGCGGATAACCGAGCGAGCGGCCGTTCAGGCCGGCCTCGGCCACAGTCCGATACAGCCAGTCGGTGCGTGGATTGCCGATGCAATAGAGATAGCCGACCGGAATATGAATCCAGTGATAATCGTCCTTCCCACCGGCCTCAAGCAACAGCACATTGACATCGGCGTCCTGCGTCAGGCGGTTGGCCAGCACACAGCCGGCCGAACCCGCCCCCACGATGATGTAGTCGTACGTCTCCATATTCCTTTGCATCCTTGCAGGCCCTGAGGGCATCGGTTTTTATTGTCGGAATGCCGGAGATCATCGCACGACTTGCCCATTGCCGTCGTCAGGGGTTTGCCGGAGCATCGAGATGCCGGCGCAACCAGTCTGTCAGTGCCGCCAGCACCTCGCCGCGCAACGGCTGGGCCTCATTGAAGATTTCGTGGAAACCGGTGTCGAACCAGGCCAGCTCGCTGAAGTCTTGCGGAGCGTTCTCAAAGAAAGTCCGACTACCCTGTGGATCGACCACACGATCGGCGCCGCCCACCAGCATCAGCATCGGCGCTTCCAGCCGTGGCGCATCGGCCTGCGCTTGTGCCATGCCGCGAACAAAGGATTCCAGCACGCTGGCGCTGATGGTGCCCTGCACCAGCGGATCGGTGCGATAGGCACGCACCACTTCCGGGTCGTGCGACAGCAGGCGTGCATCGATGGGATTCGGCACACGCATGCGCGGCAGCAATGCCAGCAGTACCCGATGCACGGTAAGCATGGCATTGGACAACTTCAATGCCAATGCCGGTGACGACAGAATCAACGCGCGGATCGGACGTACACGCGCCGTGGCAAAACGCGCCGCAATCAGTCCGCCCATGCTGTGCCCAAGCAGAAAGGGCAACTCGTTCCACTGCCGGACCACGGCGTCGTGGATTTCCGCAAGATCGTCAAGGTAGCTGTCGGGATGTGGCACCACCATGCGTGGGCCGCCGCTGGCCCCGTGGCCGCGCTGGTCATAGGCGCGCACGCGCAGGCCAAGTGCGCCGAGCGTAGCCGCTACGTGCGGATAGCGTCCACTGTGTTCGGCCAGGCCGTGCACCAGCAGCACGGTACCGAGTGGTTCCGGAAAACGTTGCGGATCGGGCAGCCAGGTGCGCAACAGCAGTTCGGTACCATCGCGCATACGCTGGCGCGACTCGGTGGCGGTCACAGGCTCGTTCATCCCATCGGCTCCTCATTGGGACCTGCTGGTTGTTGCTTGTTGTTTTTGCTTCCCTTAGCGATGACACGCCATGTCCGACAGGATCGGGCAATCGGGCCGGTCATCGCCGCTGCAGGACTCGGCCAGTGAGCGCAGCGTGTCGCGCATGGCGGCCAGTTCGGCAATCCTGGTTTCGAGGTCCGCCACATGCCTGAGCGTCAGTGCCTTGACGTCGGCGCTGGCCCGCCCGCGATCATGCCAGAGCGACAGCAGGTCGCGGATCTCGTCGAGCGAAAAACCGAGATTACGGGCGCGCCGTACGAAGCGCAAGGTGTGCACCGCGCGGTCGTCGTAGAGACGGTAGCCCCCTTCGCTGCGCGGCGGCGTATCGACCAGGCCAATCGATTCGTAATGGCGGATCATCTTCGCCGACACGCCCGACGCTTGCGCTGCTTCACCGATATTCATGACTTGCCCTCCTTGCCGGTTGCGGGATGCCAGCGGCGCAGCAGCAGCGCGTTGCCAACCACGCTGACGCTCGAGAACGCCATGGCCGCGCCAGCCACCACGGGATTGAGCAGGCCGGCCACCGCCAACGGAATACCGACCACGTTATAGATGAACGCCCAGAACAGGTTCTGGCGAATCTTGCGGACAGTGCGGTGCGATACCGACAGCGCATCGGCCACCAGCGCGGGGTCCCCTCGCATCAGTGTGATACCGGCCGCGTGCATCGCCACATCGGTACCGGTGGACATCGCGATCCCGACGTCGGCTGCCGCCAGTGCCGGGGCGTCGTTGATGCCGTCGCCCACCATCGCCACCACGGCCTCGCCATTGCGCTTGAGTGCGTTCACGCGTGCCGCCTTGTCCTGCGGCAACACTTCGGCCTGCACCTCGTCGAGCCCCAGCATCGCGCCGACACGTGCCGCCGCGCCCGCGTTGTCGCCGGTCAGCATCACGGTACGGATACCGGCATCGCGCAGCCGTGCGATTGCCGCAGCTGCGCCGGGCTTCAGCGCATCACCGAACGCCACCAGCCCCAGCACAGCGTGCTGCGCCGGATCGATCAGCCAGGACACCGTACGCCCTTCGTTGCGCAGTTGCTCCGCGGCGGTCTGCAATGCTCCGGCTTCGGCATTCAACGAGACGCGCAAGCCTTCGCTGCCGAGCTGCAGCGCCTGCCCCGCCACCACGCCCGCAATGCCACGGCCCGGCAATGCACGCACATCGCTGGCCACGGGCACCGCGATATCACGCGCCGCGGCCAGCGCTACCACGGCCCGCGCCAGGGGATGTTCACTGCCGGCCTGCAAGGCGGCCAGCTGGCGCAGCAGTGCCGCGTCATCGCCATCGGCCGCATGGAGCGCCACCACTTCGGGCTTGCCCACGGTCAGCGTGCCGGTCTTGTCGAACGCCACCACCGATACGCGATGCGCCACTTCAAGTGCCTCGGCATCCTTGATCAGGATGCCGGCGCGCGCGCCAGCGCCGGTACCAGCCATGATCGCGGTCGGCGTAGCCAGGCCCAGTGCGCACGGGCAGGCAATCACCAGCACGGCCACCGCATTGAGCAATGCCTGGCTCCAGTCGTGGCCGATCAGGCCCCAGCCGAGCAATGCAAGCAGCGCGATACCGAGCACCACCGGCACGAACACCGCGCTTACCTGATCCACCATGCGCTGGATCGGCGCCTTGGCCGCCTGCGCGTGCTCGACCATGCGGATGATCTTTGCGAGCACCGTTTCGGCACCGACGGCAACGGTACGCGCCACCAGCAAGCCTTCATAGTTGATCGCACCACCGGTCAGCCGGTCACCGGGCTGCTTGGGCACCGGCACCGACTCGCCGGTCAGCATCGATTCGTCGGCGTGGCTGTTACCCTCGACCACTTCGGCATCGACCGGAATCCGCTCGCCGGGCCGCACCACGATGTCATCGCCGACGCGCACCTCGGCCAACGGCACAGTCTGCTCCACACCGTTGCGGCGCACCTGTGCCGTATCGGGTCGCAGCGCGGCCAGTGCGCGAATCGCATCGGCGGTCTGGCGCTTGGCGCGCGTTTCCAGCCACTTGCCCAACCGCACCAGCGTGATCACCACGGCGGCACTCTCGAAATAGAGATGGGGCATGGCGTCGCCGGCGCTGAACATCTGCCAGATGGAAAGGCCGTAGGCCGCGGACGTGCCGAGCGCCACCAGCAGGTCCATATTGCCGGCGCCCGCACGCACTGCCTTGTAGCCGGCCTTGTAGAAGCGCCAGCCGAATACGAACTGCACCGGCGTGGCCAGCAGCCATTGCAGCCACCCCGGCAGCATCGCATGGATGCCGAACCATGCAAGCACCATCGGCGCGACCAGCGGCAACGACAACGCCGCCGAGATCACCACCGGCCACGGACCGGACCAGAAGTCAGTGCGCGTGGCTTGCGTACCTGCCGCTGCGGCCGTGGCGTCCACAGCAGGCTTTGCCCCATATCCGGCGCGCACCACCGCTTCGCCGAGCACGGCGGCATCGGCCGCACCGCGCAGCACGGTCACGCTGGCGCGCTCGGTAGCCAGGTTCACCTGGGCCTCGACCACGCCCGGCACCGCCCGCAACGCCCGCTCCACCCGGCCCACGCACGAGGCACAGGTCATGTCGGCGATCTCGAGTTCGATGGTGTCGCGCGGCACTTCGTAGCCGGCATCGGCAACGGCCTGGGCAGCAGCGGATAGCGCGCCGGCGCTATCGGCCTGCAAGGTGGCCTGTTCGGTGGCCAGGTTGACGGCTACCTCGTGCACACCAGGCACCTTGGACAGCGCGTTCTCCACGCGGCGCACGCACGACGCGCAGGTCATGCCTTCGACGGGCAGGCGCCATTCGGCGGGAATCAGGGTAGAAGCATTCGTAGACATGGACGGATTCGGCAATGCGCACGACGCGCGACAACTGCACTGTGGACCTTACCATCATTGGAAGGTCAAGGTCGTGTCGCCACGCTGAGCCCCTCAATATCCACTTGCGCTTCCCACGATGGGAAGGTTCATACTCCAGTCCGAAGCAATTCCAGTTCCTAATTACCACTCACAGGAGTCATCCATGATCCAGTTCCAGGTCGAAGGCATGTCCTGCAACCATTGCATCGGCGCGATCACGCGAGCGGTCCAGGCCGTGGATCCGGCAGCACATGTTGCGGCCGACGTACCGACGCAATCGGTCAAGGTCGAATCCGGTGCCGATCGCCAGGCCCTGCAGAAAGCCATCGAGGAAGCCGGCTATCCGGTGAAGTCGGCAGCTTGAGCGCCAGCAAGACGCATCAATGAAAAAGGGCACCCCAAGGGGTGCCCTTTCCACATCCGGCTGACGCCAGATCAGAAACGGTAGCCGACGTTCAGGAAGGTCACGATCGGGTCGATCTTGATCTTCGTGTGCGACTGCACCTGCGCGCCGTTGGCCAGCGTGGTGGTGAAGTTGGCGGTGGTGGCGATCGGCACGTACGACACCGACAGGCCCACGAACCAGTTGTCGGTCACGGCGTAGTTGGCGCCGATGTTGAACACCGGGTTCCACGACGACTTGGCCGAGGCGGCCATGGTCGAGCCTGGGCCAAACTCGCCCTGCACGAACGACTGGTTGGTCACGGTCTCGCCGGTGAACCACGTGTAGTTCACGCCGATACCCACGTACGGGCGGAACTTGGTCTTGGCGTCGAAGAAGTGCCACTTGGCCACCACTGCCGGGCTCCACTGGCGCACTTCGCCCAGCTTGCCGTACTTCTCGTAACCGCGATCACCGCTCACGTCATGCTTCGGCGGCACGCCCAGCACGAATTCCGCCGAGATGTTGTCGGTGAAGAAGTGGGCAAACGTGAGGCCCACGGTATCCGCCGAATCAATCGTGGCGCCGGTGTTCTGGCGCTGCAGTCCACCGGTCGGACGACCCGCGATCGAATCGATCGTCAGGAATTCCGAGTGGCCCTGCGGCATCACCCGCATCCAACCCAGGCTGACGACGTTGCTGCCCGCGGACTGGGCCTGTGCGACACCAGCCAGTGCCATGGCGGCGCCTGCCACCAGCATCTTCTTATAGATCTGTTTCATTGTTCCTCTAACTCCATCCTCTTTGAATACAACCACTGCTCGCAGGCATTATCCTGCGCAGCCTGCGCGGACTGTTTCAAACACGGAACCGGATGATAGAAGAATTGCCCTAAAGACAGGGTTAACCCAAAAGGCGGTCACCAATTTAGGCACTTTTCGCGCAGAAGCGACGCGTCGGCACAACGGTTCGGTTTCAAATATGAGAAACCATCTGTTTGAAGTGGTTATGTTGCTGCACAAAACGGCTCAAACAGACGTTTGGCTGGCCAGTACGCACGCTGCCAGATCCCACAACGCGTAGCCCACGCTCTTGAATACCAGCGGACTGCCGGCGCGCTCGCGCAATGCCTCGGCGCTCAGGATTGCCGTCTCGAACGGCTGCACCGTATTCCAGTCGATGCCGGCCTGGAGCAGATCGCCCGCCTCGTCCTCGATGCCGAACAGCGTGTCGGCCAGCAGCCGACCGCTGGCCGAAGCCGCCAGGCAAAGCTGCGGCGGAAGTTCGCACATCTCGGGCCGGAACGCGCCCACGCCGGCCACGAAATGGCGATCGGTCCACAAACCACTGTCGAGGTCGGGCAGTACCGGTGTAAGGCTCGACGTCACGGTCACCACCATCGATACGCGCGCCAGCACGGCGGCAACCTCGTCGACCACCTCGGCCTGCACGCCCAGGCTGCGCGCATGCGTGGCCAGCGCCTCGGCCTTGTCGCGCGTACGCGACTGCAACCAGACCTTGCGCACCGGTAGCCCAGCCACGAACGCTTCGAGATGCGTTTGCGCCTGTACCCCGGCGCCGATGATCAGCAACTCGCCGTCCGGTTCCGGCGCAAACGATTGCGCAGCCAGCAGCGATACGGCCGCCGTACGCCGCCCGGTCACGGTTGGGCCGTCGAACATGCCGATACGCTCGCCCGTGTGGGCATTGGCGACCAGCACTTCACCCAGGATATTGGGCAGTCCACGTTGCGGATTGCCAGGATGCACCGTGATGTTCTTGGTGATCACGATGTCGCGGTTGCACGCCGGCATTACCAGCAGCGTGCCCTGCCCTCGCTCGGCATCGCCCACTGGCAGCGCAATGCGCGGCGGTGCCATGGCGGTACCGTCGCGCAGTTCGCCCAGCATCGCGGCAATCGCGCGGGCAAGTTCCGGATAAGGCAGGCGGGCCGCCGTGGCGGCGGCATCGAGGGGGACGAACGAGGCGGTCATCGGTGTAGTGCAATCGACAGCGAAGCCGCCATTGTCTCCGACTAACGCGAAAGGTATGGCAGCATCGCCTCGGCATAGCGCGTACCCGCCGCTGCGTCGAGCGGGAAAGCCGCGTCGATATCGGCCAGATCCTGCGCGGTCAACCGCACCCTGAGCGCGCCAAGGTTGTCGTCGAGATTGGCAATACGGCGCGTACCCGGAATCGGCACCACGTGCTCGCCGCGCGCCAGTACCCACGCCAGCGCCAGTTGGGCCGGCGTGCAACCTTTGGCACTGGCCAGATCCTGCACCGCATCGACCAGTTTCAGGTTGCGCGCGAAGTTCTCGCCCATAAAGCGCGGGTTGCTCCGGCGATAGTCATCGGCCTCAAAATCCTCGGGGGAGCGAATCGCCCCTGTCAGGAAACCGCGGCCCAGCGGGCTATAGGGAACGAAGCCAATGCCGAGTCGTTCGCAGGTGGCCATGATGCCGTTCTCGTCGACGTCGCGCGTCCATAGCGAATACTCGGTCTGGAGCGCCGTCACCGGATGCACCGCGTGGGCGCGCTCGATGGTCTTCACGCCCGCCTCGCTCAGGCCGATCCAGCGAACCTTGCCGGCCTTGACCAGATCCGCCATCGCGCCAACGGTCTCCTCGATCGGCGTATCGGGATCGACACGGTGCTGGTAATACAGGTCGATATGGTCCACGCCAAGCCGTTTCAGGCTGGCATCGCACGCGGCCCGGACATACTCGGGGCGCCCATTGGCGCCACGTGCCGCCGGATTGGACGGATCCCGCACGATGCCGAACTTGGTGGCCAGCACCACCTTGTCGCGCCAGCCACCAGCCAGCGCCCGCCCCACCAGTTCCTCATTGGTATGCGGCCCGTAGACATCAGCCGTATCAATAAGTGATACGCCATTTTCTATAGCGTGATTAATAGTACGAATAGATTCAGCATCGTCGCGAGCTCCGTAGAACTCGCTCATGCCCATGCATCCCAGGCCAAGCGGAGAAACATCGGGGCCAACACGACCCAGCTTGCGCGTTGCAGTCATCGGGACACTCCTTGTGGATTACCGGTTCGAAACGGTCGCGGTACGCGCCGCAACCGACCTCGGCAGTATCGCCAGTCCCCCCGGCGCGAAACAGCATGCTAGGCTGCAAGCATCATGAAGCCAGACTTCACAATCGACCCCGATTCACTGCCCGCGCTGGCCGCATTCACGCGCGTGGCGCAGCTTGGCAGCTTTACCGCCGCAGCGCGTGCCCTGGCGGTGAGCCCCTCGGCGGTATCCCAGACCATTCGCCAGCTCGAGGACCGGCTTGGGGTACGGCTCCTGCAGCGGACCACGCGCCACGTCGGCATGACCGAGGCCGGAGCGGCATTGCTGGCGCGCGTGGCGCCGGCGTTGGCGGAAATCCACGCCGCCACCGACGACGTCCGACAGCAGCGCGACATGCCGGCAGGCACGCTGCGGCTCACAAGCTCCCATTCGGCCGTGGTCATCGCATTGCGACCGATCCTGACCGACTTCATGCGTGCCTATCCGTCGATCTGCATCGATCTGGTGACTGACGACCGCTTTATCGACCTGATTGCCGAAGGCTTCGATGCGGGCCTGCGCCTGGGCGAGGCGCTGCAGCAGGACATGGTCGCCATACCCGTGACGGGTCCGCTACGGATGGTCATTGCCGCCGCCCCGGACTACCTCGCGCGACATGGCACACCCGACACACCGCACGCGCTGCACCAGCATGCGTGCCTGCAGTACCGTTTTGGTCCGCTGGGTTCGGTCTACCGATGGGAGTTCTCGCGCGGCGGCAGGCCCTTCACCGTGGATACCCGTGCAGCGCTGATCGCCAACGACAAGACCATGCTGCACCAGGCAGCGCTGGCAGGCCTGGGCCTGATCTATGAATTTCCGCACCATATCGCCGATGCACTCGCGACCGGTGCGCTGGTCACCGTGCTCGACGACTGGACGCCGCCCTTCTCGGGCTTCTATCTCTACTATCCGAGCCGCGCGCTGATGCCGCCAAAGCTGCGCGTGTTCGTCGACTTCCTCAAGGCACGCGAACTGCCCCAGTCGCCGCGCTGAACCCGCATCAGCGCCGCACCGAGACCTTTTGTGGCGCTGCTTCGCGCACGCTGGCGCCACGCACCTCGATACCGATCTCGTGCACAACCTTGCCTGTGGCATCCACCAACTGCACACGATGACGCCCTGGCCATGGCAACCATGGCACCTCGCCACCCCTGCCCAAGGGCTTGCCATCGATGCGCCAGCTCACGGCATGCGCGGTCTGGCCTGTCAGGCCATCGGCATGGAACCATACGCGCTGCGCGGCCGGTGGAATGTCGGGATCGAGCGCGAAAATCGTACCGTCGGCCGGACTGGCAATGGCCGGTGCGCCCGGTGCCTTGCCCGTGGTACCCACGCGAATCTGGCTCACCGCGGTGCCCGCCAGAAAGACTTCTTCGCGCGCCGGTTCGAGATTGCCATCGAAGGTCAGTGCCACGCGTTCCACGCCAGCGGGCATCACTGGTGCGCGACTGGGCAGCGTACCGTGCAGCGCCTCCATGACTTCATGCCATACCGGGGCCGCACCCGACACGCCAGACACATCGTGCATGCTCGCGCCGCTGGCATTGCCCACCCACACGCCAACGGTATAGCGCTGCGACCAGCCCACGCACCAGTTGTCGCGCATGTCCTTGCTGGTACCGGTCTTGACCGCGGTCCAGAAGCGCGTGGTCAGCGGACTGTCGAGGCCGAACGTGCGCGCACGCGCATGACGATCGGACAACACGTCGCCAATCACATACATTGACGCCGGCGTCATGACCGACTGCTTCGTCGAGACGGCAGCGTTCGTCGTCATGCGCACGGGCCCGTACGCGCCCTGGTTGGCAAGGCTGCGATACGCATTGGTCAGCGACAGCAGCGACACGTCGGCACTACCCAATGCAAGGCTGTAGCCGTAGTAATCGCCGGACTGCGTCAAAGGCAGACCCAGTGATACCAGGCGCCGATGAAACCGGTGCGGCGTCACCATCACCAGTGTGCGCACTGCCGGCACATTGAGCGAGGAACCCAGCGCCGCGCGCAGGCTGACCCAGCCGGCGTAGCGATGGTCGTAGTTCTGTGGAATGTAGAGGCCACCGCCAGTTGGCAGGTTGACCGGGCGATCGTCGAGCAGCGATGCCGCCGTCAGGCGACGTTCCTCAATCGCCTGCGCATAGAGGAAAGGTTTCAGCGTCGACCCTGCCTGGCGTAGCGCCGCCGCGTGATCGACCTGGGCCGCCGACGACAGCGCACCCGACGAACCGACGTACGCAAGCACATCGCCGCTGGCATTGTCGATCACTACCACCGCGCCATCCTCGACGTTACGTCCCGCGAGTTCACGCAAATGCCGGTCGAGACTGTCCACGGCCACACGCTGCAGGTTTGCATCGAGCGTAGAGGTCATGCGCGCAGGCACTGGCTTGCCGGCCGGCGTAGCGGCACGCGCCTGCGCCACCAATACGCGTGCAAGATGCGGCGCGAGGTTGCCGCTGCGACGCGCGCTCATGCCATCTCCACCGATGCTGACCGACTTCGCCAGCGCCAGCACCGTGAAGCCGTCGAGCCCATCGCATTCGCGCGCTTGCTTCATCTCGCGCAGAATGCCGCACGCGCGCTTCGACACCTGCAACGCCGATGCATTGGGGCTGCGCACCAACGCCACCGCCACTGCCGCCTCACGCGCATCGAGCCCGCTGGGCACCTTGCCGAACAAGGTCTGCGACATCGCGGACAAACCAACCAGTTCGCCGCGGAACGGAACCAGGTTCAGATAGGCTTCCAGGATCTGGTCCTTGCTCCAGCCACGCTCGAGCGACGACGCACTGACCGCCTGCCCCACCTTCTGCCCAAAACTGCGGCCGCGCCCCGCACGCAGGTCATCGTCGAGCAGGCCCGCCAGTTGCATGGTCAGCGTTGATGCGCCGCGCGTACGTGTGTTCCAGAGGTTGGCCCACGCCGCAGCGGCAACACCCTGCCAGTCGACTCCGCTGTGCGCGTAGAAGCGACGGTCTTCGGACAATACGATCGCGCTGCGCAAGGCCGGCGAAGTGTCGGTCAGCGCCACCCATTCGCCACGCCGTGCCTTGAAGTCGTCGCGTACGCGCGCCACGGTTTCACCATGGCGGTCGGTGACCACGATATCGGCACTGCGCCAGCTCTCGCGTACCTCGCTGAACGCGGGCACGGCCTGCGCAACACCAACCGTCGCCGCGTACAACAGCAGCGGCAGCAGCGCCATGGCGATCGTCGTCGTGCCTCGCTTCATCCTTCGCTCACTCACCGCGTCCCGCGACCACACCGGCCACCAGCAACACCTGCGCGATGGCATAGGTCCACCATATGCCAAGCTGATAGGTGTCAAATGGCGACAGGAACTTCGCCATGCCGATCATCGCGTCGGACATCACGAAGCACAGCGCACCCAATGCCGCGAGTGGTGTCGGCAAGCGTGCCAGCAACGCGGCACATGCCATCGCCGCAAGCACACCGATATAGACGGTCACGGGCCATGTCATGTCGCCAAGATTGGGCCAGAAGCGCCCCAGCAATGCGCCTGCCGCACCGATCACCAGACCGCAACCGATCAGCCGTTGTGCGCGCATGTCGCTGCCTGGTGGCACTAGTGGCACGAACAGCCTCAGGTAAGCAAGGTGCGCCATCAGGAATGCCCCAAGCCCGCCCATGAACGAGATCTTGAGACCCGGCAATGCCAGCAGGAAATCGCCAAGGCCCGAGAACACCAGCGCGGTCACCAGCCAGCGTCGTTCGTCCGCCGGCCGATGAAACCATGCCGCACGCGCCAGCAGCAGCGCCATTGCCGTCTTCCACGCCGGCTGGTAGGCGATCTGTCCGGTCAGTGGCGTACCTGGCGGCAGTTCGAGCGACGCCTGGAACAACATCACGCCATAGGTCACGCCGGCCAGCGTACCGGCGATCCACCATTCGCGTACCCGTGGGGGCATCCGTAACGCGATCCAGCTCACTTGGCGGCTCCAACCATCAGCCTGGCGTTCGGTGTTTCACCGAACACGTCAGGCGCGTACATCGCCTCGACGCGTGTTGGCGGCAATGCGAACTCGCCGGCATTGTTCAGTCGCACCGTGTACTCCACCGACAGGTTGCCCTTCGGCACGTAACCGAAGTACTCGCGATACGCCTCGGGCGTACGCTCGGTGTACTCGGACCACGCCTTCTTCTCATCGCGTGTTGCAATCACCGAATCGCGACCCAGCCCGCTGCCGAGGATCGTGGCGCCAGTCGGCACCGGATCGCTGACCACCACCCATGTCATGTCGGACTGCGCATCGATATCGAGCTTCACACGGTAGGTATCGCCGCGCGACCACTTGCCTGCGACGGCCTGCTCCACCGGTGTCACGGTGCGGCGCACGCGATAGCCTGCTGCCACCGGCTCACGCAGCGGCACCGCAGCCAGCGCACGCACCGTGGCCCACGGCCGCCCCGCACCCTGCTGCTCTACCTGCAGCGTGGCTGCCGCGTTCGCAGACGTTGCCGGCCATGGCAGGTCAACCATGCCGCTGGCCACACCGTCTTTCTGCGTTGCCTTCGACCAGTCGAACGTCCGCGAGACATCGCCCAGCGTAGCGCGCGCGCTGCCGCTCACCGGCGTCTTCTCGTAGACCTGCGCATAGCGGCGAATCGCCAGCACACCCCAGGCATTGGCCGTGGTGGTCGTCCACGCACCGCGTGTCTGGCGACCCAGCAGGCCCGTTACCAGTTGCGGCACCTCGTCCTTCCATGCGGGCAGTTGCGAGGCCAGCGCGAGGAGCTTCGCCGCGTTGACATCGCCGCCCGACATCAGCCACCACCAGTTGTCGGTGCGCTCGGTGGAGAACACCAGGCGCGTACCTTGGACCGTCAGGCGGCTGCGCAGCAATTGCGTCGCATCGGCGATGCGCTTGTCGCGATCCGCCACGTCCTGTACCCGCGCAAGAATGCCGAGCCAGTCGATCAGTGCCGACGTTGGCCATTGCTCGGGCAGGATCTGGATCGAGCCAAGCATGCGTGCCTGCGCCTTGCCGGTACGCGACAGCGCCTCGATGGCCGCCAGCTTGCGCACATCGAGATCCATCGTGGCCGACTGCGGTGCCCAGCGCGGCGGTGTGATACGGCCCTCGACGAACGCAACCAGGCCACGCTCCATCTGTTCGCGCTGCGCATCGGGAATACGCATCGGCAGGCCCGCGCGCGACGCCTCATCAGAGATCGCCAGCAGGTAGGCAGTCAGCACTTCGCTACCGAACTGGTTGTCGCTGCGCAGCGGGAAGTACGAAGCCAAACCGTTGGTATCGAGGTACGACGGCAACTGGGCCATCAGCGCATCCCACGCGCCGGCGTCGCCAAGACCAAGCGACTTCGACGTGCGTTGTTCCAGACAGCTGAACGGATAGTTGCGGAACCACTCGCGCACGCCCGGCATGCCGCCGGCCAGCGACGACTGCAGCGACACCTGCATGCCACCGCGCAGCTTGCCCGCAGGGTCCGCCAGCGCACCGGAAGGTGCCTGCACTGGTACGGAGAGGTTCGGCGCCAGTTGCGCCAGCATGGCCTGCTGCACGGTGACCGGTACCGCCGGCACGATCTGCTGCGACACCTTGAGCTTGTCGCTGGCGCCACCGCCACCCTTCTCCGTGGCGGACACCTCCCACACAATCGTGCCGCTGCGGCTGTAAGCAAGCAGCGCTGGTGCAGTGACATCCCAACCGATTTCGCGCGCCTCGCCGGCCGGAACCTGCACGGTCTGCGCGGGCAATGCCTGTGCCTCGACCAGCGTGGCACGCGCGGTAGCTTCCACGGTCATCGCACGCTGCGTGGTATTGCGCAGCGTGAACATCGCGCGGTACTTGTCATCTTCACGCACCAGCAACGGCAAGCCTGAAATCATCTGCAGGTCCTGCGTCGCGGCAATCGTCGCGCTGCCAGTCCCGAAACGGTTCACACCCAGGTCCGCTACGGCCACGATGCGGAAGCTGGTGAGCGAATCGTTGAGCGGTACGTCGAGCGTGGCCTTGCCTTCGCCATCGAGCTGCACGCGCGGATTCCACAACAGCAACGTGTCGAACAGTTCGCGCGTGGGACTCTTGCCACCGCCGCCGCCCGCCGGCACCGCCTTGCGGCCATAGTGACGCCGGCCAATGATTTCCATCTGCGCGGTCGCGGTCTCCACACCATAGCTGCGTCGCTGCACCATTGCATCGAGCAGGTTCCAGCTGGTATTCGGCATCAGTTCCAGCAATGCCTGGTCCACTGCGGCCAGTGCAACTTCCGCGTTTGCGGCAGGCTTGCCGTCAGGCAGCTTGACCTGCACCACCACGCGCGCCTTGCCGCGTACCGGGTAAGTCGGCTTGTCCGGCGTCACCAAAACGTCCAGCTTGTACGCATCGTTGCCGACGCGGATCTCGGCCAGACCGAGCCGGAACGCGGGCTTCGACAGGTCGACCAATGGCGACGGCGCCACGTAGTCCTTGCCCTCGCTGCGGAATGCGTGCCACCAGTCCAGCGGCTGGCGCCAGCCCCACGTGAAGAACGAATACCACGGTACCTCGCGCAGACGTCCGCGAATGCTGAGTACCGACACATAGACGTTGGGTCCCCATTCCGGCTTGACCTTGAGCTTGATGGTCGGATCGGTACCGTTCAGTTCCACGATCTGCGTATCGAGAATGCCCTCGCGCTCGATGGCCACCAGCGCCGTGGCACGCCGGAACGGCATGCGTACCTGGAACACCGCGGTATCGCCCGGAGCATAGGCCTTCTTTTCTGGCAGCACATCCATGCGGTCGTGGTTCTCGCCACCGAACCAGAGCTCGCCCTGGCGCGTGACCCAGACCGTGGTGGCAGCCTGTGCCACGCGCCCGTCCGCATCGCGTGCATTGGCTACCAGTTCCACCTCGCCAGCCTGTGCCAGTTCCACGTCGCAGCGTGCCCGGCCCTGCGCATTGGTGCGGGTTTCGCACACCACGCCAAGGTCCTTGGTCTCGCTGCGGTTGTCATAGCGATAGAAACCACCCACCACGCGCTTGCGCGCGGATGTGGTGATGCGTGCGCGCGCCTTGATCTGTACCGGCGAATCGGCAACCGGCTTGCCCTGCGTATCGAGCACCACGCCCTGGATTGCCAGCTTCTGACTGACCGACACCCAGTTGGCCGCGCGGATGCCCACCACCACGGCCGACGGCCACAACGGCACGGTCTGGCGCAGCGTCTGGATCTCGCCATTCGGATCGGCAAAACCCGCTTCGAGTACCAGGTCCGCAGGCTTGTCGACCTTCGGCAGGTTCTTCACGGTTACCTTGCCGTTGCCATCCTTGTCCAGCGTCAGCGGCAATTTGTCGGCCACGAGCTTCTCGGACTCGTCGCGTGAATTCTCGCTATCCTCGTTGTCCTCGTCGCCACTGCTGCTCTGCTGTTGCGCGCGTGGCGGATTGAACGAGAACTCGTCGTAGTCGGCAAAGTTCACGTACTTGCCACGCATCAATGCCGAAACGCGCACGGGCAAACCGACCGCACCACCGCCGTTCAGGTAGTGGATCTCCACACCCACCGGCACCTCGGCCGGCGCCACCAGTGCATTACCCTTGACCTTCGGGTCCTTGGTTACCGACAGCGTGCCGGCCAGCACCGGCAAGCGGAATGCTTCCACACGGAAACTGCCGCTGTTCAGCGTGCGATCGTTGTCGTAGACCAGTGCCACGTCATAGACGCCGAGCTTGGCCGCCTGCGGCACCTGGAACGTGTTCTCCGCACTGCGGCCGCCAGTGGCCGTCGTGCGCCACGTCAACGGCATTTCGTACTTCTGGCCGCTACCTTCATGCGTGATCAGCAGCTTTGCCGGCATGGCTGCGGGCAACGCAAAGCCCTGCGCCGTCTCGTTGCGGATCAGATGCTTCATCGACACGGTTTCACCGACGCGCAGCAACGTGCGGTCAAACACGGTGTGGGCCCGCACGGTCTGGACCGGGCTCAGGTCCGTGGGCACATTGAAGCGCCAGGTTTCGATCCCGCGGTTCCAGTCGGACATCACGAAGGCCATGTCAGCCTTGCCGCGTGCCTGTGGATGATCGGCGGCGATCCGGGCCGAGACGAAATATCCGTCCATGCCGTTCGCGCAATCCTTGTAGCGGCGGTCCGGCAGCTTCGCAAAGCGTGCCACGCCGGTGGCATCGGTCGTGCCTTGCCCCAGCAACTCGCCATCGCAACCGCGCAGTGCCACCCTGGCATTTACCACGGGCTTGCCGTCGTCAAGCGTGGTGACCCACGCCAGGCCACTCATGTCGCCATCGGCCTCGCCTCGCGCCAGCTTGAAATGCACGCCAAGATTGGTTACCAGTACCGCCGTGCGCACATACATCGGCGCCTTCTTGCCGAGCAGCGCTTCGCCGAGCATTGGCGAGGCAATCTCGACAACGTGAAAGCCTGGCTCCGGCAACGGAATGCCCACGACTTCGAACGGGCGCGGCGTGGTATCGGTGGATTTGGGGATGTCGAGCTTTTTCGCTCCGGCCACGCCATTGAGCAAGGACACCGAACGCGTTTCGATGGCAGGTGCATCGCGTGGACTCTTCGCGTCGTACGGTGGCTGGCCA
This sequence comes from Cupriavidus sp., assembly GCF_057315035.1. Classification (NCBI taxonomy): domain Bacteria; kingdom Pseudomonadati; phylum Pseudomonadota; class Betaproteobacteria; order Burkholderiales; family Burkholderiaceae; genus Cupriavidus; species Cupriavidus sp. The sequence continues at coordinate 11,153 of NZ_DBHKYV010000066.1, read as the reverse complement.
GCACGGATCGCGCTGATCTGCTCCCTGGTCCACGTGTTCTCATGCATGCGCTTGACCATGCCGAACCAGCGCAGGATCGCCCCATCCTCGTCGACCTTGAGCCGCGCCACGGTACCGGCGTCGGCACGTACCGCCAACGTCGGCAGATCGGCTTCGACATTGCGCAGCGTGACCGGCAGCAACGGTGGATAGTCGTCCGGCGACTTGCCGCGCGGCACATCGGCAAAGCGCTCGACCACGCCGAACGGTGCGGCGGCGAACTTGGCCAGCGGCGGCAGCGTCGCGGTGGTCAGCTTGATGGGAAACAGGTCGGCATTGCTTAGTACGCGACCGCTTTCATCCTTGAGATCCTTGGGGGCCTCGATGGTCAGGCTGGCCTTTTCGGGAAACGGGCCCTTGAACGTGACCGTCGACACTGGCGCATCGCGCGCCTCGTCAGGATCGAACGCCGGTGCCTGTGGGCCCGATGGCGTCTTCAGCACGATGTGTTCGGCAGCCTTGCGCGGGATCGGCGCGGAGAACGTGACCGTCATGGGCCGCAGCGGCGTGCACGGTGCCTCGGCGCGTTCGCGTTCACAGGTGAACCCGGCCGTGAATGGCTCGCGCACCTGGAAGTCGAGGCGGCGTGCCGCGGTGGTGGCCAGCCCCGACGGCGTGGCAATGCCGGCATCGAGCACCAGCTGCATGCGTGCGCCAGCCGGCAGCCGTTGCTGGCAAGTGAGCAGATGCACGGCATCGGCGTCGCGCTTGACCACTTCCTTCCAGCCCAGCACATCGATAACGCCGTCGCGCTCCTTGCCCGTCAGCAACCGCACCGGAATGCGTTCACCCAGGCCTTCGGCCTGGCACCAGCTGTGTTCACGGATCGAGCCGGCCGTAGCCGCGCCGTTGAAGCGCAGTGCAAATACCTGGTCTTCCTCGACCTGTCCGCCGGACGGCCGTGCCGAGACCACGATCGGGCCACCGGTTTCGAACCGGTATTCGGCCTTGCCGGCATAGGCCTTGCCGGCCACGCTCCTGAGCCCTGCGGAGATCTGTACCGTGCAACGCACGCCAGGTGGCAGGTCGCGCTCGAAGTCGTAGACCCAGTTGGTGGCGTTGACCCAGCGACCGCTGCCGCCAACGTTACCGCTGGCGCACGATACCGCGACCGGTGCTGCGGCCTTGAGGTCGCCCATCGGCACCATCGGTTCGTCGAACCGGATCGCCACCTGGCGAACCTGCGGATTCACCCCTTCAGGCGAGAAGCGCGTGATCTGCGCGGCCGTTGCAGCCGGTGCCCACGTCAATGCGCTCAATACAAGACCTGCGGCGACGGCCCCAGCCGCCGTGGCGATCTTCCCGATCATGCTGCCTTCTCCGGAATTGGCTCCGCGCGAGCGTGACATGCGCCGATGCCAAGCGCAAGCCTCAGCACATTTGGGAAGAACTGCGTTCTGGTTTAGCGCAAATGAGACAGCGGTAGCGGCCCTTCGCGCTTGAGCGCAGTCAACACGATATTCGAACGCACGCTCTCCACGCCCGGCACACGCATCAGGCGTTTCATCGTGAAGTCGGCCAGCGTGGGCAGGTCCGGCACCACCACCCGAATCAGGTAATCCGCCTCGCCAGCCACCGAATAGCACTCCTGCACTTCTTCTAGCAACAGGATTTCTTCATGGAAGCGCTCGATGATGGTGTCGCCATGATGCGCCAGCTTCACGCTGATAAAGACCATCACGCCCAGCCCCAGCGCCTGCGGCGACAGGTTCACGCGGTAGCCCGTGATCACACCGTCGGCTTCCAGCTTCGCCAGCCGGCGCCCTACCTGGCTCGGTGACAGGTGCACTCGGTCGGCCAGTTGCTGGTGGGTGGAACGGCCATCGGCCTGCAGTGCTGCAAGCAGGGCCAGGTCAAAGGCATCGAGGCTGGCTTGATTCATTTGCGCAGGTATTCCGCAACTCTGGTTCACGACATGCGGATTATATGCACCAGACCTTGAATGGAGGTCGATTTTGCGGACTGTTCGCGTCATCTGCTGGCTAGACTATGCATAAATTCCGCATCACAAGTTGCACAATATTCAGTGGAGACATTTCGCATGACGCCCTCGGCCGCTACGCAGGAAACCGGCAACTTTGCCGGCACGATGACCGCCAAGCTCCAGGAACAGTTCGACGCCGGCCTGCTGTCTGGCCAGGAACTGCGCCCGGACTTCACCATCGCCCAGCCGGTACACCGCTATACGGAAACCGATCATGCGATATGGCGCCGCCTGTACGACCGCCAGGCCTCGATGCTGCAAGGCCGTGTCTGCGACGAATTCCTGCAGGGCCTGGTCACTCTGGGCATGGAGCGCGACCGCGTACCTGAGTTCGACCAGCTCAACGAGATGCTGATGCGGGCCACGGGCTGGCAGGTAGTAGCCGTGCCGGGCCTGGTGCCGGACGAAGTGTTTTTCGAACACCTGGCCAATCGCCGCTTTCCGGCCAGCTGGTGGATGCGCAAGCCCGAACAGCTTGACTACCTGCAGGAGCCGGACTGCTTCCATGACGTGTTCGGCCATGTACCGCTGCTGATCAACCCGATCTTTGCCGACTACATGGAGGCGTACGGCAAGGGTGGCCTGAAGGCCGCCAAACTTGGCGCGCTGGACATGCTGGCGCGGCTGTACTGGTACACGGTGGAATTTGGCCTGATCCGCACCCCGCAAGGCCTGCGCATCTTCGGCGCCGGCATCTTGTCCAGCCAGGGGGAATCGATCTACAGCCTCGATTCGGCCAGCCCGAACCGCATCGGCTTCGACCTGCACCGGATCATGCGCACCCGTTACCGCATCGACACGTTCCAGAAGACGTACTTCGTGATCGACAGTTTCGAACAGCTGTTTGACGCCACGCGTCCCGATTTCACGGCGCTGTACCCGGAACTGCGCGCGCTCCCCACGCTGGGCGCCGGCGATATCGTGGCAGGTGACCAGGTGATCAACGTCGGCACGCGTGAAGGCTGGGCTGCCAGCGACGACATCTGAGTCACTGCAAACACGATTTGCGGCAACCGCAGGGTGCGCCGCTTTGTGGAACAATGCCGGCATGCCCGGCCGGCCGTCGCCCCGGGCGGGCCGGCCCTTGTCGTGCGCCAAAAGACAAATCCTTCAGATCGAGCCCATCATGACCCCACTTTCGCAAGAAGCCCGCGCCAGCCTGCTCGCGGCGCTGCCCGGCTGGACGCCCGTCCAGGACCGTGACGCCATCCAGAAATCGTTCCGTTTTGCCGATTTCAATGCCGCATTCGGCTTCATGACCCGTGTGGCGCTGCAGGCCGACAAGGTCGACCATCACCCCGAGTGGTTCAATGTCTACAACCGCGTGGATATCACGCTGTCCACGCACGACGCCAACGGCCTCACGCAGCGCGATATCGACCTGGCGCAGTTCATCGAGAAAGCGGCTGCCGGACTGGCCCGCTGAAGGGCAACTGAAAGGCAGGAGGCTGGACTGCCCTGTACAATCGGCGGCATTGTTCCAACGCTTCAATGCCCCTGAATCGCCATGCGTATCCTGCTGATCGAGGACGACCGTCAAATCGCCAGCGGCGTGGAGGCCGGCTTGTCTCGCGCCGGCCACCAGGTACGCGTGGTCCATGACGGTGTCTATGCCACCGACCACCTGCTCAAGGAGCAGCACGACCTGGTCATCCTGGACCTGGGCCTGCCCGGCATCGATGGCATGACGCTGCTGGCACGCTACCGCGCCCGCAATCGCACCACCCCGGTTCTGATCCTGACCGCGCGCGACGAACTCGAGGACAAGTTGTCGGGCCTGAATGCCGGTGCCGACGACTACCTGGTCAAGCCCTTCGCGCTGCCTGAACTCGAAGCGCGGGTGCGCGTGCTGCTGCGCCGCAGCCAGCATGGCGAGGCCGCGCCCGAGCGCGATGTGCGCCTGGGCCGCTTGCGGCTGTCAGGCAACGATCGCCGCATGTTTGTCGATGGCCGCCCGCTGGAACTGTCGCCACGCGAATTTGCAGTGCTCGAACTGCTGTTGCAGCGCCAGGGCCGCGTGGTCAGCAAGGCGCAGTTGCAGGATCACCTGGCCACCTTTGCCCATCCGGCTGGCGAAGGCGGCGACACCGTAGGCGACACCGCGATCGAGGTTTACGTGCACCGCGTGCGCAAGAAGCTTGAAGACGCCGACGTGGAAATCGTCACCGTGCGTGGTTTCGGCTATCTGCTGCAAATCCGGGCCGGGCACTGATCGCCACCCAGTGATCGCCACCATCAACGGCTAACGCTGCCGGCGCCCCCAACTGAAGTCCCGAATCGAAGCCCCGACTCGCCATGTGGCCGCGTTCGCAATCCTCATCCGCACAGCCTGGCGACACCGCCGGCAAGCGGTCGCGCGGCGGTCGTGGGCGGAGTGGTGCCACGCCACGCGCCACGTCGAACCCGAGCCTGCGCATTCATCTGCTGCGGGCGCTGGCCACGCCGCTGTTCGCGCTGGTGCTGACCAGCGGATCGCTGTCGTACTGGCTGGCAGCTCACTACACCACGCAAGTGTTCGACCGGGCGCTCTACGGCGTGGCCAACAATATCGCCCAGCAGATCCGCATTGCGGGGCCACGGCTCGAGCAGGACATCCCGACCATCGCCCAGACCCTGGTGGAAGCCGAAGGATCGGATCGCATCTACTGGCGCATCCATGGTCCCGACGGCCTGATCGGCGGCATGGACACCTGGCTCGGCTATGGCACGGGCCAGACCACGCTGCATGACGCGCGGCTGTTCTATGCATGGTTCAGCGGCCGGCAGGTGCGCGCTGTACGACTGCCGGTAAGCCTGCCGAGCCCGGCCTCCGATGAACTGGGTACGACCCCGACCGAAGCGCAGATTCCGCGTGGCCCGATCGTCGTCGAGGTAGCCGAACTGCTGGATCGCCGCGAAACGGCGGCCAACGAGATCCTGCTGTCAGTGTCGGTGCCGCTGATCCTGCTGCTGCTGGTGGGGAGCCTGATCCTGTCGCACGTGCTCAAGGAGGAACTGGTCCCGCTGCAGATCCTGACCGACAAGCTGAACCGCCAGACTGCACGCTCGCTGGCGGCGCTCGACGAAACGCAGGTGCCTGCCGAGGTGGAACCGCTGATTCGCGCCCAGAACGCGCTGCTGTCGCGCCTGCGCGATGCCATCGACGCGCAGCGCAAGTTCATTGCCGATGCGGCGCACCAGTTGCGCACGCCGCTGACCGCCGTGAAGCTTCACGCCGACCGCGCGGTGGAAGCCGATTCGCTCGATGTGGCGCGCCATGCGATTCGCGAGGTACAGACCGCTGCCGACCGCGCTGTGCGCTTGTCGAACCAGTTGCTCTCACTGGCACGTGCCGAGCCCGGGCTGTCGCTGGAACGGCTTGGTCCGGTCGAGCATTTCGATCTCGCGGAACTGGCGTTCGAGATTGGCGCGGAATGGGTGCCGCAGGCGCTGGCGCGGCGCGTCGACCTGGGCTTCGAAATTTTGCCCGGTCCCACGTTCACACGCAGCGCGCCGGCCGTGGTGCGCGGCAACCGCCTGCTGATGCGCGAGGCGTTGTCCAACCTGATCGACAATGCAGTGAAGTATGTGCCGGCTGGCGGACGCATTACCGTGCGTGCCGGTGGCGAGGCAATGGGCCATCGTGGCATGGCCGTGGTGATGGTGGAAGACAACGGCCCCGGTATTCCGGCGGCGCGCCGCGAGGAAGTCTTCAAGCGGTTTTTCCGCGGCGACCATACGCCGGGCACCCAGGCCGTACAGGCGGCGCCCAGCGGCGCCGGCCTTGGGCTGGCAATCGTGCATGAGATCGTGACCCTGCATCAGGGCACGATCCGGATCGAGGATGTGCCCGCTGCCGCGGCGGCACCTGCATCGGCACCCACCGCAGCACCGGTCACCGTGGCCGGCGGTTCGGACGACGGCGTAGCGCAGGAACCGCAGTCCAGGCGTGCGACGATGCGCTTCGTGATCCGGATCCCATGCGAGGGCCCCGGATCGCGGCAGGCCTAGCTGCCCTTCTTTTCCTTCGGCGCCAGCATCGTGCCCCGGCACTTCGGGCTGCCGCAGCGGCACTCGTATTCCTGCTTCAGTTTCTTGGTATAGCGAGCGTCAATGACCAGGCCATAGTCATAGAACAACTCCTCGCCCTCGCCGATATCGCGCAGCGCGTGGATAAAGACCCGCCCCTTCTTCTCGCGGGCCTCGCAGTTCGGTTCGCAGGCGTGGTTGATCCAGCGCGCGCGGTTGCCGCCAAACTTGGCGTCGATCACATCGCCGTCGTCGAGGCTGAAATAGAACGTATGGTTCGGGTCAGTCGGGTCATGCGGATGCCGCTTGAGCGCTTCCTTCCAGGAAATATGCTCGCCCTTGTACTCGATCACGCGTTCGCCTTCGGCAATCGCGCCAATCGCGTAGACACCCTTGCCATGTACACCAGACTGGCGCACCTCGATGCGGTCGCTGGCGGTCTTCTTCTTGCCTGGCTTCTTTTCCCCGGCGTCCTTGGCCTTGTCCGACATGTGCTGATATTCCCGTGTGCGGTGGTTGGGCCGGTCCAGTCCGGCGCGCTCGCGATGATACCTGCACACCCATGACAGGTATACGTGCCGGTCACGTATACCGATGTGGATAACCGGGCCAGTTTCTGTGGATAAGCGCGCGAGTTTGATGTGGGCTGCCTGGGGCTGGCTTGGGGATGGCACTCGAACAACCTGGCAGGTATACGTCCCTCATCCCATCCGGAAGGTTGAGTCATCCACGTGCTCCAGCAATTCGTCCCGGAGTTTCAGGTATACGTAAACGTCTGATCCGATTGACGTATACGTGGTTATCCACAGTAAACGGCCCCGTTTACCTACCACTACTATTTGTATACATGAAAAGAAGATGTAAACCGTACGCATGAGGGCCACCGGAGGGCAGGTATACGCGAACCGACCGCGAAAGCTGGCTTTGCCGGGCCAGATGAAAAAATGTGCAACAGCTCGCGGGTGAAATCGCCACACGAGCATCGGTGCAAGTCTCGGGGCAGTCACGTATACCGCCCTGCAGATCCAAATCGAGGGCCAACCCCGCGCAAACCGGCGTATACGGCCTCAGAGCGATTTTGAGCGCGTATACCGGCTCGGGCGTCCTGCAGGGCACAGAGGGCCTCCAGGCGCGTATACGGCCCTCCAGGGCCCTTCAGGACTCTCGACCCCATTGCGGGCCACCTGGATGAGGAGGGGCTCCCGTGCGTATACCGCGCTCCGGACCTTGCCCGAATCCCCACAAACCGCGTACTGACGCGGGCTGGCGGGGGGTTGCGGTAACAAACTGTTCCCGGTGCGGCGTGTCCGACACGGTATGATGTGGCCCGCGGCGTCTTTGCCCGGGCGGCTTCCTGCCGGAGCCCCCGGTCTGGACGTCAGTGTTTTTTCAACTCGATACGGAGTGAAGCATGACGAAAACCGAACTGATCGACGCGATTGCAGCAGGCGTGGACGGTCTGACCAAGGCCAAGGCCGAGCAAGCCCTGAACGTGACCCTGGGCGCCATCATGGATGCCGTGGCCAAGGGCGATACCCTGAGCCTGATCGGCTTTGGTACCTTCAGCAAGGGCGAGCGTGGCGAGCGCATGGCCCGCAACCCGCGCACCGGCGAAGAAATCAAGGTCGAGGCTGCAAAGACCGTGAAGTTCAAGGCTGGCCAGAAGTTCAAGGACGCTGTCAACCAGTAATGACGACGGGCATGCTGTTCGCCCGGTCTGCATTGACCCCGCCGTGCCGCCGCCGGAGCCCCCAAGCGGCACAGGTGCGCAGCGCGCGGGGACGTTATCCACATCGATTTTCCGACAGCTTCAAGTGGAGAATCGCACAGCCGCCAGCGCCACATGAATGGCCGTCGGCATGCCTTCGAAATTGCCATTCGTGCTTGGCTGTTCAAGGCTTTGCGCAATACCAGCACGTACAGGGCTGAGATGCCGTACAGCTTGCCGCCGCGCAGATTTCCACAGCTTTATTCACAGCGCTTTCCACACAAGGCTCCACAACCTTCTCCACAGGCGCGACACCGTGCCTGGCAGGTCGTAGCCAGTGCGGTGGCACTTGCCGTGCTGTGCGGTTGCACCACCACCCCACCGCGCACCGCGCGTCCCCAGGCAGTGCCCTTGCCCGATTACGAACGCGTGGCCACGCCGCCTGGCGCTACCCAGCGCGAGCGCATTGCCTTCATTGCCTTGCAGGAATGGCGCAAGTGGGGCAGCCAGGAAGTCCATATTGCGCGCGATGATTCGGCCTGCGTGACGCATAGTCCGCTGCCGGCTCCGGCCATGGCCACGCCGGCCGTCGCAGTTGCCAGCGGCACGGCCGGACCACCATCCGCGGACCTCGAGGACGAGGATGGCCAGGACGGGAATTGCCTGCGGTTTCCCGATGGCTCTGGTATGGAAGCCACCCCGCAGGGCTGCCGGATGGCGCAGCGCTACTGGGGGATCGTCGGCGAGGCGCCAGATTGCCGGCAGGTCACGCAGGGAGCATGGGCCTGGTCGGCGGTGTTCATTTCGTGGGTCATGCGCAAGGCCGGGCTCGATGCCAACCAGTTCCTGACCGGCCAGTCGCACTCGATGTACGTGGTGGACGCACGCGACGGCATCCTGCCCCGCCCCGCTTTTCACATCGAACCGGTGCCGGGACTGCCGCGCGTGGGCGACATGATCTGCGCCGGCCGTGGCCGCGACAAATACATCGAGGATCCGTCGGAGATCGGCTTCGGCACCACGCCAATGCACTGCGACATCGTGGTCGAGGTGGATCGCGCCGCAGGCGTGGTCAAGGCCATCGGCGGCAACGTCCAGCAATCGGTCTCGATGGATGTGATCGACCTGAACGATGCGGGCCAGCTCGATGGCTATACGAACTCGCACATGCCGTGGCTGCTGATCATGCGCAACGACCTGCAGTAGCAGGTTGCAGGGTGCTTGCTGACGATTCGATACCGCCGGTTGGTTCTCAACATCGCCATGCTGCATTGACGGCGTCTGGCACGACGCGGAACACTGCGCGATCGGTTTTTCGACGATTTTGCGCATGTCTTCCTCTGTTTCCTCTCCCTCGCCTGACACGACTGACGCGATAGATGCGCCGGTTGCGCTGTCCGCGCCCACCGTGTGCCGGCGGCTGGTGGCCGAAGGACTTGGCACGGCCCTGCTGATTGCCATCGTGGTGGGGTCCGGCATCCGCGCCGAGCGGCTGGCAGCGGGCGATACCGCGCTGGCATTGCTCTGCAACGCGCTGGCCACAGGTGCTGGCCTGGTTGCGTTGCTGGTGTCGCTGGGCCCGGTTTCCGGTGGACACTTCAATCCGGTCGTCAGCCTGTCGAACCTGGTGCAGGGCAAGCTGCCGGCGCGCGAGGCATTGGGCTACGTGTTGGCGCAACTGACTGGTGCGCTGATGGGTGTGATGGCCGCGCATGCCATGTTTGGCCTGCCGCTGTTGTCGATGTCGACGCAGGCTCGTACCGGTTTGCCAATGTGGTGGAGCGAATATCTGGCGTCGTTCGGCCTGGTCGGACTGGCCATGGCCACCGGTCGCAGCCGCCCTGCCCTGGTGCCGTTTGTGGTCGCGGCCTATATCACCGCAGGCTACTGGTTCACCGCGTCGACTTCGTTTGCGAATCCCGCGCTAACCATTGCGTGCGCGCTGACCGATACCTTTACAGGTATTCGTATGATAGATGTTCCCGCATTCATTTTGGCGCAGGTGATTGGTGCCATGAATGCCACGATGGTTTTTCACTGGCTGTGCCCGGTTCCGACACGACGGGCCGTGCTGCCTGCCGGTTGGAAAAACCGTGCTCCGGGGCGGCTTACCAGCGCCGATTGAGCTGGACGCCGAAGATCGAGCCGCTGGCCTGCGTGGCCCAGGCGTCTGCCGGTGCGGCAAACGTGACGCCGTCGACATCATTGGCACGGCTGTAGGTGTAGAACGCGCGGAGGTTGGAGTTGCCGGTAGCCTTGCCAAGCGTCAGGGTTGGCGCCACGGTGAAGGCAGTGCGTTGTCCGCCAGCGCCAAACCCCGACGAGATCTGGTCGTGCGCGACTTCAAACGTGAGCCGGAACTGGTCGCTGGCCACATAGGCCGGCCGTACCCGCGTAGCCGCCCATTGCAGCGTTCCCACGCTGGACCGGTCCAGTTGCAGGCTGGATTCCACCGAACCGCCAAAGCCCGAGCGACCCTTCCACTCCATCGATTCCGCCACGCGTACGCGGGACAACTCGTTGCCCATGCCGGTGTATCCGGTCATGGCCACGCGCGAGCCCTGCCCATACTGGACGCCAAGTCGGTTGGTGCCAAAGAGCACGTTTTTTTGCTCATGCATGGCTGAAGCCCACCATGCGCTGCCGGTGTCCTCGATTTGCGACATCGGTTCCACGCGTGTGAAGCCAAGCTGTACCGAACCCTGGTCATTGGTGCTGATCGGCGCCGTACGCAGCGAGTGATAGCTGGGAAGCTTGGCGCCATTTAGATCGTTACGCGCGGTGTATTGATAACTCAATCCAAATTCGCCAATCTTGGCGTTGTCGACACCAAAGCGCATCGACGACGAGTTCGGCGGCAGCAGTCCCGATGACATCAGGAACGGGTTGCTGTCGCGGCGTCCCGCCCAGACGCTGGCGCCGTCAAGCACCGACAGTCCGGACAAACCACTGACCGAGGTATAGAAATTGGGTACCAGCGCGTACGGATCCACGGCTGCCGCATTGCCGTTGACCGATGTGGCTTCGGTGCCCTTGGCTTGCGCCACCAGCTGCACCTGGGTGCCGCCACCCATGTCGACCAGCGATTCGCGGATCTTGACCTCACCGGTACTGGTGCAGGCCAGGCCCTTGCCAAACCCGGCCGATGGCGTGCCGCCTCCCGCGCAGGCGCGCTGTGCGCCCGAGCGGTCCTCCACTGCGGCGCGGCCACTGTAGCCAAGGCGCCAGACCGAATCGCCGGCCGGATCGTCCGCAGGCAATTGCGAGCGCAGCACTGGCGGCGCGTCGGATGGGGTTTCCTGTGCGTTCGTGCCCCCTTCAGTGCCACGCACCGGCTGCGCTTCAGGCTGGGCCGGAAACTGGCCAAGCAGGTGTGGGAACAGGACCAGCGGCGGGGGCGGGGGCGGCGGGCGG
>NZ_DBHKYV010000065.1:0-30648 GCF_057315035.1 Cupriavidus sp. | reverse complement strand
TGCTGGACAGGTCGAGGATGGTCAGGGTGCTCATGGCAGTCTCCTAGGGGGATATTGGTGGTCAGTGGTGCGAGAAGGCGAGAAGGCGAAGAAGCAGGGCTTAGCGGTACACGTTGTTCTGGGCGTTCTGGTTGGTCGTGACGTTGTTCGTCATGTGATCCTGGAAGGCCGAGTTGTTGCCGAAGTAGTTCTCGACTTGCTGCATCTGCTGGTTCGACTGGTTGATCGTGGTGGTCTTGTCGAACGACAAGCTGAAGGGGCTGTAGACCGTTGTGCGCGGGGCAAACACAGCCAGGCCGCCGCGTACGGCTTGCAGCGTCTTGGCGTCGAGGGTTTCGGTCGAGGACAGGTCCTTGATGGTCAGCGTGGTCATGATGTTCTCCGAGAGAGGAAGGTAAGGCTTGGTGGGTGTGAGCACCGGGTTGGTGTTGCGCTCGGTACTGATATCGCAGCAAGCGTGCCAGCGCCGGCCAGATTCTCGAAGAAATCTGGAAAGCCTTGCTGGGATTGGGTTTGCGGCTAGGGGGAGGCGGTGCGCCGGCGCGTGGTGTCTTGCCGGCGGTGCGCGAGTGGTGGGGTGCCGCCAACAGAGTCCTATCAGGTGTCGGGGCGCTGGCAACGCCTAGGCAGCGTTGCGCGATCAGGGCGTCCCTAGGTCAAGAATCGCCTGCGCTCGGCTGTCGGGGCCCGCTAGCCCGCTAGTGGAGAATGTCCACAATCATGGACACTAACCTGGTTACGGTTCACGATTGTGAACATGATTGACAGCCTCTCGCGCAGAACCGGCCCGGTCCTGTAGGAAATCGACCAGCAGTTTCCCGACGGGTGAAAGCGCGTCGAAGTCGCGCGAGCAGATGGCGAAGCGGCGTCGTGCCCATTCGTCGCGCAATGGGATGGCGCGAATGGCAAGCGCCGTCGCCACCGGTGCTGCAATCTCAAGCGGGATGATGGCCAGCCCGAGATCGGCTCTTACGCAGCGCAACGTGGCGTCGAATGTCGATACCACTGCCCGGTAGTCAATCCGGCGCCCCAGGATGGCGGCGTGCCGGTTCAGCATGGTTTGCACGGCAGTCTGCGCGGGCATGCCGATATGCTTGTATTCCAGTGTTTGCGCGAACTCGCACTCGTCACTCTGTGCCAGCGGGTGCGAGCCGTGCACGATTGCCGCCAGATGGTCGGCCCGATATGGGCGCGTCTGAAAGCCCTCCAGGTCGGCTGCGTCCCAGCAGATCGCCAGCGGCGCCGAGCCTTCGCGCAGCGACCGCACCACGTCGATGCTCAGGCTTTCCTCGATCGTGATGCCGACATCCTGGTGACCTGGAATCTGAAGAAACGCGGCGATATCGTCCGGTAACGACTCGGCCATTGATGAAACGGTGGCCAGCAAGCGCACCTGACCGCGAATGCCGGAGCCAAAGTCGGCCATGTCGCTTGCGACGCGATCAGCGGCAGCCAGCATGGCGCGTGCGTGAGTCAGCACGATTTCTCCGGCGGCGGTGGGCACCACGCCGCGTCGGCGCCGCTCCAGCAGGCTTGCACCCACGGTCTCCTCGAGTTGGGCGAGTCGCTTGCTGATGGCTGATGCCACGATGTGCTGTTGTTCGCCGGCGCGCGCAATATTCTGGGTTTCGCAAACGGCGACAAACAGCCGCAGGCTGGTCAGGTCGAGATCTCTCATGCTTGGATTGTAGGTCAGGCATTCCGATTTGGAACGCTGAAGATCGTAAATGATCGCTTCTGTCAGCTTTCGGAACGGCATACAGTTACCCGTACCGCTCCACCTTCGGCGCTATTCCGCCCTTGCAAGCCATGACTGCTGTTCCAGACGTTCCTCGACAAGCCACCTGGCCGGTGCGCGCCGTGATCCGTGAAGTCGGACTGCGCGACGGGCTGCAGAGTATCCAGACCATCGTCCCCACCGAGCAGAAAAAGGCGTGGATTCGGGGCGCCTACGACGCAGGCCAGCGTGAGATCGAGGTTGGCTCGTTCGTGCCGGCCAAGCTCCTGCCGCAACTGGCCGATACGGCCGAGCTGGTGGCTTTCGCGCAGACCTTGCCGGGGCTGTTTGTCTCGGTGCTGGTGCCCAACCTGCGCGGTGCGGAGAACGCCATCGCCAGCGGTGCCGGCCTGATGATCGTGCCGCTGTCCGCCAGTCATGCGCATAGCCTGGCCAATCTGCGCAAGACGCCCGACGACGTGGTGGCCGAGGTAGCGCGCATTCGTGCGGCGCGCGATGCGGCTGGCGCCAGGACGCTGATCGAAGGCGGCGTGGGCACCGCCTTCGGCTGCACGCTGCAAGGCCGCGTGGAGCCCGATGAAGTACTGCGGTTGATGCAGGCACTGCTCGATGCCGGCGCCGATCGCGTGAGCCTTGCCGATACGGTCGGATACGCGGATCCGCGCATGGTGAGCGAACTGTTCGAGCGCGCCATCGCCGTGGCCGGCGATCGCTTCTGGTGCGGCCACTTCCACGACACGCGTGGATTGGGCCTGGCCAATGTGCTGGCAGCGCTGCAAGCCGGCGTCACGCGTTTCGATGCTTGCCTGGCCGGCATTGGTGGTTGCCCGCACGCGCCCGGCGCAAGCGGCAACGTCACCACCGAGGACCTCGCCTACATGCTGTCCAGCATGGGCATCGAGACCGGCGTCGATATCGACGCATTGCTGGCGCTGCGCCAGCAGGTGCAGGGCTGGCTGGACGGAGAGACGCTGCACGGCACGCTGTGGCGCGCCGGTTTGCCCAGAACCTTTGCCGCCGGCGCCCGCCGCGCGGCGGCCTGACCGACAACATGAGCCTGACCATGGAACAAGAGAACACATCGCTGCCGCTGGCCGGCATTCGCGTCGTCGAATTCACCCATATGGTGATGGGACCCACCTGCGGCATGATCCTGGCCGACCTGGGCGCCGAGGTGATCAAGGTAGAGCCGCCGGGCGGTGACAAGACCCGCAATCTCCCCGGCCTGGGTATTGGCTTCTTCCGCGCGTTCAACCGGAACAAGAAAAGCGTGGTACTCGATATCACCACCGAGGATGGGCGTGCCGCGGCCGCCGAACTGGCCGGCCAGTGCGATGTGCTGCTGGAAAACTTCCGCCCCGGCTTGATGGAAAAGCTCGGCCTTGACTACGCCACGCTGTCAGCCAGGTATCCGCATCTGATCTACGTTTCCCACAAGGGCTTCCTGCCCGGCCCATACGAGAAACGCCTGGCGCTGGACGAAGTGGTGCAGATGATGGGCGGCCTGTCTTACATGACGGGGCCCAAGGGCCGGCCGCTACGAGCGGGCACGTCGGTCAACGACATCATGGGCGGCATGTTCGGCGCTATCGGCGTACTGGCGGCCCTGCGCGAACGCGATCATACGGGTCGTGGACAGGAAATCCAGAGCGCGCTGTTTGAAAACTGTGTGTTCCTGGCGTCGCAGCATATGCAGCAGTTCGCGATGACCGGCGAAGCGCCGCCACCGATGCCGTCGCGCGTGTCGGCATGGAGCGTCTACGACGTGTTCACACTCGCGGACGGCGAGCAACTGTTTATCGGTGCGGTCAGCGACAAGCAGTTTGCGACGCTCTGCGGCGTGCTCGGCCACCCGCAACTAACCGAGCGGCCCGAATACCGTAACAACGCGTCGCGCGTGGTCGTGCGACCGCAATTGCTGGAAGAGTTGGGAGCGATTCTCCAGCACCATCAAGTGGAAGCATTGATGCCGCAGTTGGAAGCCGCCGGTATTCCCTACGCACCGATCGTCCGGCCGGATCAGTTGCTCGACGACCCGCACCTCAAGGAAAGCGGCGGCCTGGTGCCGATGCAGGTGGACGATGGTTCGATTGCACCGACGGTCCTGTTGCCGCTGCTCATGGGAGGCAGGCGCCCCGGAGTCAGGCATCCGTTGCCAAAGCCCGGCGAACATAACGCGGAGGTGCTCGGACGGATTGCCAGGCCTGGCTGACCAGGCTTCGCTCAGCCTTACAGCAATTCCCATATAAAAAGCATGACGGAGACAACCATGATTTCACGCCCCCAATGGAAGGCCGTGGCTGCGGCCACCGCCTTTTTACTCTGCAGCGCGCTGCCTGCGCTGGCCCAAAGCAGCAAGCCGGTGCGGCTGATCCTGCCAATCAGTGCGGGGTCCGGCGTCGATGCCATCACACGCACCGCAGGCCCCGCGCTTGGCAAGGCGCTAGGCCAGCCCGTGGTGATCGAGAACTTGCCCGGGGCGGGCGGCATCACCGGCGCCGCCGCGGTGGTCAAGGCACAACCGGATGGCACGACGCTGGGCATGGTATCGAACAATCACGTGATCAATCCGAGCGTATTCAAGTCGATGCCCTTCGACCCGATCAAGGACGTCACCCCGATCAGCGTGATTGGCGCCACGCAACTCGTGCTGGTGGTCAATCCGAAACTCCCGGCGAAGAACGTCAAGGAACTGGTCGCGTTGCTCAAGGCAAAGCCCGATGCCTACAACTACGCGTCTTCCGGCAACGGCACGATCATTCACCTTGCTGGCGAGATGTTCCTCAGCGAGGCCGGCGTCAAGGCCAAGCACATTCCCTATAAGGGAACCGGCCCGATGGTGACCGACCTGCTGGGCGGTCAGGTAGACATGGGCGTGGTCGCGCTCAATGCCGCAATGCCTTATCTGAAGGCAGGAACCCTGCGTGCGATTGGGCTGTGCGGTGATGCACGCTCACCGGTGGCACCCGATGTGCCCACCATTGCCGAGCAGGGCCTGCCCGGCTACCACGTTGAAGGCTGGTTCGCCGTCATCGGCCCCGCCAATATGAAGCCTGCCGACGTGAAGCGCGTGCACGACGCGTTTGCCACGGCGTTTTCCAGCCCCGAGGTGGTGGAAGCGTTGAAGAAACAGGCGACCGTCATCAAGCCCGGCTCGCCCGAGGCCGCTGCCCAGTACTTCCGTGCCGAAGCAGACCGTTATGCCGGCCTGGTTAAGAAGGCCAACGTAAAGGTCGAATAAGTCGAATGAGTCGAATAAGTCGAACGATCCATCCCATCGAGAACATGTCTGTCTACCAACTCGGCGAACTCACGCCATCCATTGCCGACAGCGCCTTCGTGGCCAGCGAGGCGACCATCATCGGACACGCCAGCCTCGCTGGTGATGTCAGTGTTTGGCCCGGCGCGGTCATCCGTGCCGACAACGAGCAGATCCAGATCGGCGCGGGCAGCAATGTCCAGGAGGGCGCCGTGCTGCATACCGACCCCGGCTGTCCTTTGCAGCTTGGCGAGCATGTCAGCGTGGGCCACCAGGCCATGCTGCATGGCTGCACGGTGGGCCACGGCACGCTGATCGGCATTCAGGCCATCGTGTTGAACAACGCCAACATCGGCGCCGAGTCGCTGGTCGCCGCAGGTGCACTGGTGACCGAAGGCAAGTCGTTTCCGCCGCGCTCGCTGATCCTTGGCGCCCCGGCCAAGGCCGTGCGCGAGTTGACCCAGGATGAGGTCAACAACCTGCGCGCCAATGCCGACGACTATGCGCGACGCGCGAAGCTCTACAAGACTGCATTGAAGCGCATTGCCTGAACGGCCCGGCATCAATAGATCCCTAGCCCAGCAATAGCGGCTATTTTCTAGCCTGCCTGCCGCGAGTTGGTTTCGGCACGGTGTCCGGCGACAGATCGGTCTCCGGATACCGCTCGAACGTCTGCTTCACCAATTGACGCAACCATATGATCGCCGGATCGTGGTGGAAACGCGGATGCCAGTATTGGCTCAGCGCGTAGGGCGGCAACGTAACCGGCGGCTTTACCACGCGAACGATGCCGTACCGGCTGAAGACGTTCGCCAGCTCCTCAGGCACGGTGGCAATCAGTTCCGGCTGCTGTTCCATAAGCAGTGGAATCGTGAGGAAGTGAGGCGTGTGAAGATAGATATTGCGCTTGAGTCCATGGCGTTCGAATGCCTCGTCGTAGGACGGACTTGAGCGGCCGGCGAGGCTGACGGCAACGTGGGGCATCGACTCGAATTGTTCCAGAGTCAGGGTGTCGCGTACCTGCCGGTTCTTCTTGCTGACGATGGTCACGAAGCCATGCATGAATAGCTGCTGCTGAAACAGCGCTTCCGGCGCAGTCTGCACGGAACCCAGCAGCAGGTCAGCGTCACCCGATGCCAGCAGTGTTTCGATTTGCGGAATCGGCACCTGCAGCGTTCGCAGTTTGCAGTGCGGTGCCACCATGCGCAGCCGTTTCATCAGCGGTGGCAAAAACACCAGTTCACCCATATCGGTCATGCAGAGCGTGAACGTCCGTTGCATCGATCCCGGATCGAAGCTCGCCTGGGGCAATACGCGCGTGCGCATTGCGGTCATGACTTCCAGGATGGTCTCTGCCAGCGCTTCGGCCTTGGCCGTTGGCGTCATCCCTGCGGACGTCTTGACGAACAGCGGATCATCGAAGTACTCGCGCAAGCGGTTTAGCGCATGGCTCATTGCGCTCTGGGTGAGGCCAAGCTGTTGGGCTGCACGCGTCACGCTCCGCTCGCGGAGCATGGCGTCAAACACCGTCAGCAGGTTGTAGTCGAAATCATCAGTATGCATGGCATACATTCCGTCAATGACCGTCATTATATTGACGCATGTTGGCTCCTTTCCTAACCTCCTGTCAACGCGCCTCGCAGAGGGCGTACCTTCACAGGAGACAAGCAATGTTCGTCAAGAACACCTGGTATGTGGCTGGTTGGGACAACGAGGTTGGCGCGAACGATCTGTTTAGCCGCACGATCATCGGCATTCCGGTACTGATGTATCGATCGGAGGACGGCACGCTGCACGCGCTGGAAGACCGTTGCTGCCATCGTGGAGCGCCGTTGTCGGTCGGTCGTCGGGAAGGCGACTGTGTACGCTGCATGTACCACGGCTTGAAGTTCGACGCGTCGGGCCAGTGCGTCGAGGCGCCGGCGCAGCAACGGATTCCGCCGCAGGCGCGTGTGCGCGTATTTCCGGTGGTCGAGCGCAACCGTTGGATCTGGATCTGGATGGGCGATCCCGCGGCAGCGGACCCTGATGCCATTCCCGATACGCACTGGCTGGCCGATCCTGCCTGGCGCAGCCTCGACGGCTACATTCACTACGACGTCAACTATCTGCTGATAGCCGACAACCTGCTCGATTTCTCGCACTTGCCGTTTGTGCATCCCACCACGCTCGGTGGCAGCGAGGACTATGCCGCCGCGCAGCCGAAAGTCGAGCGACTCGAGGA
The DNA here is from genome assembly GCF_057315035.1 of Cupriavidus sp. Taxonomy (NCBI): domain Bacteria; kingdom Pseudomonadati; phylum Pseudomonadota; class Betaproteobacteria; order Burkholderiales; family Burkholderiaceae; genus Cupriavidus; species Cupriavidus sp. Next base: position 23,427 of record NZ_DBHKYV010000065.1, on the reverse strand, counting down.
TGGGGTGCGCATTGTGCGCTGGACCATCAATACGGAAGCGCCGCCCTTCGCGAAGCAGGTGAAGGACTGGCCCGGCAGGGTTGATCGCTGGAACATCTATAACTTCACGATTCCGGCCATCCTGCTGATGGACTCGGGCATGGCGCCCACGGGCACCGGTGCGCCTGAGGGCAGGCGGGTCGATGCTGCCGAGTTTCGTGGATGTCAGGCGCTGACGCCGGAGACTGAAACCTCCACGCATTACTTTTTCGCGCATCCGCACAATTTCGGGATCGACAATCCGGAGGTCACGCGTTCCATTCACCAAAGCGTGGTCACGGCGTTCGACGAGGATCGCGACATCATCACGGCGCAGCAACGTTCGCTGTCGCTGGCACCGGGCTTCAAGATGGTTCCGTTCTCCATCGACGCGGCGCTATCGCAGTTCCGATGGGCTGTGGAACGCCGGCTTGCCGAGGAATCCGCGCAATCCCAAGACGCTCAGGCGAGGGTGGCATGATGGAACTTCAGGTGACTGGCCTTCGGCTGGAGGCCGAAGGCGTGCTCGGTGTCGAGCTTCAGCATCATTCGCGTGAGGCGTTGCCGCCGTTCGAGCCGGGCGCGCACGTGGACGTGGGCTTTCCAAATGGCCTGATGCGGCAGTATTCAATTGCCAGTTCAGCAGCCGACCGGACCCGCTATTGGCTCGGTATCGGTCTGGCTGCGGCTTCGCGCGGTGGCTCCCGCTTTGCCCATGAGCAGTTGCGACTCGGTGATTGCCTGCAAGTGGGAGCACCGCGCTCGTTGTTCGGGTTGGAGGAAGCCGCTGCGGGGCATCTGTTCGTTGCCGGAGGCATCGGCATCACGCCGATCCTGAGCATGATCCGGCGCTGCATTGACCGCGGTTACCCGTGGCGCCTGCTGTACTGCGTGCGCTCGCGGCGCCATGCCGGATACCTTGAGGCGCTCGCGCCGTTTGCCGATCGGATCGTGGTGCATGCCGACGACGAACATCATGACCGGGCCGACTTCGACGCGGCGCTGCGGCAGATGCCATCAGGCTGGCATGTGTACACCTGCGGCCCTGGAGCCATGATGGATGCTGTGTGCGCTCGCGCACAGACAATCGGCATCGATCCTCTTGCCGTGCATGTCGAACGGTTCAGCGCCGCCCCACAAGTGAACGCAGAGCACCACGCGTTCGAGGTGCGTCTGCTCAGGCATGGAGGACGATTCACGGTCCCGCAGGACGCCAGCATTCTCGAGGTGCTTGAGGCGAACGGCGTATGCCTGCCGTCGTCCTGCCGCGAGGGGTTATGCCGAAGCTGTGAAGTTCCGCTGGCTTCCGGCGCAGCCGATCATCGCGACTATGTATTGAGTGACGATGAGCGCATCGCCAACAAGTCGATCCTGATCTGCGTTTCGCGGGCGAAGTGTGCGGAGCTGGTTCTGGACCTGTAAGCCGGCTTCAGGCCATCGGAAAGCGTGCGCGCGGCCGGTCCGGAACGACGCCGCCGCCCACGGGCCTGAGTTCGCCGTCCCAGGGTACGGCGTCGCGGTCCAACTGGTGCTCGCCCTCCTTGGTCTTCTCATAGAGATGGTCCCGGATCGCCTGGCCAATTGCCACCCGGCATAGTGCCTCGCAGTTCGAGGCGAGTGCTTCCTGTAGGGCTGCGCCCGTGATCAGCAGTTCGAATGAGCGCCTGCCTTCGCCGACGAAGCTGGTGAATCGGACGGCGGTCGGGTGGCCTACTTCAAGGAAGCTGACGGCCAGATGGTAGGCAATTCCCTTGCCTGCGCCTGGCAGCGTGCACAGGAAACTGGATGCCGCAGCGATGCTGCTCATGACTATTTTCCTCGTAATCCGATGGATACCGATGGTGTTTAGTAACTTGCCCGAAGTATTGCCAGGTGCTGCTACAGCGAAGCCACGGACTTGCCCGCGATCCGTCCGTCGATAATTTCCTCGGCGTAGCGAAGCACGCCACGTCGCGCTGCACCGACGTTATCCCAGGGTACGGCATCGAGATGGAATGTGCGTGCCAACTCGCCTTCGGGGTGCAGGCCCTCGCGGCAGATCACCACGGCAGCTTCGAAAGACCGGTCTGGCCTGGGCTCACCCCATGCACGCTCCGCGGCATGCCGGTAGACGAGAGGGTAAATGTCATACCCCTTGTAACTGGCGGTCGGGTGCGCTTCCATGGCTGACTCCTGTGTCCAGATGGTTTCCATCCCATACTCTACTCCAACCGTGAGCCCGGGAGCACTTGTTTGCGGTCGTGCTACATTGGCCATCCACAACATGGATGCGGTAATGACTCTCTGCCCTGCTTGCGAAGCGGTCGAACTCCACAAGCTCGGCGCACCCGGGCATGCCTCGATGCGCATCACGGATACGCAACGCATCAAGCCCGCCAAGGCTGCGCCAATCACCATTAGCACCTTCGTGTGTCAGACCTGCGGAACGCACTGGACCTACCGCGACCAGAAAGACGGCCCGGAGCGCGGCTGGCAACGATAGTGTGATAGGGATGGTGCTGTGACCCGACCCAAATGACAGGCCCGGGGTCGGGCAACTGCCTTCCCGCTTTCAGATTCTGAAAGAATGATTCTCGGAATCGCCCTCTAATCTCCTTTGCCGTAAGCGCGTACCATGCCTCTCACCGAGGCACCGCCCCCAAGATTCACGTCGGTATTGACGCAAAGGCAGATGAAAGTAGCTCTTGTTGTGTTCGATGGCGTTCAGGCACTGGATGTAGCCGGCCCGATGGATGTGTTTGCGGAGGCCAATGCACTGCTGCCGCACCACAAACGCTACGAAGTCACCCTGGTCGGCGTGCGTCCCCACAGCGTTACGTGCTCGAACGGCATGCAGATCAGTGTGCCGGTGGACTATCGCAACTATCGGGACGACTGCGACCTGCTGCTGGTGGCGGGCGGGCCCCGGGCGCCGGGCATGCATCCTGATCCGGACTTCCTGGCGTGGCTGCATGACAAGGCGCTGACCACGCAGCGGTTCGGGGCGGTATGCAACGGGGTATTCCTGCTGGCCCATGCCGGGCTGCTGGATGGGCGCGAAGTCACGGCGCACTGGTCCGATACGAAACGGCTGCAGGACCATTTCCCGCGCGCCTTCGTGCGGCCGGACAAGATCTTTGTCCGTGACGGCAACCTGTTCACCTGCGGCGGTGTTACCGCCGGTATCGACCTGTGCCTGGCGCTGGTTGCCGAGGATTTCGGGCACGCGCTGGCGGTAAAGGTCGCAAAGCGCCTGATCGTGTATATCCGCCGGGATGGCGGGCAGTCGCAATACAGTCCATACCTGGCCGTGGGCCCTGAAGAGGATTCCATTGTCAGCCGGGCCTTGCGCTACATCAACGATCACATTGCCGAAGCGTTCTCGATCGAGGAACTGGCCGATGCCGTAGGCGTCAGCCGCCGCACGTTTAGCCGCACCTTTGCGAAGCACGCCAAGGTTGCGCCGTCCGTTTTCGTCGAGCAGGTGCGCGTGGATTTTGCGCGGAAGCTGCTCGAACAAACCGACGTGCCGCTGAAAACCATTGCGTTCCGGAGCGGCTTCCATAGTTCCACGCATATGCGGATGATCTTCTCGCGGCGTCTCGACATCACGCCCAAGGACTATCGTCAGCGCTTCCAGGAAACCGAGGGCAGCGCGCAGGCCGACGTGGAACACCAGGGCAGTGACGTGCCGATCATGGTGCCAGCCGCCGCGCGACGCGACAGTTCGCGGCAAGGGCCGGTTGCAGCGATCACCCACTAGCGCCTGCCTCTACCCGGTGACCGCCAAACGGAATTCGCGGTAGGCATCGACCAGTTCGGCGAGCCCGAATCCACGATTCCGACCGCTTGGGTTGGGTAGCACCCAGACCTTCGATGCACCGAGGGTCTGCGGTTGCGCGCCCCACTCGACATGTTTCTGGTGGCTCAGCGCCGCATAGGCTGCCTTGCCCAGGAAGGCGACATACCGAGGCCGGAATCGGTTGAGCCGTTGGACCAGGTCCGGCGCAGCGTCGATGTACTCCCCCTGCGCAAGTTCGCTGGCGCCGGCAGTGGCTCGGCACACCACCGTTGCCAGTCCAAATCCGAACACGAGAAACTCCCCGCATTCGGCAGGCCTGAGTTCACGGTCCGTGAACCCGGCAAGATGGATTGCCTTCCAGAAACGGTTGCCGCGCCCTTCGAAGTGATGGCCTGACGCGGCAGCCTGCAAGCCGGGATTGAGGCCGCAGAAGACCGCCGTCAAGTCAGGCGCGATCAAGTCCGGCAAGGTCGGGCCAACCGCGATAGCTGGCGCTGGCGTTGGGGCGGCTTGCATCATTTCACACTTCATCTTGCATGGTTCCGAGACTATAGCGGGTGCCATGCCCGGCGGCGATCGGCCGATGTCGCTGTTTCAGGCCATGGCCGGAAATCGACAGGAGATGTCCCCAAACCGCCATAACCAGCGCGTCTTGGAAAACCCGTAGTTTCTAGACTGTAGCTAACGGGCATCTGCCCCGGCTCACGACAGGTCTAGCAACATGATGATTGAGAACCGGAATACCTCCTTCCTGTTTGGAGGCAACGCTCCCTACGTTGAGGAGCAGTACGAAGCCTACCTGGCTGATCGCGCCACGGTGTCCGACGAATGGCGCGGTTACTTCGATGCCTTGCAAGCGGTGCCTGCGGTGGACGGGTCTGGCAATGGCGACGTTGCGCACAGCCCGGTGGTATCCCGCTTCGTCGAACTGGCCAGGCAGTCGCGTGCGGCCGGGCGGACCGCAGCCGATCATCCTGCTGCGGTCCGCAAGCAGCTCGCCGTGCAGGCCATGATCCTGGCCTACCGCATGGTCGGCACGCGCCACGCGAACCTGGATCCATTGCGATGGATGGAGCCGGTGCCGGTGCCTGCCCTGATTCCGAGCTACTACGGTCTTTCGCCGGCTGACATGAAGACGAAGTTCGATCCGTCGGATACGAACTTCGCGGAAGAGGACATGACCCTGGAAGGGCTGGTCGAGGCGTTGAGCCAGACCTATTGCGGCACGCTCGGTGCGGAGTTCATGTATCTCACCGATCCCAACCAGCGCAACTGGTGGCAGATGCGGCTGGAATCCACCCGCTCGAAGGCCAGCCTTGCCGCTAGCGACAAGCGTCATATCCTGGAGCGGCTGACCGCGGCCGAAGGTCTTGAGAAATACCTGCACGCCCGCTACGTGGGGCAGAAGCGCTTCTCGCTGGAAGGCGGTGAATCCCTGATCGTGCTGCTCGATGAACTGGTCTCGCATGGCGCGTCGCATGGCATCCGGCATTCGATCCTGGGCATGGCACACCGTGGTCGCCTGAACGTGCTGGTGAACATTGCCGGCAAGCCGCCGGCGGCGCTGTTCGATGAATTCGAGGGCAAGGCATCGCGGCAGCTGGCAGCGGGCGACGTCAAATATCACAAGGGGTTCACCGGCACCATTGCGACCGAGGCCGGACCCGCCGAAGTGACCGTGGCCTTCAACCCGTCGCATCTGGAGATCGTGAACCCGGTGGTGCAGGGGATGGCCCGGGCGCGAGCGGAAGCCATGGGCCTGGGTAGCGGCGCAGTGTTGCCCATCGAGATTCACGGTGACGCGTCAATATCCGGCCAGGGCATTGTGATGGAGACCATGAACCTGTCGAGCACCCGGGGCTACGGCACGGGCGGCACCATTCATATCGTGGTGAACAACCAGGTGGGCTTTACAACGTCCCGCCCGGAGGATGCCCGTTCATCGTTCTACTGCACGGACATCGCGAAGATGATTGAAGCGCCCGTGCTGCATGTGAATGGCGACGACCCCGAAGCCGTGGTGGCGGCCACGCGCATGGCCATCGATTTCCGCGCGACGTTCAACCGGAGCGTGGTGATCGAACTGGTCTGCTTCCGTCGTCATGGACATCAGGAGCAGGACACGCCAGCGATTACGCAGCCGCTTATGTATCGCTCGATTTCCGGACATCCGGGTACGCGCGCCATCTATGCTGCGAAGCTCGTGGATGAACAGGTCGTTACCGCGCAAGACGTGGAACGCTACGCGCTTGAATACCGCGAACGCCTTGACGCGGTGCAGCCCACCGAACAACGGAAGGCGACTGCCGGCACCGAGGGCGAGCGCATGATCTCGCCTGCGGAAGCAGCGCCGGCGGCGCGCTACGCCACGGTGCCCATGGAACGGTTAAAGGCGCTCGGGCAGCGGCTCACGAGCGTGCCGGAACAGTATTCGCTGCACCCGCTGGTCGACAAGGTGATCAGCGCGCGCCGCGAGATGGCAACGGGACAGCGCGCGCTGGACTGGGGCATGGCCGAACATCTTGCGTATGGCTCGCTGCTGGCGGAGGGTGTCAACGTACGGCTGAGCGGACAAGACAGCGAACGTGGAACCTTCAGCCATCGTCACGCGGTGCTTCACGATCAGAAACGCGTGGCGCGCGACCAGGGTTTCTACACGCCGCTCGCCAATGTGGCCAATGGCCAGGGCAAGTTTGCGCTCGCGAACTCGACCTTGTCCGAGGCCGGCGTGCTGGCATTCGAGTATGGCTACTCGCTCGTCCAGAAAGACTCACTTGTGCTGTGGGAAGCGCAGTTCGGAGACTTCGCCAATGGCGCACAGGTTGTTATCGACAACTTCCTGTCTGCGGGCGCTGCCAAGTGGGGCCAGTTCAGCGGCGTCACGCTGCTGCTGCCGCATGGCCAGGAAGGTGCGGGGCCCGAGCACGCGTCGGCGCGGCTGGAGCGCTACCTGCAACTGTGTGCGCAAAACAATATGCGCGTGTGCCAGCCCACCACGCCCGCGCAGATCTATCACCTGCTGCGCAGGCAGGCACTGGATGCCGAGCGTGTACCGCTGATCGTCATGACACCCAAGTCGTTGCTGCGCCATCCGGAGGCGGTCAGCAGCCTGGAGGACCTTGCCGGCGGCCGGTTCGAAGAGGTACTGGCAGAGACGCGCACCGACGCGGAAGCCGGGCAGGTCGATTCCCTTGTGTTGTGCTCGGGCAAGGTCTACTTCGACCTGCTGGCCCGCCGGCGCAAGGCCGGCAAGCACAATATCGCGTTGCTGCGTGTCGAACAGTTGTACCCGTTTCCGGCAACGCGCATCGCCGAGGAGATCGCACGCTATCCGCATCTCAGGCACGTGGTTTGGTGCCAGGAAGAATCGAAGAACCAGGGCGGGTGGAGTTTCGTGATGGAGCGGCTGCTGGATATCGTCAAGGTTCCGGGCATGCTGCGCTATATCGGACCCGAAGCGACAGCATCGACCGCGCCTGGCTATGCGTGGATGCACACCGAGCGGCAAGAGAACTTCCTGCGCGCGGCGGTCGAGGAAGCGCTGGCTTGACGCTGTCGTAACTTCCAAGAGTCGGACAATCGGCGCCTTGCAGGGCGCCGATTGTCTTTGCACCCCAGGGGTAATCAACCCGTCGGGTTTGCGGTCAACATCTGGATTCACATCATGCCAATCAACGAAACGCTTGCTCCAATGCGTGCAACAACTGCCTCGGCGATGCCGATACGAGCGGAACGTGCCGGACCGCAGGATGACCTGCACCTGATTGCCGGGACGCTCGACGTCGTTGGCGATACCTGGACCCTCTTGATCGTACGCGAAGCGCTGGCGGGAGCGACCCGGTTTGGCCAGTTTCAACGGCGGATCGGCATCGGCCCGAACATCCTGTCCGCGCGACTGCGCTTGCTGATCGAGCATGGCGTACTGGAATCAAAGGTGTGCGCCGAGCGCGCCGACTGGAGTGACTATGTTCTGACGCGGAAGGGCAGGAAGCTGCAGGCCGTGCTGGACGCACTGCGGCACTGGGGAACCTATGCGGCAGTAACGGGGCAGGAATGAATTGCGGCACCTTCGGGCATTTCGACCGAAGGTGCCGCTTGACGGTGGGGCCCGGCTTGTGGGCTTACCGGCTTAGCCGGCAACGGGTGTGTCGGCGTAAGTCGACTGCCAGCCTCCGCCGAGGACCTTGCAGAGCACGATCAGGTTTGTCGCCGCAGCCGCGCGGCTTTCCTCGAGGTTGCGCTGTGCCTGCAGGAGCTGCCGCTGGGTGTTCAGCACATCAAGGTAGTCGACGGCGCCAGCCTTGTAACGCCGTTGTGCAATCGTCAGCGCACGCTGGTTCTCGCTGACCACCGTCACCAGCTTGTCGCGTCGGCGCTGCTCGGCATCGTAGGCCACCAGCGCATCATCGACCTCGCGCCATGCTTTGAGAACCGTATGCCGGTAAGCGATGGCAGCTTCCTGCTGCTGGGCTTCGCGCAGGTGCAGCGTGGCCCTGAGTCGTCCACCTTCGAAGATTGGCAGCGAAATCGACGGGCCTATCACGAACTGGCGCGAGGCCCAGTCGGCAAGACTGGAAAGCTGCAGGCTCTGGAACCCGGCGCTGCCATTCAGCGTGATACGTGGATAGAAATCGGCCTTTGCCATGCCGATCGAGGCGGTGGCCGCGTGCAGTTGCGCTTCGGCCCGCCTGATATCGGGTCGGCGTTGCACGATTTCCGACGGCAGGCCGACGGGCACCTGCGCGGGAAGCGTGGGCATCTCGCGCGGCTCGCCGAGTTGCTGGCGCAGTGCGCCAGGTTCCTGGGCCAGCAGCAGGCCGATGGCGTTGATGGTGGATTCGTGGCGGGCTTCCAGGGTCGGGATCAGGCTTTCGATCGACGCGACCTGGGCGGACGCATTGGCCACGTCGAGGTCAGTGGTCACGCCTTCGCGCGCGCGTACCTGCGTAAGCTTTGCAGTGTCGCGGGCGATATCAAGATTCTGCTTCGCGATCTCGAGTAGCGACTGGATATCGCGCAGTTCCACGTAGTTCCGGGCCAGCTCGGCACGGACGGACAGCAGTACCGCATTACGGTCCTCGACGGATGCATCCGTCAGCGCGCCCGCGGCCTCGACGCTACGGCGCACACGGCCCCAGAGATCGAGTTCCCATGAGGCGTCGAATCCGAACTGGTAGACGTTAAAAGGCGGCGAGCCGCTTTTGCCGGGCATTGGCGCTACGCCCACCGGCGAGCTGCCCGACGCCGATTGCGTCGGGGCGCTGTTCGGCGCCACGCCGAGCAGTGACAGGATGCCGTTGGGACTGCCGCGCTCGCGGTTGTACGACGCGGCACCATCCAGCTTCGGGAGCTGTTGGGCACCGACGACCTGTTGTGTCGCGCGACTCTGCTGCAGTCGCGCCGCCGCCGCCGCCACGTCCAGGTTGGCGTCCACCAGCCTGCTCTCGAGTTCGTTCAGCAGCGGGTCATTGAGCAGCGTCCACCAGTCGGTGTTGAACTCCGCAGCAATTGCGCGGCTTGGCGCTTGCGCGGTCTGGAGCCGCTGGAAGACATCGGCGCTGGATGGCGTGGGCCGTGTGAAGTCCGGTCCGACTGCACAACCGGCCATGGCAAGCGAGGCCAGGACCGCCAGCGCGGAGGCACGGAATGAAAATTCGTCGGTGTTCATGATTTGGTACCTCCCTGGGCGCTCGTAGCGTCATGTCCGCCGACGTCAACATCTGCAACGACGGACAGACCCACACTCAGACCGGCGGCAACCCTTTGCCCGTGGTCGATGGTGATCTTGACCGGCACGCGTTGCACGATCTTGGTGAAGTTGCCGGTCGCATTGTCGGGAGCGATTGGTGCGAAGCTCACCCCGGTGGCAGGCGCCAGGCTGTCGATGTGTCCCTGGATCTCGACGCCAGGCAGGCTGTCGATCCGGATACGCGCGCTTTGTCCTGGCCGCATATGGGTGATCTGGTCTTCCTGGAAATTGGCAACCACATAGGCGTCGGTCACCGGAACGATCGCAAGCATGGGCGCGCCTGCCGTGACGTAGGCGCCGACACGGGCGGAGCGCCTGCCAACCTTGCCGTCGACTGGCGCATGTATCTCGGTGTATGACAGGTTGAGCGTGGCCTGTTCCAGTGCCGCCTCCGCACGCGCCTGAGCACCCGCTGCCTTGTCACGCTGGGTACGCAGCACGTCAAGGCTCTGCTCTGCCGCACTCAGCGCCGCGCGATGGTTGGCCTGCAGCGCAAGCTGTTCGGCAAGAATGCTGGCGGCGCGTTGCTGCTCCTGGGCTGCGCCTGCGCCGGCTTCGGAAAGGCTCTGATAGCGTGCCGCGTTGGCTCGCGCGAATGCGATCGATGCCTCGTCGGACTGAAGCCTGGCCTTCTCCTGCAGCACCAGCGACGGATGGCGGGCAATCTCCGCGTCGTAGTTCGCTACCAGCGCCTTGGCGGCGACGACATCAGCCTCAGCGCTCCGCAGCGCGGCCCGGAAGTCGCGGTCATCGATACGCAGCAACGGTTGACCGGCCTTGACCGACTGGTTGTCATCGACCAGCACCTCGGATATCTGTCCGGCAATGCGCGGGGCGACCAGCGTGAAGTCGGCGGTGACGTACGCGTCGTTGGTGGATTCGTTACTGGAACGGAACATCAGGCCGGTGCAGGCCCAGATGACAATGCCAGCGGCGACAATAACCGCGGCGATCCGGATGTTCCTGAGTGGCGCAAGAAAGGGACCAGAAGGACGGGAAGGATTGGAAGGATTGGAAGCGGAGGGCATGATGGGAACTCGTTAATTCGTCGAAGGTGGCGTCGAGGGTGGCGTGGTGCTCCAGGGCGGATAGATGCGTACGGGCAGTATCGGCACAAGAACCAGGAGCGCAACGGCAACGCAGGCCATCACGCGGTAGAGATCGGCGGAGGTCAGCACGAGTGCTTGCTCGTGAATGCGGTGAGCAAGCTGGCCAAGGCTATGCGCCGTGTCGACGCTACGGCCGACCGTCACCGCATTGTTGCCAAGCTGGTCGACGAGCATGTTCGAGTGAAAGCGTTCGCGGCCGGTGCCAAGACCTTCTAGCAGCGCAGTGGCCACTGCAGCGGAGAATGTCTTGAGCGAGTTGAACATGGCCGAGGCAAACGGCCCTTCTGTCGGTGGCAGGCCTGTGGTGACGCCCATCAGGATCGCCAGGATCACCATCGGCTGGGCGACGATCTGCAGCGATTGAAGCCAGAAGAAGTTGTCGCGGATCCATTCGGTGGTGACGAAGCTTCCCAGGAAACACGTGGCGATCATCAGGCACAGTCCCACCGTCATTACCCACCGCGAGTCGACCCGTCGAGTGTTCAGGATGGCGGCAGTCAGCGGCAGCGTGACCAGCAGCGGGAGTGCCACGAGCAGCGATAGCGGGGCGGTTTGCAGGGGGCGGTATGCGTGGAGCCGCGCAAGATGCTGGCCCGGGATGGCGGCCACGCCGACCAGCAGGATCACGGCCCCAGCCAGCGTCATAAGGCCATGGGCGAAGTTCCTGCGGCCAAGCAGCTGGAGCTTGAAGAACGGCAGTGGGTGAAACCACTCGTTGACAAGGAACACCGCAAGCAGCGCGGAGCCGCCACCAAACATCACCCTGATGAAATGCGAGGCCAGCCAGTCAAGGCGGTCGCCCTGCAGCAGGCCGATGACGAGCATGGCCACCGCGGGGAATCCGGTCAGGAAGCCTGTCCAGTTGAATGCGCCGAACCGCTCAAGTCGCGGCGGATCATCGGGAAGCCCCCAACGAACCGCGGCGCAGCTGATCACCCCAAGCGGCACGATCTGCCAGAAGACCATCCGCCATCCCACGTACTCGGTCCACAACGCGGCGAGCGGCGTACCGAGCGCGGGGCCGAACGTGGCGGTCATCGCATAGCCGGCCAGCCCGTACAGCTTGACCTTGGGTGGCAGGTAGCGCAGCGCCACGATAATCAGCATCGGCGGCAGGCAGCCACCAGTGACGCCCTGAAGCACCCGGAGGACATAGAGCGCATGCAGGTTTGGTGCGAACGGGCAGAGCATCCCCAGCACGATCGTGGCAAGTACCGCGCCGATCGTGAAGCGCTTCAGCGTGAAGGTGATGCCAAACCAGGGGGCGAAGACCATCGTGGCGACGTTGGCAGCCTCGAAGAGCGTGGTAATCCAGGTGCCGTCGTCGCGGCCGATCGAGAGCACGCCTTGCACATCGGTCAAGGCCAAGGCGGTGACCTGCTCGTTCAGGATCGCCAGCAACGACGCAAGCAGCACGCCGACCAGCCCCGTGGCCAGGCGGGCCGAGAACGCGACGGGGGCGAGGGGGGCGGCTGGAGCGGGCACCGGCTGCGCAAGGGATTGAGGCAGCGGGCCGGGTTGCCTGGCAACCGATGGCATGTCCTCTGCCGTGAGTGGGGACGCGGTATTCATGGGTGTCTCATTCCAACTCTATGAGCGTTGCTCATGCCGCGCCGCGTCTTCGAAGTACTGGGGTGCTTCGCGACGGTCGAACATGCCGTATTCGCGGACCACGCGAATGGTGCGCAGGCGCACGTCGGTCGGCAGCCTTGCCTGCTTTTCGAACGACTTGGCCGCTGCTTCGTCGCGCCACGTCGCCACGACGATGACTTCCTCGGGTGACAACAGCGCCTTGAAGGCATCCCATGCCACCAGTCCGGAAGCCTCGGTATCAAGGCCGAGGGACCTGGCCACCGCTTCCGCGCTTGCACCCTGGAGCCAGTCGGGAGAGCGGCTGGCATCGAGCAACATCACCGCCTTGCCGGCGCCCACTTCGGTGGGGTCCAGGCGCTGCTGAGGCAGCACCTGATCGGCGGACAGGAGTGAATCGGCGAGCGTTTCGCCGATACGCAGCCGATAGTCGGAGAAGACCCGGTCCCGCGCGGCCTGTTGGACCTTGTGATGCTTCGTCGTGGTACGCCACCGCACCAGCGCCTTCTCGTCGTGCCAGCTCGACAACGAGAGCAGCCATCCGTCACGCGTCAGACTGGCATAGCGGTTGTTGTCGATGAAACCGTCGATCTGCTCGAGTTCGGGTCTCAGCATCTTGGCCATGCCAAGATAGGTATCGAACTGCGCGGGGATGGGATTGACTTCAAGCATTGCAGCGAACACGGCCGACTCCTTCGATAGGTTGGCTGTACCATGCGACGTGCCAGTACAGCCCAGACTTTGGTGTGTTCAATGTACGAGATTGAAAGTATTTCTTGCGGTCGACGCGCGCTGGAATCGGGCCAAGTTGTGCGAGATTCTTGCCAGGCTGCAGCTATGACGCTGTTCACCCACCGTCGCGTGAACTAGTCTTTTTCGTCGGGCTTGAAAATGGCGAAGCAGGCCGTGGCGGTGCACATTGCGCACGTGGCCCGGATTCGCTTGTCTTTGGCCAGAAACTGAAGCGCTTGGGCCAGCGCGTAGTGGTGATCGTTGCCAGAATGGGTTGTCCCACCCTCTCAGTTCTTCCAGGCAACGTGACCCGAAATCCAGAAACTGCATTAAGCGCATTGACTGCGGCCTTGCCCCCAGCGCCCGCCACCGAGCCGATGTCGGGCGCCGACATCATCCTGCGCGTGCTGTCCGAGCAGGGCGTCGACACCGTCTTTGGCTACAGCGGCGGTGCGATTCTGCCCACGTATGACGCGGTGTTTCGCTTCAACGCCATGCACGAAGCGAACCCCGAGCACCAGATCAGACTGGTTGTGCCCGCCAACGAACAGGCGGCTGGATTCATGGCGGCGGGCTATGCGCGCGCCAGCGGCAAGGTGGGTGTGTTCATGGTTACGTCGGGACCGGGCGCGACAAATGCGGTGACGCCCATCGCCGATTGCAATGGTGATTCCGTGCCGGTGGTCCTGATCTGCGGCCAGGTGCCGCGTGCTGCGATCGGCAGCGATGCATTCCAGGAAGCCCCGGTCTTCAACATCATGTCGGCGTGCGCCAAGCAGGTGTTCCTCGTCACCGACCCCGCAAAACTCGAACACACGCTGCGTACGGCGTTCGAAGTGGCGCGAACCGGGCGTCCTGGGCCGGTTGTCGTCGATGTGCCGAAGGACGTGCAGAACTGGATCGGTCAATACCACGGCCACGGCACCCTGCAGTTCCGGGGCTACTCGGAACGTCTCCGGCGCGTGGCGCAAGGCGACCGGCTCGAAGGCAGGAAGCGCGCGAAGTTGTTCGAGTTGCTACGAAAAAGCCGTCGGCCGCTGCTGTACGTGGGTGGAGGGATCATCGCGGCGAGGGCAACCGAGGCACTGAGGCAGTTCAGCGAGCGCTATGAAATTCCAGTAGTCACCACGCTGATGGGGCTCGGTGCCATGCCTGCAAGACATCCGCTGTATCTTGGCATGCTTGGTATGCACGGTGCGGCGTATGCGAACTATGCGGTCGAGGACTGTGACTTCCTGATTGCCGTTGGCGCGCGGTTCGATGATCGTGTGGCCGGTGGGCGTCCGGACGCCTTTGCGCCGGGCGCGCGCCACGTCGCCCATATCGATATTGACGCCGCGGAGATCAACAAGGTCAAGCGCGCAGACTGGTGTCATGTTGGCGACGCCAGGCAAGCCCTGCTTTCGTTGATGGAGGAGGGACCCACCACGCATTCACATCACCCGTGGATCGAGCATGTGGCTGAACTGAAGCGCGCCTATCGCATGAACTACAACCGGACCAGCCGCGCGATTCAACCGCAGTTCGTGGTGGAGATGCTCGGCGAGATCACCGACGGGCGCGCCATCATCAGCACCGGCGTTGGCCAGCACCAGATGTGGGCGGCGCAGTACTTCCCGTTTGGCGAGCCACGCAGTTTCCTGACATCGGGCAGCATGGGAACCATGGGATTTGGGCTGCCGGCGGCGATTGGCGCGCAAATGGCACGGCCGGATGCACTGGTGATCGATATCGACGGCGACGGCAGTATCCGCATGAACCTGGGTGAGCTGGAGACGGCGACTACCTACGGCGTGCCCGTCAAGGTACTGCTGCTCAACAATCGCGGTGACGGCATGATCCGCCAGTGGCAACGGCTGTTCTACGATGGCCGACTTTGTGTGAGCGACAAGGCTCTGCATCGCAAGGACTTCATCATGGCCGCACGCGCCGATGGTTTCGAGTTCGCACGTCGTGTGGAGGACGTGGACGGACTCGAGACGGCATTGAAGGCCTTCATCGAGTTTGACGGCCCTGCGTTTCTTGAAGTGATGGTGGACGTGGATGCCGACGTGTTCCCGATGGTGGGACCGGGTCAAAGCTTCGCCAATATGATCACCGGCCCCTTCATCCCCTCACGGCCGGGGTCGCTTGCGGTCGGGGATGGCGCGCCGAGCCAGCCCGCCGCGGACATGTTCTAGCGGGTAGGTCATGGGCCCGCGGCGCCGGCCAGCGATGGCGCCGTGCGCGCCCTTAGCCGGGGCGTGGCGAAGTCGAGGAATGCCCTTAACTTCAGGGGCAGGGGAGCCTGCCCCTTGTGCACAAGACTGACTGGCAACGGCGTGGATTCGTAATCCTCGAGCACAATGGCAAGGCTGTCCTGGCGTACCGCGTCAGTTACCTGGTACGACAGTACGCGGATCAAGCCCATGCCCAGCATCGCCGCAGCGATGGCGGCCTCGGCCGTATTGACGGCAAGCCTGGATCGTACCGGTATCGATACCTCGGACTTGCCGGCGCCAAAGACCCATGCGCGCATCGACGCCAACACCTCGTAGGAAATGCACTGATGGTTCGCGAGGTCAGTCGGCGCGGCCGGGGCCCCGTGTGCTGCGAGATAGCCGGGACTACCGCACACCACCCGGCGCACGGTGCCGACCCGCGTGGCGATCAGCGTGCTATCGGGGAGTTCGCCGATGCGCACGGCCACGTCGGCATGCTCTTCCATCAGATGCACCACGCGATCGGTCAGCACGAGGTTGATATTGATCTCTGGGTACTGGGCCAGGAATCCCGCCACCACTGGTACCACGTGCAGGCGTCCGAAGTTTGCCGGCGCAGTCACTACGAGTTCGCCCTTCGGTGACACCTGTTCACCAATGGCGGTTCGCTCGGCTTCGCCGACTTCTTCGAGAATGCGCCGGCACGCTGCAACATAGGTGATGCCGGCTTCGGTCAGTGAAAGGGTGCGTGTGGTGCGATGCAGCAGCCGGGTCTTGAGGTGGGTTTCGAGATCCGCGACCTTGCGGCTGACCGTAGGCAGCGGTACGCCAAGACGACGCGCCGCAGCGGAGAGGCTGCCCGAATCGACCACTGCGACAAGTAGGGACATCGATTCGAACAGGTTCATCTAACTCTCTCGATAATTGAGAACGTGTGGCTCGATTCTGTGGGATCGTTTCGTCATGCGCAAGCGCGCGGCCACGCGAATGGGTGGATTTCAGGCCAAAGTGTTTGCAGCAGTGGCCAGGAAATAGTGGTTCCGATCTGCCATGCACGCGCTTCCCACGGACTGGCGCGAATGCCAAACAATCTGGCCAGCATCGGCTATGGATCAGTCTTCGGAAATGCGCATGGTTTCGTACTATTCATCGCAGGCCGGGCGGCGATGGCTGCCCGGTACGTCGAATTTCAGGCGGCCATGAGCGCCGCGTAGGACCATGTTGCACAAGAGACCTGATGACGCCGCGGACTGGGGAGACTGGGACAATTTCTGCCGGGTAGTGGAGGCCGGGAGCTTTACTGCTGCGAGCGATCTGACCGGCATTCCAAAGTCGTCGATAAGCCTGTCGCTGTCCCGGCTGGAAGCGCGGCTGGGCAACCGGCTGCTGGACCGCACAACACGCAGGATCCGCGTCACGGATCTGGGGCAGACGCTTTACGCGCGAGTCCAGCCATTGCTGAATGAACTGCGCGAAGCCGATAACGATGCGAGGTCGAGCCGGCAGCAGGTCTCTGGAACGCTGCGGCTGGCGGCGCCCTACGAGACCGGATGGCTGCACCTGGCGCCAGCGCTGGTGAAACTGCTCAAGGCGCATCCGGACCTGAAGGTCGAGATCGACGACACGCGGACGATTCCCGACCTGCTGGAGCAGCGCTATGACATTGCCTTCGTCAAGACCGATGCGCGGTTGCCGGACAGCTCGCTGATCAGCAAACGGCTGGTGGCCATGGAACGTGCATTCTTTGCGGCTCCGGATCTGATTGCCCGGCGTGGGCTGCCTCGGCAACTGGAGGATATAGCGTCGTGGCCCATGATCGTCGATGCCGACGACGACTATTGGGATCTGTTCGAGGATGAACAGCAAGTGGCACGGATCGCGGTGTCTGCGAGCATCCGGACACCAAATGTCGAGATCCGGGTACGCGCCGCGACCGACGGACTGGGGGTCGTGCGCTTGCTACCGGGCTATATCCATGACCAGATAAAGAGCGGGCAGCTAGTGCGCCTTTTTCCTCAGCATTTGTCGTCGCCGTTAAAGGTCTACGCGCTGACGCCTGCGCGCAAGCTTGTGCCGCCCAAGGTGCGGGCGCTACTTGGAGCATTCGAGTTGCCTGAGGCGGGTCTGTGAGGTTTGGCAACTAATTTTTCCGCAGAAGCGCATGCGGAATCGTTGTTTTGCTTATGCCGTGTGGGGCCATAGCATGGCCTGCTTTCCCACGGTAGCGACAACAATGAAGATCAATAGCGCTTTTCCGTTAGCACCTCGAGCCGATTCAACTACCCAATCCCCAACGCCTGCCAGGGCAACCTCCCGCATTCTGCGGCTGGGTCGATTGGGTCTGCTGGGGGCAGCAAGCGCGGCGGCGCTCGTCTCCCTGGTTGCATGCGGTTCGGACGGGACCGCGCCGGTCGCGTCAAATGGCACGGCGGCGACATCGCCGGGTACCACGCAGAAGCGGCCCAACATCCTGTACATCATGGCCGACGACCTCGGCTATTCAGATATCAAGGCGTTTGGCGGGGAGATCGATACGCCCAATCTCGATGCGCTGGTTGCGTCGGGTCGCATCCTGACCAATCACCACACGGGTACCGTCTGCGCGATCACGCGCTCGATGCTGATTTCGGGGACCGACCACCATCTCGTTGGTGAAGGCACGATGGGTGCGCCCAGCGACGAACGCAAAGGTCTGCCCGGCTACGAAGGCTATCTCAACGACAGTGCGTTGTCGGTGGCCCAGCTGTTGCAGGATGCCGGGTATCACACCTATATGGCTGGCAAGTGGCACCTTGGTTCCGG
Source organism: Cupriavidus sp. (assembly GCF_057315035.1). NCBI lineage: Bacteria > Pseudomonadati > Pseudomonadota > Betaproteobacteria > Burkholderiales > Burkholderiaceae > Cupriavidus > Cupriavidus sp. The sequence goes on along the minus strand of NZ_DBHKYV010000065.1, from coordinate 5,445 downwards.
CATCGTGGGCGGCGTCACCACCAGCGGCAAGACGCCGGACCAGTGGGGCTTTGAACGCAGCTATGCGCTGCTGGGTGGTGCGGCGTCGAACCATTTCGCGCATGAGGCTGCCGGTTCGAAGAACTACACCGAGAACGGTCAGTACGTACAACCGGGACAGCCTGGACAGCCCGGCGGTACGGGAGGGTCTCCGGCGGTGTTCTATTCGACCAACTTCTATACGCAGAAGCTGATCGAATACATCGATGCCAACAAGGCCGATGGCAAGCCGTTCTTTGCCTATGCCGCATATACGTCGCCCCACTGGCCACTGCAGGTGCCAGAGCCCTGGCTGAGCAAGTACAAGGGTAAGTACGACGGTGGCTATGACACGATCCGCAACGCGCGCATCGCCCGCCAGAAGACGCTGGGCATTGTTCCCGCCGACTTCAATCCTTACGCGGGGGTTCCCGAGGCGCTGGTGGCACCAGCGGCAACGGCCAACAACGGCACGGCTGGGGCCAAGTACATCAATGCACTGAATGGACCTGCCCAGGGCTATACCGACTATGGCGCAGGATACGTCGACAAGGCGTGGGCGAGCCTGACTGCCGACGAACGCAAGGCGCAGGCGCGCTATATGGAGATCTATGCCGGCATGGTCGAGAACCTCGACTACAACATCGGCCTGCTGGTGCAGCATCTGAAGGATATCGGCGAGTACGACAACACGTTCATCATGTTCCAGTCCGATAACGGTGCTGAAGCGTGGCCGATCACCACTGCCGACCCGCTGGCCACCGACACCGCCAACGCAACGGAGCCCGTGTATTCGACGCTGGGCACTGACAACGGTCTGCAAGCGGCCCGGCGCCTGCAATATGGCTTGCGTTGGGCCGAGGTCAGCGCCACGCCGTTCCGCCAGACCAAGGGCTATATGGGCGAAGGCGGTATCTCGACGCCGCTTATCGTGAAGCTGCCGGGCCAGACTGCCCAGCAAACCACGCTGCGCGCGTTCACGCATGTGACCGACAACACTGCCACCTTCCTGGCGGTAGCGGGTGTGGCGCTGCCCGCGACCGCCGCGGCACCGGCAATCGACGCTTCGACTGGCGTGGATCTGAACCGCGGCAAGGTGGCTTATAACGGCCGCAATGTCTGGCCCATCACCGGACATTCATTGTTGCCGCTGTTGCGTGGCGAGGCGACGGGCGAAGTGCGCACCACCGCGTTCGGCGAGGAATCATATGGTCGCGCGCAGATCCGCAGTGCGGATGGCCGCTGGAAGGCGTTGTGGACCGAACCTGCGCAGTTTGGCCCTGCAGACGGACATTGGGAGTTGTTCGACCTGGCCACGGACCGAAGCGAGAACCATGACGTCTCGACCAGCAACGTATCCGTGCTCGACGATCTCATCACGCAATGGAAGGCGTACATGAGCAGCGTGGGTGGCGTGGAGCCGGCCCGGCCGAAGGGCTATTACTGAGTACGGTACGAATCATGGCAATTTCCGTGAAGGCCACCTGTGTAGCGGCCGCGGGCGCGATGGCGTTGTTGGCGCTGTCGACGGTGTTGATGGCGCGGGCCGTTCCGAGCCATGCCGATGTGCCGGCCGTGGGTGGCCTGGATCGTGCCAACGGATCGAGAACGCTGGCGGCGCTCGGCACCGAGGGGCAGTGTGAGCACTATGGTGGGCTGCCCCAAGGTTGGGGCAGCGATGCCAAGGCAGGTATGGTGCACCTGAGCGGCGGAGATTTCGTGCTGGGCAGCCGGCATGGATATGCCGACGAACGTCCGGCAGGCAATGGCCGCACGCGGGTTGCCGGATTCTGGATCGACCAGACCGAGGTGACGAATGCCCAGTTCGCGGCGTTCGTAAAGGCTACCGGTCATGTCACCGATGCAGAGCGCCAGCATGGCGCGGCGGTGTTCCATCCGCCTACACAAGCAGAACTGGGGGCGCGCCCTCTGGCCTGGTGGACGTGGGTCAATGGCGCGTCGTGGCGTCATCCGGAGGGGCCGGCCAGCGACCTGCGAGGGCGCGGCAACCATCCCGTTACGCTGGTCACACAGCGCGATGCGCTGGCGTATGCGCAGTGGCTTGGCCGCGACCTGCCGACCGAAGCCGAATGGGAGTACGCGGGCAAGGCCGGCCATGAAGACGCGACGCTCGACACCGCGCCGCGCAATGCCGCTGGCAAGCCGTCGGCGAACTACTGGCAAGGTGCGTTCCCGCTGATGAATACCAACGAGGATGGCCATATCGGGCGCTCGCCGGTGGGGTGCTATGCCGCCAGCGACTACAAGCTCTACGACATGATCGGCAACGCATGGGAGTGGACGCGCGACGTGTATGCCGGCGAGCATCAAGGGCACTCGAACGGCGACACCGCGGCCATTGCGCCTTCGAACCGGCCACATGGACCGCAGGGCAATACGCCAATGGTCATCAAGGGCGGCTCGTTCCTGTGCTCGTCGGACTACTGTGTGCGCTATCGTGCCTCTTCACGGGAGCAGCAAGAGGCAGACCTGCCGGCTTCGCATATCGGATTCCGTACCGTCCTGCGCGACAAGGCTTAGCCGCCTAAGAGATCACTAAAAGATACTTATACGGCATTTTATACCCCAATTTTCCGAATGTTATCGTTAACCCCGGTTTCGAAGCGCCTGGTCATTCCCTATGATGTCAGTCATCGTATGTGTGTCGGGTGTTTCTGTCGCGGGGCTTTCTAGCAGCTTCGCGGTTCCTGCAACGGCAGCAGTTCCCGGCACATCGATTCGCTTTTGTTTATGGAGAATCTGTTCGTGCCTAACGCCACCGCCACTGCTCATCTTCCTACCCCCGTCGTAACCGAGCTGACTGTCGTGCCCGTAGCGGGCCACGACAGCATGCTGATGAACCTGTCCGGTGCGCATGGCCCGTACTTCACGCGCAATATCGTGATCCTCAAGGACAGCGCCGGCAATACCGGCGTGGGTGAGGTTCCCGGCGGCGAGAGCATTCGCCAGACGCTCGAGGATGCACGCCCGCTGGTGGTGGGGCAGCCGATCGGCCAGTACCTGGCCATCCTGAACCAGGTGCGCGCCACGTTCGCCAATCGCGACGCCGGGGGCCGTGGCCTGCAGACGTTTGACCTGCGCATCACGATTCACGCGGTGACCGCGCTTGAGGCGGCCTTGCTCGACCTGCTCGGCAAGCACCTGCAGGTGCCGGTGGCCGCGCTGCTTGGTGAAGGCCAGCAACGCGATGCCGTGGAGATGCTGGGCTACCTGTTCTATGTGGGCGACCGCCAGAAGACCACGCTCGATTACCGTACCGAGCCGAACGCCGACAACGAATGGTTCCGCGTGCGCAACGAGGTGGCCATGGACGCCAAGGGCGTGGTGCGCCTGGCCGAGGCCGCGTACGAACGCTACGGCTTCAACGACTTCAAGCTCAAGGGCGGCGTGCTGCGTGGCGACGAGGAAATGGAAGCGATCATCGCGCTGCATGAGCGGTTCCCGAAGGCCCGCGTCACGCTGGACCCCAACGGCGGCTGGCTGCTGGCCGATGCGATCCGCATCTGCCGCGACAAGCACGGCATCCTGGCCTATGCGGAAGACCCGTGCGGAGCCGAGGACGGGTACTCGGGCCGCGAGATCATGGCCGAGTTCCGTACCGCGACCGGCCTGCCGACCGCCACCAACATGATCGCCACCGACTGGCGCCAGATGGGCCACGCGGTGCGTCTGCAGTCGGTGGATATCCCGCTGGCCGATCCGCACTTCTGGACCATGCAGGGTTCGGTGCGCGTGGCGCAGATGTGTTCGGAGTGGGGCCTGACCTGGGGTTCGCATTCGAACAACCACTTCGATATTTCGCTGGCGATGTTCACGCATGTAGCCGCCGCCGCGCCGGGCCGCGTGACGGCCATCGACACGCACTGGATCTGGCAGGACGGCGAACACCTGACGCGCAATCCGCTGAAGATCGAAGGTGGTCTGGTGCAGGTGCCGAAGACCCCGGGGCTGGGCGTGGAGCTCGACATGGATGCGCTGGCACGTGCCAACCGGCTGTATCAGGAGAAGGGCCTCGGCGCACGCGACGATGCGATCGCCATGCAGTTCCTGATTCCGAACTGGAAGTTCAACAACAAGATGCCTTGCATGGTGCGTTGACCCGCGGTCGGCAACCGATCACAAATCAACAAATCAACACAAGACGGATTTCGTTTTAGCTGGAGACAATAAATGAACAAGCCCAATCAGGTCAGCACTTGCGCGGTCGCACGTCCGGTGCCGCGCGTTTCATCCATCCTTCGCCGCGTGGTGGCAGTTGCCGCTGTCTTTGCAGCAGGCGTCACGGTGACCGGCGCCGCCGTCGCGGCAGGCACTGCGTGGCCGCAAAAGCCGGTGTCGGTGGTGGTACCGTTCCCAGCCGGCGGCTCGACTGACACGGTCGCGCGTTACCTGGCACAGCCGCTCAACGAGAAGCTGGGCCAGCCGTTCGTGATCGACAACAAGCCGGGCGCTACCGGCGCGATCGGCGCGACGTTCGTCAAGCGCGCCCCGGCTGATGGCTACACGATGCTGGTGGCATCGATCGGCGTGTTCGCGGTCAACCCGTTCCTGCAGAAGAACCTGCAATACGATCCGGCGAAGGACTTCGACCTGCTGACCGTTGCCGTGCGGGCGCCGAACGTGCTCGTCGCCAATCCGGGCTTCCCTGCCAACACGTTGCAGGAACTGGTGGCTTACATGAAGAAGAACCCGGGCAAGGTCACGTTTGCCAGCTCGGGTGCCGGCTCGTCCGATCACCTGACTGCTGCCCTGTACTGGCAGAAGAGCGGTACCGAAGGGCTGCATGTGCCGTACAAGGGTGGCGCTCCGGCAATCTCCGATCTGCTGGCTGGCCAGGTCAATGTGTCGTTCCAGAACGTCAACGCCGTGCTGCAACATATCCGTTCGGGCAAGCTCAAGGCGCTGGCCGTGACCTCCGACAAGCGTTCGTCGGTGCTGCCTAACGTGCCGACCATGGCCGAAGGCGGCGTGAAGGATGTGGAAGTCTATTCGTGGCAAGGCATCGCCGCGCCGAAGGGGCTGCCGGCCGACGTGAAGACACGCCTGCATGGCGCCATCGTCAGCTCGCTCAAGGATCAGGCCATGCAGAAGAAGCTGAATGAGCAAGGTTTCGAAGTGGTCGCGAACACGCCGGAGCAATTCGTTCAGTTCGAGAATCAGGAACTCAAGCGCTGGAAGGAAGTGATCGAGAAGGGTCACATCACCATCGAATAAGCCTGCCCGTAGCTTCGTATTCCCGTAATTCCTTATCTCAGTATTTCCCGGTGCCGAGCGGCACCGGGAGGCAAACCGATCATTCAGTTACCCAGTTGAAGACAGTCATGACTACACCGCAAGAACTCAAGCAGATCATCTCGGAAGGCCTGCTCTCGTTCCCCGTCACCGATTTCGACGCGCAAGGCAACT